>JAFGLP010000127.1 GCA_016927965.1 Dehalococcoidia bacterium
AGGCGGCGGCGGCTTTGGCGCCGGGCTTGGATACCACGGGGTTCCGGGATAATAAGGATAATTATAATAGGGGTAATTGTAATTATAAGGATAATTGTAATTATAGGGATACCGGTAAGAATACACAGGATAGGTACGGTAGATGACAGCAGGCTGTGAAGTGGTTGTATAAGTTGTTTGCTGCTGCTGCAGCTTGGATTGCGCCTGGGAGAGCGCCTGCTGCGCCGAGTTCAACTGCTGCTGGCTGTTCGCCAGCTGCTGCTGAGTAGAACCAAGCTGGTTGCTCAGCGAATTGATCTGGGTCTGCAGTGCCTGCACCTGATCGCTTGTTGCATAAGATACACAACTTGTAGCTGTTAACGTTGTTGCCAGTAAACATGCTAACAATATAATCAGCACTTTTGCTTTCATTTCTCTCCTCCTTAATAACTAGTATATTAAAGTAATATAAAGATTACTTGACGGCTGACTTATTAATGCCTGACAACAGGCTGACAATTTGCCGGTTTTAACATGACCGGCCGCCTGCTGACCCTTAAAGACCTGACTTCCCCTCTAAAACATGCCCCGAAAGGCCGATGCAAATTCCCCGCTTAGAGAAGCGCCGGCACCATCAGCCGGGACTACCAGCAAAGTCGGCTATTGTTGACAGACTTAACTTTCATGCGCTATTATTGCAACTGTTTGCAATAACAATAGGTTGTTTTTGCTTTTACTTGCATTAGCAATGAATTGTTCTACAATACAGAGTTAAAGAGGCCTAGGCCCTCACAAGATATTAACCTTGATATTGAGGCTTCCGTAAGGGAATGTGCAGCTCACAGTAAATAAATTATAAATTATCAGTAAGAGGAGGTAATCATTTATGGCATGTTTTCTTGTACCCGCAGGAGAAGCTATCGTAACAACCATCGTTCAAAAGGTTGTTGAGAACAACGAGAAGAAAGCCGGCGGGCAAAAGGCCGACGCAACGGGATTGACCTGGAGCAGGAGACTGGGGTGGCTGAATAAGCTTCTTTGGGGAGGAGTCATATTGCTGGCATTGGAGCATGTATGGCATGGAGAAGTCGTCCCCTGGCCGCCATTTTTGACCGCCATGGAAAACCCGGCTGATATAGCCCCCATGCTGCAAGAAATGGCCATCTTCGGCACCAGCATGGCCGTCTTAGTAACAGTTGTCTGGGCCATCATGATCATCATTGCTGAAGTGAAGACCAGGTCCAAAGCGGCGCCCAAAGCGGCAAGCGTACCTGCCAGCGGAGGCGCATAATGTGGCTCATCATGACTGCACTGGCAGCCGTAACAACATCCGCCATATGGTACGCACAGGCCCCCAATGATAAGTATAAAACAGGCCTATTAAGCCTGTTTTTCTGGGGAGCTACTCTTATGTGGCTTACCGACCATGTCATAGCATATTTAATAGAAAGAGGAGAGTTCTTCGAGATAAACCTTGATGCCACGATGCTCGGGCTCTCCGTAATTGTTTTTGCCCTGATAGTATGGGTGCTGAACTTGATCATCAGCGACCCCAGGGGCGTTTTGAAAACAGCTCTAAAACGGTAATAACGGCTTTATTTTCTATTCAAGCCGGCTGGTCGCCTGATATTTCGATGAATACACCGGCCGGCTTGATCAATAACGATACCCTGTAGTATTTTTTAATCTTCGTCACTATTAAATCTCTGTATCGCCCGGATCCGTAACTATAGCCGACAGCAGAGCAGAGGCTGATATCATCGGTTCACCGCATCCAATTCCCCCCCATTGGCCTCCAGTATTGAATGACCGTCAATAAATCGGTATGAGCAACCGCAGGGTGTTGTGCACCTGGATTGAAGTTGATGATTGACAGGGCTGATCACTGTTGGTATTTTGTATGATAGACTGGCTTCCTGTAATCCATTTAAACTCAAACGATATCAAAACGTTGATTAATGACATATAATTGGATGGAAACAGATGATGAACAACGATAAAGCTCTTGAGAAAAGCGGCGGCCCTGTTCAGCGAAGCGTTTCAGTTCCCGGTGAAGGCATCGAGATTGTCCGCAGGGGCAAACCGGTAGCAGGATCAACGCAAACAGGCCATGTCTATCTGCTGGTGGATTGCTCGGTCAGTATGAGGGACAGCAAGATAAAACAGGCTAAAAGCGGAGCTTTGAAATTCGCCAGGGCGGCCCTTTCCAAGGGCTACGATACCGGATTGATCCAGTTTGATTCATCAGCCACACTTTTATGTGAACCCAACGAAGATATCTCCATACTGGAAAAGGCTATCGAGAACATCAGCATCGGCGACCGCACCCACATAGCCAAGGCCATAGATAAGGCCTATGACTTTCTTAAGGATATGTCCGGCGCCCGGGTCATTGTACTGATTACAGATGGCATGCCGAATGGAGAAGGAGACCCTAAAACAACGATCAGGACAGCCGATATAGTCAAGAAAAACGGTATAGATATAATTGCCATCGGCACAGATGATGCTAACAAGGCTTTCTTAAACCGGCTGGCTTCACGGACTGACCTGGCGGTCAGAACAGACAATGTAAAGCTGGAAAAAACTATCGTGGATGCCGCCCTGCTGCTTCCTTCCGGGGACTCCAAAAACCGCAAAGCACTGAAGCAATAAATGACATGGCCGATTTTGAAGATTACTATGAGGTACTCCAGGTACATCCCCTGGCCGAGCCGGAGGTCATCCAGAAAGCCTACACTGCATTAGCTAATAAATATCATCCCGACAAGAACCCCAGCGCTGCCGCAGCAGCAAAGATGCGTAAGATCAATTCCGCCTATGATGTGTTAAAGGACCCCGAGAAGCGCAGGCAGTATGATGACGATTGGAAAAGCAAAAACCAGGCGCCCCGTCCACCGGTAAATAAGCCTAAACCCGCCGTTGAGCCGGATTCTATTCAGTTCAGCAATGTTAAGCCCAACGTCATTCAACATGCTTCCTTCATCATCCGCAATGCAGGAGGCGCATATAAAAAGATCTGGTTCAGCAATCCCGCCTCCTGGGTAAAAGTCACTACATACGCTTCACTAAGCGAATCAGATGAACTGCCGTTGAAAGTGGAGATAGAGGCTGCCGGTGATGAGCGTAACAGGGATTACGTTGAGTTTATCAAAGTCAGGCTTGATGATGAAGAAACCCGGTTGAGAGTAGGGCTCTCAACACAGACCTTGCCCGCAGACAGACCGCAGTCCGCTGCAAAAGGAAAATTCGCCAGCTTTATCAGTCCGCTCTGGTTTAAATTGACCCTCGGTATAGCGCTGGCAGCCATCGTTGTCTTTGCTGTTATTGAACTGGCCCCCTCACTCACAGGCAACAATCAGAATAGCCAGGGTACACCAGCTACCCCACCATCATCTTCTTCACAACGAGCGCCAGGGCAGGAACAGAGACAAGTATCGAGAGAGGAGTCTTCAACAACATCTGCCACCTCCGGAGATACAATCCTCACGGAAATCGATCTCTCTTCCATCTCTAACTTCACTACGCGCATCAATGGTCTACCGTCCGGTTTCCAGACCTTCAACGGGATACCGTTTTATATCGCAGAGAATCAGATTTTCATGACGCAGTACGGTTCGGCCTCTCTGCCGGATGAAGGATCAATAAGTGTCTCTATAAGCAACCCATTAAACGTATTCATTCTGATAAATACCACTGATACCTATCAGCAATTCTTGAATAAACAGGCCGGCAAAGTTACGCTTGTATTCGATAATAACGCCTCGCAAGAAATCTATCTGATTGTAGGACAGAATATACGTGAATATACCACGGATTCCCCGACAGTCCAGACGGTTAGCGAACCGTCTACCCTGATGGCCTGGCAGGGAGGTACTAATCCCGCGTTTTTAATCGATATGCTCACCATCCCGGTCAGTACCAACAACCAATCCCGCACGCTGAAACAGATTGTTATCACCGACGTCTCCGATACAATGACTGATTCCAGCAATCCCGGGCTGATAATCTGGGCCCTGACAGTTTCTCATGTAGCGGAATAGACTTAATGGTTCTATCTCCATATATCGGCTAAACAGGCTTCCAGACCTGATGGTCAGGGTATAACCCTAACATATTTCATGGGTGGAGTGTGTTTGCGATAGGGATTGCATCGATTGTCCTTTGAATAAAAATAGTGTTATATTAGTTTAAAATAATTGTTAAGGAGTCATTGATGAAGGCCAGGATTTTAATTAGCATTTTATTAATCAGCGTGATTAGCCTCACAGCCTGCATCAACATAAATACACCGGGGGCCGATACCGGCAGCAATTCTACATCGGAAACAGCCTCTGACACTACATCCACCGGGACTTCATCGCCAACAATACCAACACCACCTTCATCATCCAATGTTCCCTCACCACCAACAATACAGATTATGCAGTTCGAAGACCGCACATGGGTGCTGGAAAAATACGGTAAAGTCGGCAATCTGCAAAATGCCATAGCCGGGAAAGAGGTCAGCGCCAGGTTCGACAGCCCCAGCGGCAAGGTAAGTGGCTCAGCAGGGTGCAACAGCTATTCCGCCAGCTATCAGAGAAACATCAACAAAGTGATCGTCACTAACATGACCTCCACCATGATGAGCTGCCCGGTACCCACCGGCATCATGGCACAGGAAAGCGCTTTTAAAGACGCTCTCCTCGGCGCTGAAAGCTGTAAAATCGTGGGGAATAAGCTGGAGATCAACTGCACACTGAACCGGCTCCTGATCTTCGTACCTAAATAGCGGGGCGTTTATCTTAGGGTATTCTCACCTCATCCACCGAACCTGGCCGCTTTAATGCACTTGCTTCAGTAAAGGCATTCCCCCACCTGGCAATAGCTATCATTCATCATTAATGCTGCATTCCCCGGCACCCTCTGAAATATTAGTATTTTAATCATTCTTTAGCCATTTGATAGATACTACATTCATAAATAATAAAACGTCCTTAACATTATTGAACTATTTTTTAAACCTATTGTAAAATATATTTGATGGGCGGCTATTAACGGGGGGCTGAGCACATGGTAAAAAGGCAACAAATACAAAAACAACCAGGTCAATTTAGTAGCGCAGATACCAATCATAATCAAACATCCCGGAAATTAAAAGATTCCGAGCTACAGTACCGGCGTCTCTTTGAAACAGCTCAAGATGGCATATTAATTCTCAATGGGACTACAGGATCAATCGAAGATGTCAACCCCTTTCTATTAGCAATGTTGGGATACTCACGGGATGAAATGATAGGCAAGATGCTCTGGCAAATCGGTGCTTTTACGGATGTGAAACGAAGTAAAGTGGCCTTTCAAAAACTACAACGGGATGATTACATCCGCTTCGACAACCTGCCACTTGAAACCAAGGCAGGAAAACCGTTTGCAGTCGAGTTTATATCCAATGCATATTTAGTAGATCATCGTAGAGTTATCCAGTGCAATATACGTGATATTACCGAGCGCGAGAGACTCAAGGATGAGCTAAAGGAGTTGGCTACTCATGATAGCCTGACCGGTTTGCCAAACAGGATGCTATTATTCGACCGTTTTACTGTAGGCGCGGCAAACTCACAACGGAAAAGGAAAAGGCTGGCATTGATGTCACTTGATCTGGACAAATTTAAAACTATTAATGACAGGTTTGGTCATGATGCAGGAGACAAGGTACTGGTCGCTTCAGCCAATCGTCTTACGAATATTTTACGCAAGGTTGATACCGTTGCCCGTATTGGAGGAGATGAGTTTGTTGTGCTTTTATGGGAAGTGGATCAGAAAGACGATGTCATCAAAGTCGCACAAAAAATATTAGAGGGCTTTCACAAACCATTGATCATTGGCACACATCCGATCACTATTACCGTTAGCATGGGAATTGCTATATTCCCTGAAGATGGTACCACCCTTGAAAAATTAATTAATAAATCCGATCAATTGCTATATAAAGTGAAGGAAAGCGGCAGGAATAGTTTTCTGTTATCTGGCAACAGATTAACTGGTAAATAATCCTGCTGCCAATACCCCTTGTTCGCTCTGCTCATATTTTTCTTTTGAGAACAGATAAGCTTATTGTCTTATTAGCGTGATTTAATGCGATACTTTGTATTTCATATCAAACTACACTAACGAGTATTTCCGCAGTCAGCTTAAATTGCAGCAGGGACCGATATCATCACTCCACTGTAACGGTAACAGTGGCGGTATCAGTGCCGGCGCCGTTGAAGGCCGTAAGCGTATAGGTTGTAGTCTCGGTAGGATATACCGGCTGGGCATAATATGAAGACGGGATGCCGATACCCTGGTCGATTGTAATCGTCGTCGCTCCCGTGATATTCCAGGTGAGGTTTGCTGTATCTCCCGCTGAAATAGTGGTCGGCGAGGCAGTAAAGGATTGAATTACCGGGGGTGTTTCATCGGTGGTAGTATTGACTGTAACCGTAGCTGTGGCATTATCCGAGCCATAGCTGTTGCTGACAGCCAGTGTATAGGTAGTAGTTGCGGTAGGTACTAATAATTTATATCCGGAAGATGAGAAAGTCCCTACATCCGGGCCTATGGTAACCTGCCTGACTCCCGTAACGTCCCAGTATAGGGTTGTATTCTCTCCTAAAACAATCGAAACCGGGCTTAGAGAGAAATTACTTATCACCGGCGCACTGGCCGAAACGGTCGAGCCGGCCGTGCTCTGGACTTCCGATGTATCGACGGTAATGGTCACCGTCCTGGTTACTGCCCCGGCATTCAGCGTATATGTCGTGGTTTCAATGGGAGATACTACTTCGGACCCTTTTGCCCCACGGCCGTTAATGCCCTGGTTGATATTAATCGATGTTGAGCCGATGACTTCCCAGGTCAGCGTTGAGCTCTCGCCGGATTTAATGGAGCTTGGACTGGCGCTGAAAGTGGTAATGATGGGCTGGTCTGATTTCGTTACCGTAACCGTTATCAAGGCGGTGGAATTACCGTTGTCATTTAAAGCTGTCAGCGTATACGTAGTAGTCTCACCCGGAGACACGCTTTGTGTACCGCTGGCAGAGACGGTCCCGACATTGGGGCTAATGGAAATAGACGTCGCCCCTGCAACATTCCATGAGAGTGTAGCTGACTGGCCCGTCATGATGCTGTTATTGTCACAACTGAAATCATCTATGGACGGGAGTTCACCCAGAACCGTAACGGTAGTTGATTGTTGCATGGTGCCGAACATATTACTGGCAACCAGCGTATAGGTAGTCGTTGTAATGGGGAAAACATCCTTATATCCGCTGGACGATGCAGATCCGACACCAGGAGTAATGGAAACCGATGAGGTTCCAGTGACATTCCAACGCAAACTTGTCTTTTGGCCGGAATTAATCTCCGTAGAACTGGTATCGAAGGATACCACCACCGGCTTACTGAACAGCTTGGCGATCTCGCCCTGGAAAGCGTTAAATGCGCCGATCAGCACAGCGATGACCACCAGGGCTATGACTATTTTGGCAATGGCTCCCTTGTATTCCTGTATTTGCTCCCATAATCCCGGCCCTTCAACCCTTTTTTGCGGTTTTTTCTGACCCTGATATCCTTTCTGCTGACTATCTGGAGATGCTTGATACGATTGCTGTTGCCCGTACTGCTGTTGGTTCCACTGCTGCTGTTGGTTGGGATACTGAGAGGCCTGCTGGTTCTGTGCCGGTGTCTGCAGCCCCGGCCACGTCAGGACCACGTTACACCTGGTGCAATACGGCTGGCCGTAAGCAACCGGCGTCTTACAGTTAGGACAATAAAAAGTTTGCTGCATAATATATTTTCACTTCTTCCATAGTAGCAGCAGCTATTATATTATACCTATTATACTCAATGGTAAAACTTTTGACTTTTAAACATAAAACTAGCGTGGAATTATTAAGGTCCAGTTAACCCGGGTGCTTTCGCTCCCTCATGCAGTATAAAGAGATGACCAGAAGCGTTCATCTGCCTACGCAACAACAATCCCACCAGCTTATTATGGCCTCTAAACCGGACTGCAATTAAGAAGGAGTAAACAGGACATTCCCGGTTTTTTTATCAAAAATATGTATTTTGTCTGCTCTCAATGTAACTCTTATCTTATCATTCAGGTCCTCTTCTGATAGTAATGCAGCCAGGTTCAAATCTCCGTTCTTCAAATATACAACTCTCATATTGCCCAAAGGTTCGGCGGCCTTCACATCAAAGGCAATTCCGTTCTCGTCTTTGTTAACATATTCAGGCCGTATGCCTGCTATCATGTTGCCGCCATATTGGTTTTTTGCCATATCCGGCAAACCCGGTATTTGCAGCCGGATTATCTCCCCGATTGCTACATCCCCTGTCCCTGTAACTTCCGCATCCAGCAAGTTCATCGGCGGACTCCCTACAAACCCGGCTACGAAGGTATTCACAGGCTTCCTGTAGATTTCCTCCGGCTTCCCAACCTGTTGCAAAGCGCCGTCGTTAATAACCGCCATCTCATCAGCCATCGTCATGGCCTCCACCTGGTCATGGGTCACATAAATCATGGTAATCCCGAGTTCTTTCTGCATATTCTTCAACTCGACGCGCATCCGCAATCTGAGCTTGGCATCCAGATTACTGAGCGGCTCATCCATCAGGAACACCTTAGGATGCCTTACAATAGCCCTTCCCAGGGCAACCCTCTGCCGCTGCCCTCCGCTGAGTTGTCCCGGCCTTTTTTTCAAAAGGTCTTCGATGCCTAAGAATTTTGCAGTATCCCGTACCAGTTTATCTATATCGTTTTTTGACATCTTGCGTAATTTCAGCGGGAAAGCCATATTTTCATAGCAGTCCATATGAGGGTAAAGAGCGTAGTTCTGAAAGACCATGGCAATATCCCTATCCTTGGGGGCCAAATAAAACTCTTTTACAGCATCGGCAACCAGAGCATCCCCGATATATATCTGCCCGCTGGTCGGCTTCTCCAGGCCAGCAACCATTTTAAGGACGGTAGATTTACCGCACCCGCTGGGCCCGAGCAATACCAGGAACTGCCCGTCTGTAATATCCAGGTTAACCCCATTTACGGCGGTAAATTTACCGAACTTCTTGGATACATTTTTTAATTTAACTTTTGCCATCGCTGTCAACCTTTGTTAATTCTTTTTTTATCCTCTGACTCCTCCCATTTTCAGTCCGGTGATAATCTGCCTCTGGAACAAAGCCAGGATGATAATGGGGGGAACACACATAATGACGATCGCTGCAGCCAGGTACCCGTATTGCACTTCGTAGAGTCCCACGAAATTGTATATGGCGGCGGCAAAAACGCTTTTATCAGGCGAGCTGATAAAAGTAAGTGCAAATATAAATTCATCCCAGGCGAACCTGAATGCAAATATGGCAGATGCGACAATGGCCGGGGCGGACAAAGGCAATGCAATCTTATAGAAAGCCTGAAAACGATAGCAGCCGTCCACCAGCGCCGATTCCTCCAGCTCCAGCGGTATAGTATCGAAATAGTTTTTAAATAAAAAGACGTTCAGCGGAAGGATCAGCAGCTGGTAAACAACGATGAGCTGCAGCAGGCTGTTGGTAGACCTGAACAAATAAGAGAATTCAACGTAAATAGGCACGATATTAACAACCGGCGGGATAAGGAACGAACCCAGCAGCAGGCCCATCAGCAGGTTTTTTCCTTTAAACTGGTAGCGGGAAAAGGCATAGCCCGCCAGGGCGCTGATGACCACACACAGAACTGCTGCAGCTATACTGACGAAGAGTGAATTGAGTATGGACCTGAACAGGATTTCATCGTTCAAAATATAGCTGAAATTGTCCAGCGTTGCTTCATTCGGGATAAGTGTCGGGGGAAACCTGGTGGCTTCCTCGTTCGGCTTAAAAGCAGTCGAAAATATCCAGGAAATGGGCATGATGCAGATAACGGCCCATATTATAAGTATGGAGAGCCTGACCGATCTTGAGTTTACTTTCACTGCAGCCGCCTCGACATTTTAATATACGCGTATGCCAGCGCCAGGTTTATAACCAGCAGTATTATCCCGGTCGCTGCGCCGATTGATATATCGCCGAATTTAAAAGCCTGCTGGTACATGTACAGCGAGGTTGTCCTGGTAGCATAGAGGGGACCTCCCCCGGTCATCACCAGGATGAGGTCAAACAGGTTGACCGTCCACATTGTTATCAATATGAGATTGATGGCTACAAACGGCATTATCAGCGGCAGAATTACATACCTGATCTTCTTGAAACCCGTAGCTCCGTCCACCTCGGCAGCATCCAGTACCTCCGGGTCTATGGAGGTCAGCGACGTCTCCATGAACAGCATGGTAAACGCCACCCCCCACCAGATGTTGGCTATCGCCAGGCTCCACAAAGCCAGCTCCGGGCTTCCCAGCCACGGTACATCCATATGCAGCAAGTAGTTGTTAATCAAGCCGAAACGGGTATGGTAAAGCATCTGCCAGGAATAACCGGTAACGATTATGGACATAAACCAGGGAAGTATATATATGGGACGGAAGATATGGCCCCATCTTTCTCCACTGAGCAGGTAGGCCAGCAGGAAACCCAGCAGGAACTGGCCTATCACGCAGATGGATACAAACTGGGCTGATACAAATATCGATTTCCAGAACCACTCATCCATAAACAGGGTGATGAAGTTCTCAAGCCCGATAAACTCCCAGATTTTAGCTATATTGGTTATCGAGACATCGTGGAGGCTCAGATAAACATTCCAGACGATCGGGAATAGCATCAGCCCGAAGACTAATATCAATGCGGGGACAAGCATTATATATGGGGTCGCCGACTCTTTGAACCTCATTTTAGTCTCGCTGCACGCTTGATTTTATCAGGGTCACGGCTAATTAAAAAGATCATTATACGCATACCATTGCTTCGGCACAGCCGCCCTTGACCCTGTGCTATTATGCCAGCGTCCTCTAAATATGCTGACCGGACTAAAAGCCCTAAATTATTTATTGCCAGAGTGCATTTATTTTACCGGATGCTGAGCTGATGGCTGCCTCGGGCGTGGTTTTTTCGTAAACGATTTTAGACAGCTCCTCATAGAGCTTCTCCGCTACCTTCGGATATTCGGGAATGCTTGGCCTGGCTGCCCCGTAAGCCAAAACATCTTCATACTCTTTCCAGAAAGCTATCTTTTGCTCCATCTGGCCTGCGTATTGCGGGTCCTGCGCAATTACCTTCTGTGTGGGCAGATAGCCGTATTTCGCCAGTACCGGCGTCAATACATCCGGTTCCAGCATGTACCCGATGAAATCCCAGGCTATATCCGGATTTTCGGATGTTTCCGGCACTGCCAGCAACCAGCCTCCATTCAAGGTGCGCGATTGCTTCCCTGCCGGGGCCGGGAACATGTCCACCCCGATTTTATCCTTTATACCAGCCATCTCGTCCTCCGGGAAATTGCCCAGCACCCAGGTGCCGCCGAACCAGACAGCGTAGTTGCCGGCGGCAAATTCCTCACCCCATTTCCAGACTGTGGGGAATTCAACACCAGCCACCTTCATATCCTGTAAAAACTTTGCGGCGCTGACTCCAGCATCGTTATCAAATCCCGCTTTATACCCATCGCCTGACTTTACCAGGATCTCCCCTCCATTCTGGAACAGGAACGGGAACCACCAGTCAACCAGCCATGCCTCACCAGGGAAAGCCACACCCTGGATACCTGCTTTGTCAGCAGCTTTATTTATTTGCGGAACGGCATCCAGGAAACCCTGCCATGTCTGAAGCTGACTGGCTTCAATATTGGCGCTCTCAAGTATGTCTTTCCTGTACCACATCAGCCTGGCATCCGTCCATGCCCAAACGGCATAGTAACCATTATCATACCGGCAGCCTTCCAGGTATGGGGCATACAGTTTATCTTCAATACCCCATGCTTTCGACTGGTCTGTAATGTCTTTGATATAACCGGCCTCCACAAATTCCCCCAGCCATATCTGGTCGATAGATAAAATATCCGCACTGGCCCTGGCAGCCGCCATGGTGACGAGCTTGGTATGCATCTCGTCGTAAGGATATACCATGTAGTTGACTTTGAGATCGATGTCCGGGTTATTGAGTTCGTATTGCTGCTCTGCGGCTTTGATCAGAGCATCCCACCTGTCTTTAGGTGCACCGAGGTTCACGGACAGCGTAACGCTTTTCTTCCCATCAGTTGCCTGCGGACCCGGCTGAGCACAGGAGAATATAAACACCGCCGTTGCAAAGCTCAAAATGCCCACTACGAGTTTCCTTCTAATACCGCTCATTTTTACCTCCTGCATTATTAATGTCTGCCGTTTTATATTTTTCTGAAATGCCCGCTGTTTTAATAAAATATGCCGATGGGGCATCCCTGATAGTTAGAACAGACCTGAGAAAGTAACTGTCTTTGTTTAAATCCAGTTACAACGGATATGATGTTATGTTGTTGTAGATGTTACTAGTATAACAC
>JAFGLP010000128.1 GCA_016927965.1 Dehalococcoidia bacterium
CATGAAATAGAGGACTTTCGTCAGAAAATAGAAAAGTCCCCGAGGATATACTTCTCCGGCGATGACCTTGAGCTGGAGAGTAAAGAATAGAGAAAACAGTACGATATCTGTTAGATAAGGAAGATAGATATGAAACCTGACAGCAGACTGGCAAATCAAATAAAGGGTAAAGATTTTATCATTACGGCAGAGTATCTGCCCCGCAAAGGCACGGAAGCTTCTGCGCTGAAGAGCTGCGCAGAAGCTCTGAAAAACGGCCCCGTCGCCGTAAATGTGGCCGACAATCACTTCAGAGTGGCAATGTCCAGCCTGGCTGCTTCTATTGGCCTGGAACGATCAGGTGTAGAACCTGTTTACCAGTTGGTCACACGTGACAGGAACCGCATAGCTCTGCAATCCGACCTGCTGGGAGCGGCATTCCTGGGAATAAAGAACGTGCTCTGCCTTTCAGGTTATCACCAGACCTTGACTGGTTCTCCTGAATCTGCCAACGTGTTCGATATCGATTCAATCCAATTGGTAGCCGTGGTCAGAAGGATGGTTGATGAAGGATTGCTGTTGGACGGGACAAAGATTGAAGGTCCTTTTGCCATGCTGATCGGCGCTGTGGCCAATCCCTTCCTGCGTCCGCTGGAGCTTAACGTAATCCGTGTTAAAAAGAAGGTAAAGGCAGGGGCTGATTTTATACAGACACAGGCCGTGTTCGACATCGATGAGTTTAAACAGTGGCTGGATGCCATAAAAAGCGAAGGTGTTACGGATAAAACGGCCATACTGGCCGGGGTGATGCCCCTGACTGGTGCTACTGAAGCCAGGAGGCTGAATGAAACGTATACGGATCTAGTCATACCGGAAAGCATTATCACGCGGCTGGAACAAGCCGGTGATGAGGATGCCCAGAAAAAAGAAGGCATCGCAATATGTGCTGAAATAATAAAAAAGGTTAAAGGCCTGCCCGGTTTACGGGGAGTGCATATTCTCTCAGGAGGCAACGAAGCAGTTGCGACGCAGCTTATAGCTGACGCTGCTGTTTAAATAGGGGAAGCATATGCCGGAGAAATATCAAATCAAAACCTATCCTGTTCCGCCGAGGCGCCCGCGCATCGGCAAATGCGGTGTAGTCGACTGGCGTGAAGATTGCGCCAGGTGTCATAACTGTGTTAAAAAAGCCTGCGTATTCGACCGCTACCGGCAGGAAACAGAGTATATCCACGATCTTAAGGAAGTGGACTCCATCTATTTCCAGTGTATGGGCTGCTTTTCCTGTGTGCAACAGTGTACTAAGGGCGTGCTGGCCCTGGCCGCCAACCCGGTTTATGAGCGGCTGGGCAACCGGTACTGGACGCCTGCCATCATTGAGACCACCTGGGCGCAGGCTGAGACTGCCAAAATCCCGATTTCAGGGGCGGGATACCGCGGGCCTTTCACGGGCCCCGGCTTTGATTCCATGTGGACCGATATGTCGGAGATTGTCCGTCCCACCCGTGACGGCATCCATGGCAGGGAATATATCAGCACGGCGGTGGATATAGGCAGGAAGCCTGCTGTACTGCATTTTGATGCGGATGGAAAAGGCCGTGAGCTGCCCCCGCTGGTGAATATCCCGATGCCCATGATCATCGATATGATGCCTGAAGCATACCGAATTCCCGGACTGTTGCCTGTCCTCAAAGAGGCAGCGTCACAGACCGGGCTGATAATGCTGGTTGATTCATCGGATTGGGGGCTGGTGGGGAATGATGTAGACAAATATCTGCCTAACCTGGCTTTTTTCCTGGGGGCAGGTGCTGATCTCCCACGGCCGGAACTGCTGCAAAAAATGAAGCTGGTGGAAGTAAGCGATGACGAGAGGACCGACCAGCGTATCAAAGATATCAAGAATATAAATCACGGCATAGTGATTGCCGTACGGCTGATCATGGATTCTGGCGGAGTACAGCGTGCAATTGAGCTTGCTTGTAAGAAAAATATGGAAGTATTACACCTCGTTGCAGATATTAATGGAGACCAGTCCGGTGTTGAGCAACCTGAATTTATTAAAGACATGGTCCGCCAGGTGCATGATGCTCTTGTAAAGAACGGTAGCAGGAATGAGATCACGCTGGTAGCAGGAGGGGGCATTGCTCTGGCAGAGCACATGGCAAAGCAGATTCTATGTGGAGCTGACCTGGTCAGCATTGAACTGCCGCTGCTGGTAGCACTTGAGTGCCATCTTTGCCGGGTGTGCGATCCTGAGCATGCCTGCCCTGCGAAGATAAAGGAAATAGATGCTAAATACGGCGTAGGGCGCATGGTAAACCTGATTGCAGCCTGGCATGATCAATTAATTGAAATGATGGGCGCCATGGGAATACGCGAGGTCCGGAGGTTAAGGGGTGAGGTAGGGCGTGCGTTATTCTTTGACGAGCTCGAGGAGTCGACCTTTGGTAAAATCTTTGGTTCAAGAAAAAATAGTTGATGTAAACATACCTGAAAATACACAGAAAACTCTTGTGCAGCAGGCTGAAGTGCAGCGCGAGATTAAACCCGCGCCGCCGCGCTATCGCAATGAACTAGCTAAATACATAATCCGGCGCAGTGACGACTGTACTCTGTGTGGCAAGTGCGCAGAAGTTTGTCCGCAGGGTGTTCATATACTGAAACCCGGTTATAAATATTTCACAGCTCCCCATCAGCATGTATGCGTCGGCCCGTCATGTCAGGGCACCGATCATTATTGTGTTGACCTGTGCCCGCAAAAAGCGCTGCAGATGATGGAAAATCCCATGATGAAGCTGCTGGGAGATTACCGCTGGACATCCGATATGATCCTGGCTACCTGGAAAATGGCAGAGACGGGTGAACCACCTGCATCGGAGTATGATTTTCAATACGAATGCGGAAATTCCGGGGGTGGGTTTGACCGCATCAGGTTTAAATTCCCTGAGAAACCTCCCGTAGAGCTAAGTGAAGAAGAGATAGATACCAGTCTTGAGCTGAAC
>JAFGLP010000129.1 GCA_016927965.1 Dehalococcoidia bacterium
CATCCGGTTGAAGAGCGAGTTCTGCTTCCTGCTTCATATATTTCAATCATTGCGTATAATGCCAAAGATAAAGAACAGGTTATGAAGGCTTTGCCTGAGCTTCTTAAGCCCTGCCAGGGTGAGGTATTGAGCAACCGTATTGCCGAGCATGAATGGAAGAACCGTTTTAAAATCATGGTGGTTAAACGGCTTGGCCCCAGCCTGGTGCCTGCCGAGGTGGTAATACCGCTTTCTGCGCTTGGCGATGTCATGTCTGAGATCGAGCTTAAAATCGATCAGCCTATCGTAAAAGAGGGTGTGATTATAAGGGAAAGCGTGGGGGGGAAACCTGAGGTTGTAATTCTGGGATTTATACCCAGCGACCAGCGTAAATTCAGTTATAATTTTGTCTTCAGTTTGACCTTGACCGTCATCAAGATCGCGGAGAAATACGGTGGAAGGGCTTATGCAACAGGTATCTATTTTGCCAGTAAAGCTGACAGTATATTAGGTCAGGATAGACTGACCCGCCTTAAGGAATTCAAGAGAAAAGTAGACCCGCGCGGCATAATGAATCCGGGCAAGGTGACTAAAGGTGGACTTGTAGGCATAGCGCTCACTATCGCCAGTGCCTTTGAGCCGCTGGTACGCCGTTTCGGCAACGCTGTTATCACCAGAGTCGGTGAGATGCCTCTCAAACCGGTGCGCGATATCCCGGCCGATGTGGCATGGTATGCTTACGCCTGCTCTCAATGCGGGTACTGTGTTTCCGAATGCGACCAGTTTTACGGCCGCGGCTGGGAGAGCCAGAGTCCCAGAGGCAGGTGGTACTGGCTGAGGCAGTATATGGAAGGCAAAGAGAAATGGAGCCAGTATATGGTTGATGCTTTTATTGCCTGTACTACCTGTGAAATGTGTAACCTGCGCTGCTCGGCCGCTCTGCCCATCGAGCCTTCCTGGATGAAAATGCGCGGTATTCTCATACATGATGAGAAGAGGATGACCATACCGCCTTTCGAGATGATGGCCGCTGCCCTCAGGAAAGAGGGAGATATCTGGGCGGGCTACCGCAAGGACAGGAGCATCTGGTTCCCGGAGGACCTGAAGGAAAAACACAGCATGCCTCACAAAGCCAAATACGCTTATTTTGCCGGCTGTACTGCCAGCTATGTGGAACATGATATCGGTATGGCAAGCGTCCGCTTGCTCGATGAAGCCGGCGTTGATTTCACCTATGTGGGGGAAAAAGAGAATTGCTGCGGTACCCCCATGCTGGTATGCGGAAAATGGGATGTGTTCGAAGCGATAATGAGGAAGAATATCGCAGCGATCAAGGAGGCCGGAGCCGATACGGTAGTATGCTCATGCCCTGCCTGCGATATGATGTGGCGTCATGTTTACCCGCAGTGGGCTGAGAAGCTGGGTATTGAGTATAACATAGTAGCCAAACATTACAGTGAAGTACTGGCGGAGAAGATCGCTGCCAAAGAATTCACCTTTCCTGCGAATGACCGGGAGCCGGTGACGGTGACCTTTCATGATTCCTGTCATATGGGACGTGCATCGGGTGTCTATGAGCCGCCCCGCGAGCTTATCAAGGCTATCCCTAATGTAAATTTTGTAGAGATGCACAGCCATCATGAAAAAGCTCATTGCTGCGGCAGTGTACTGACGCTGATCAAGGACCCACCGGTAGCTGCCGATGTGGGTAAGGTGCGGCTGGACGAAGTGATCGAGGCCGGCGCGGAGAAAATGGTGGCGCTTTGCCCGTGCTGTCAGTTCCAGTTCAGAGTGACTGCCGATAAGAAGCAGATTCCCGTCGAAATCGTAGACCTGTCACGTTTTGCAGCCTCGGCGTTGGGATATACTTTCCCGGACCCGAATCCCGAGGTACAGAAACAGTGGGCGGTCTTCGAAGCTATGATCGCGCTCATGACGCCGCAGGGTTTCGCGGACCTTATGGGTACCATGTGGCCTGAAATGATAGATGCCATGCCTTTCGGCATGGGTGGTATGATGAAAGCCATGGGTAAAATTCCGGGGGCACTCAACCTTATGAAACCGATGTTCCCCGTTCTATTCCCCAGGCTGCTGCCTATGATGATGCCCAAAGTGATGTCTGTTATGCTAGACCGCGTTGGTAAAATTATACCCATGCCCGACTATATGGCCGAGCAGATGCCGGATATCATGCCCAGAGTTATGGATAACCTTATGCCACATATGATCGGTGATCTTGTGCCGCTGGTAACACAGCCGATGATAGATTATCTGCAGGGTAAAAAGAAATAGCCGTATGTTTATACCATTGACAGGTGTAAAAAGGAATAGTGAAATCAGGGAGGGAAAAATGTCTGAAAAAGTAAGCGCTATCACTCAGGACAGTTTTCAAAAAGACGTAGTCGAAGCAAAGATGCCGGTACTGGTTGATTTCTGGGCACCGTGGTGCGGGCCCTGCCGGGCGGTGGGTCCTGTAGTTGAAGAACTGGCTGAGGCGTATAAGAACAAAGTAGGTTTCGGTAAAATCAATGTAGATGAAAATCCTGTACTGGCAGCCAACTTTGGTGTTATGAGTATTCCTACGTTGATCGTATTCAAGGAAGGAAAGGTTGCTCAGAAGCTTATCGGCTATCATCCCAAAGAAGAACTGCAGAAACTGCTTGACGGAATCCTGGTGGGCTGATGGCCGCAAGGGCCGGTGCTTACATGTGTTTAACGCCTGAAGGGTTGACAGGTCCACGCTGCGCAAGTACATTAAGGTCTGTTTATTTTACCGGAGGTGTATGATGAAGGTTCTGGGACTAATGGGTAGTCCGCGTATCAAAGGTAATACCGACCTTTTGCTCGAGCAGGCACTGCAGGGCGCGCAGAGCTGCGGTGCTGATATCGAGAAAATTGTTATCGATAAACTCACAATAGCACCGTGCAAGGAATACTACGGCTGCGCAAGGGATGGCAAATGTGTCATCAGGGATGATATGGATGCTGTCTATGATAAACTGCTGGAAGCTGATGCCGTTATTGTGGCATCACCGATGTTTTTTTACAGTCTCAGCGCGCAGATGAAAGCTGTTATAGACCGCTGTCAGGCGATATGGGCACGTAAGTATCTGCTTAAACAGCCTATACCGCATTCACCTAAACGGGGAGCGTTCATAGCTGTAGGTGCAACTAAGGGTAAAAATCTCTTTGAAGGCTCTGTCCTTGTCGTAAAGTACTTTTTTGAGGCGATCGACGCTCAATACCTGGATGAATTGCTGGTACGTAGTGTGGATGAAAAAGGGCAGATAAAAGACCACCCGGACCAGCTTGCAGCCGCATTTGAGCTGGGAAAGAAGCTGGCAGAATAAAAAAACTGCACTGAATATTTCTCCGGCTGCTTACTAATTTCTTCAGGGGGGGTTGTCATTGGTCAAAATCATCTAGTATAATAGTCCTAGTACTAAAGTACCGGGTGATTGTATGAGACAGATAACATATAGTTTGAGTGCCCATTATAAGCCGGGCTCTTTATTTATCGGTTTCAATCTGGCGGACCTTCTGCTGACAATGTTCCTGCTTTCAATTGGTGCACCTGAGCTTAACCCCATTTTTGCTTCTATGGGGAATATTTACGTGTTTGCAGTGGCCAAGCTGGCCATGATGGGTGTGATTGTGCTGGGTCTTGCACGGTTCAATCAAATGCATTTACTACGCTGGGTAAATATCGGCATGGGGCTTATCGTAACCTGGAATATACTTGCCGTTGTAACCTGGTTGATGTAGTTTTTTCTTCCTGTCATCTGGAATTTCCGGTTGTCCACCACCTATCCGTACGTATACAACAGGTCTTCCCAAAGCAAAGTAGTTCATGTAATATAGTAATAAGAAATCTATTTTGATATTTGATACAACGGGATGTACATTATGAATAAGCGTGAATCTAATATATGGCTTGCCGCCGGGACTGTGCTTGGAGTGGCATCCGGGCTGCTTATTGCGTTTATTCTCGCACCTCAGTCCGGACATGAGACACGTGATTTGCTTAAAGATAAGGTCTATGATGCGGGCGGAAGAATCAGGGAAATAGGCGGCAGCAGAAAAAAAATCTATAAAAAATCATGGCAGCAGCGTGTAGGCAGGTACAGGACCAATAAATATACGCAGGCTCACATCTGATCGCAAGAGAAGCGCCCGGTTTATCCTGCGTAGAGTTTTTCATTTTCTAACAATCCATAGCTATAAAGTGGTGAATACGACTATATCACAGCGTTTATTCATGCTATGATCATTTGCAGTATAAAAGGCTTGCTTCGAAGAAACAATACACTCAGGAAACAGGATGGTATATCTTACTGAAAGAGTAAAGGCCGGTATCCCGTCCTATATCGCAGAAATTATTACGTGTGCTGGTGCGTATGCTGCGGACCGTGGTGAGGAACTTTACCTGGTGGGTGGGGTAGTCCGTGACCTCTTCTTAGGGCGAAGTAATCTGGATATTGATCTTTCGGTTGAGGGTTATGCCATCAGGATGGCGGAGCATCTAGCAGGTGCGACCGGCGCAAAGTTGACGGTACATCAACGTTTCGGTACCGCAAAGCTGAAATACGATAATTTCAGTCTGGATCTGACTACCGTTCGCAGCGAGAAATACCCCTTTCCCGGTTCACTGCCTGTCGTAGAACGCGGTACTATACTGGATGATCTGTCCCGTAGAGATTTCACCATTAATTCCATGGCCATACGCCTGACTACCGGTCATTTTGGAGAACTGATAGACCCGCATA
>JAFGLP010000130.1 GCA_016927965.1 Dehalococcoidia bacterium
AGCCAGGCACTGTAAAAAGCTGATAGTCGAGGTCAATGAATACATGCCCCGGGTTTTCGGTGATTCCCATCTGCACATCTCCGAAGTAGACTGCGTCGTTGAAAATCATTTGCCTCTTCCGGAAATACCTAATTACGCACCGACACCGGAAGACGAGACTATAGGTAAATATATCGCCGGGATGGTGCCGGACGGAGCGACGATACAGCTGGGGGTGGGGCGTATTCCGGAAACAGTCACCCGCCACTTAAGAGACCATAAAGATTTGGGCATACACACGGAGATGTTCTGCTCCGGCATGGTCGACCTGATAGAGGCCGGCGTGATAACGGGAAAAAGGAAAACCATACACGCCCGGAAAAACGTATTTACATTTGCACAAGGCAACAGGCGTATGTTCGATTTCATGAATAACAATCCCTCTATTGAGGGCTATCCCGTCTCATATGTCAACAATCCGGATGTAATAGCGCTGAATGATAATATGGTCTCCATCAATACCATACTCGAGGTCGACCTTCTGGGCCAGTGCAATTCCGAATTCATGTCAGGTTCACAGTTCAGCGGCACCGGGGGACAGCTTGACTACGTACGCGGCGCCTATAATGCTAAAAACGGCAAATCTATACTGGGATTTAACTCAACAGCCAGGAACGGAAAAGTGTCCAGGATAGTGCATCGCTTTAAAGCCGGTACTGTAATTACCACACCGCGCACGGATACCCACTACCTGGTCACGGAGTACGGGGCTGTGAATTTAAAGGGCAAGTCCACCAGAGACAGGGCGCTGGATATCATCAGCATAGCACACCCCGCCTTCAGGGACAGTCTGCTGAGGGAAGCCGAGAATATGTACCTGATCTAATGGAATCCATATACTGGTTTGAAAACAATATATAAGTGAAGCGAGATGAAAAGCCTGACAGCACAATACAAGCAAAAATTGACCACCCCTGAAAAGGCCGCAGCCCGGGTGAAGAGCGGCGATACAATTGTGTACGGGGCCACCATCTCCGAACCACCAGCCCTGCTGGCCGCCATCGCCGATCACATCCGGCAGGACGATCTAAAAGATATCAAGGTCTACTCCAGCCTGCCTATGGAGCATTCCGCCAGAACAATCCTGTCGCCGAACCTCGCCGATTGTGTCCAGGCCTATTCATGGTTCGTAACGACCACCGACAGAAGCCGGGTCAAAGTAGGTCTCAGCTACTACGTGCCCAGTTATATTCACCAGGTACCACGATTCTGCAGCGAACTCATGGATATCGATGTGGTAGTCACCACCGTCTCTCCCATGGATAAGGCTGGCTATTTTACCTTCGGCGCAGTCAATGACTACTCCTCCGCGGCCGCCAGAAACTGTAAAACACTGATGGTCGAGGTGAATGAAAACATGCCGCGGGTATTCGGTGATTCGCTCCTTCACATCTCCGAGGTGGATGCCGTCGTGGAAAACCATGTTCCCCTGATAGAGATACCTGTGCCGAAGATGAAGCCAGAGGATGATATTATTGCCGGGTACATTGCCGGGATGGTCCCCGACGGGGCCACTATCGAGCTGGGCCTGGGAGGCATTCCCAACGCCATTGCAAATATGTTGAAAAACCACAAAGACCTGGGCATTCATACGGGAGTCTTCGTGCCAGCCATGGTTGACCTGATAGAAAAAGGAGTCATCAACGGCCGGAAGAAAAATCTGCATTCCCGCAAGCACGTTTTTATAGTGGCCCAGGGCACAAAGAGGATGTACGACTTCATCAATGACAATCCCAGCATGGAAAGCCGATCGGCTTCATATGCTGAAAACCCTGCGGTTATCGCTAAAAACGATAACATGATTTCCGTTAATACCGTTATTGAAGTTGACCTGCTGGGCCAGTGCAACGCGGAATTTATGTCCGGCTCACAGTTCAGTGGAACGGGAGGACAGCTTGATTTTGTGCGCGGGGCGTTTGACTCCAACGGGGGTAAATCCATACAGGCTTTTTATTCCACCGCCAAAAACGGCAAGGTCTCGCGCGTGGTGCCGCGCTTCGACCCGGGTACCGTGATTACCATTCCCAGGATGGATACCCACTACCTGGCCACGGAATACGGGGTGGTCAACCTGAAGGGCAGGTCCACCCGGGACAGGGCACTCGATATTATAAGCATCGCACATCCCAGCTTCAGAGACGACCTGCTGCGAGCGGCGGAGGACATGTACCTTATCTGAGCAGGGTAAAACCTGCTTCAGCCCTGCGACAGGCGTGTCAAAACATCCTTTAATATACGGCTATAGCTTCCTGAGACTAATGATCAAACTATGGCTGCTTTTATTTGGCGGCGGCGATGAACTCGTCCAGCGTCTTTGCCTTCAAAGTCTGGACCTTATCGATTCCCCGTCCGGTAATATTCAGGGCCACCTTGAATATAGTATCGTCGTCGGGAGCTTCAAAGATATTGATGAAATCGTACTGCCCCATGGTGGCATACTGTGCCAGTATTTTTACGCCCATGGCCTCGATTTCACGATTATTGGCCTTGATGCGTTTGGGGTCTTTTTTAATAGCCTCTCTCCCTTCCGGAGAAACATTGGTGAGTGCTATGTATATCGGCATAAACAACCTCCTTAGTACAGCAACGCTGTCAGTTAAACCACTTTTACCGATGCCAATTCGTATCTTAACATAGAACAGCTACTTCAAGCCAACGCTGGCCCTTACCCGCCCGAATTTATTGTCAGAAGCAGTGCACACTGCACTATATCATGTGGTGAATAGCATTATATGCCCGATTATTATTTTATTGCAGGCTAATTAACACTAAGACCAGCATGAAGGCACGGGCCTTGGTGACGGGAATAGATGATGTAAAAAACCCATTCATGTATTATTATGGAACTTAGCTAATGAACATCAAATCGCAGCGTGACAGCGGCATCCTGGTAGTGGTACCGGAAGGCAGGCTGGATGCCTTTGAAGCTGCCAGTTTAGGCAAAGAGCTTGAAACACTGCTGAAGGAAGATGACCGCTATCTGGTACTGGATATGGCAGGGGTCCCCTATTTGAGCAGCGGCGGCATCAGGGTCTTGCTGGCCACGCATAAAAAATTGGCCGGGAAAAACGGCCATGTCTGCCTCTGCTGCCTTATCGAATACCCGGCCCAGGTACTAAAAATGGCCGGCATGGACAGCGTTTTCGTTATCCACGATACGGTGGAAAAGGCCGTCAGTCAAAGCTCTACCCTTGATAATATGAAGCGCAGCGAGAAAGATTGGAGATCTCTTCCCCGTTACCAAAGAGGAAATACCAGCTTTTACGTTTACCACTCTTCCGATCACGTCGCCAGGCTGAAAATCGTGGGCAGCCTGATGAAAGTTATGCATGCCACGCTGGAGCCACATGATATCAGGCAGCGGCACTTTTCGGAAGCCGAGTATTCCATCGGCCTGGGCGCATTGGGCGGCAGCCTGGAAGATTGTCTGCCCCTGCTGGGTGAAATGATGACCAGCGGCGGCACCATGGTATGGCTGCCCACCGACGGCAATGACACGCCCGATTTCCTCATCCCCCAAAAAGATACAGGTGAAGTCGTAATCCATACTGGTCTTAATTTAGCTTTAGACGGCGAATTTAACGATATTATGCTGGTGGAGAATGAAGGCGAAGGCATATCCATCACGCTGGGAGACCTGTATGAAGCTGTTTTCGCTATCGCCCGCCAGCGGCAGACGCCGCACCGCAGCTTGGTAAGCGTGGCCATGGTAGCTGACCTGGATGCGCTTTTCAGCTCCGGCGTCAGAATCTCCCCGATCAAGGAATTTGCACCGCTTAACCAGGGCCTGATTACAGACCCGGAGAACATCGAGCGGTGGATGGACATCAATACAGAGCCCAAGTTTCCCGGCAGGACCATGCTGAGCTTCGGGTTGGGGCTGGATCTGACCGCCGATCGGTCGGGACTGTCCAAAGAGGCCCTGGATAACGTGTTTTATATGCATCCGGCCAATGTTGGCAACAAGAAAATGCTGCTTCATAACCATGGCGTGGTTTTTGAGAACCTGCAGTGGCAGCATACCCTGGACCTGGACAGCGAGATAAGGCGCATCGCACGCCAAGGCGAGTTCGTGGATATGCGACATCTGCTGGACACCACGCGTATAACACGGGCCATCGCCGGCATCTCATATATTACCGATATCAAGCCTGAGTAAGATAGACCTGCACTGAAAAGGGAAAAAGATGCAAAACGGAAAAGGCAAACAGGCGCTGATAACGGGGGCATCCTCCGGTATCGGTGAAGTCTACGCCCGCAAGCTGGCTTCGCTGGGCTATGACCTTATCCTGACAGCCAGGCGCAGGGACAGACTGGAAGCCATCGCAAAGGAGCTGCAGGACCATTTTTCTATAGCCGTATGCGTACTGCCCTGCGACCTTTCACGGGAAGAGGGTATGGACCTGACCGCGGAGAAAATAAGGCAGACCGGCAACCTGGCCGTGCTCATCAATAACGCAGGTTTCGGCGCGCTGGGAGGATTCGCCGATTGCGATGCCGGCAAGTCGCTCGACATGGTAGCCGTCCATGTGACGGCGGCCACGCTCCTGACCAGGGCCGCCCTGCCCGGTATGAGAGAGCGCAGAGAGGGAATCATTATTAACGTAGCATCCCTGGGCGCTTTCCTGCCCGCTGACGGAAATGTAGTCTATGGGGCTACCAAGGCTTACCTGGTCGCCTTCTCTGAAAGCCTTCAGATAGAGCTGAAGGGCACGGGCGTGGCAGTGCAGGCGCTGTGCCCGGGTTTTACACGTACCGGGTTTCATTCCACCGGCGAGTTCAGCAGCACCGATTTATCTTATATACCGGCTTTCCTCTGGATATCCGCTGAAGACGTGGTGGCACAATCATGGCGGGCCGCCGGGAAAAAACAGACTATCTGCGTCCCCGGCACTATTTACCGCATCGCGTATACCTTGAGGGGACCGATTGCCTTTATTGCGAAGTTCCGGAAGAGCAGGATAAATGCGCCTGCAAAGGCCTGACTGTGAGGATATCTTGACTCTAGCTGATAAACTGCTGTACAGGAAGGGCACCTGCCCCTGGTGGTTCTGCTTCACCTTCGATAATCCCGTTCGCAGGTGGCTGCAGGACCCGCAGAAAGTCCTGCAGGGGATGGTCGAAGAGGGCCAGACCGTATATGATATCGGCTGCGGCATGGGATTTTTCTCCCGTACCCTGGCACAAATGGTGGGTAAGGAAGGCAGGGTCATTTGCGTGGACCTGCAGAAAGAGATGCTGGCAGCGGCCAGGCGCAAGGCAGAGCATGAAGGACTGGACAGCCGTATGCAATTCCAGCAGTGCACGCCAGAAAGCCTGGGCCTGCGTGAAAAAGCGGATTTCACCCTGGCTTTCTGGATGGTCCATGAGGTGCAGGATAAAAAGCGCTTCCTGGTTGAAATCAGGGCAGCCTTGAAACCGGGAGGGAACTTGCTGCTGGTTGAACCTAAAATACACGTAACCGTCGATACCTTCACTGACACCGTATCTAAAGCCCTTGAAGCAGGATTCGCCGTTGCTGGCATGCCGTCAGTCCCCATGAGCAGGGCTGCGCTTTTACAGGCATAGCAGGCAACGCGTAACCGGGGCATATTATCAAACGGTAATGTAACTTTTTTCTTTCCTCCGTCAACGGTAGTCAAATCTCCCTCAAAAGATAGAACATTGCAATCCGGCAAACAGGCTTTGAGGAAAAGCAGAGGGCCAATGCTACAGGATAAAATGCCAACACGGGGACCTAAGATAGTCAGCCTTGAGCTCACGCCCGTTAAAGTCCCCTTCAAGCAGGTGGTTATGGAAGCCATGAAGGCGGTGGGAGGGCTGGGGATGGCCATCCCGGCGAGCAGATCGGTGGACTTCCCGGCCAGGCAATACCATGATCCAATAGGACTGCCATACTTATCCGATTCTTGACACTGGCAGCCTTTATATTTATGATAGCCGTACACACAGCAGTATCACAGGGTCAGGTTCGGCGGCATAATTTCCATTATTCGGAGGCAGGATGAGCAAAATCGATTTATTTACTGTTGTCGGCTGTTTCAAGGGAAAACCGCTTATATCACCAAAGGGTCCATTTAAATTAACGGCAACGGCGGTTCTTATCCTGGTTCTAATATTACTATCAACAATCCCAGCCTGCGCTCCAACTCCCGATTCAGCCGGTCCGAACATCACATACATGGGAGATAACTTCACTACCTGGGAAGATGCACGCTTCGGCATATTTATTCACTGGTCACATTCTTCACAGCAGGGTGTGGAGATATCCTGGCCGCTGGCGGGCGGGACTTTCACCATGCCGTATTGTCAGAGCATGACAGTAAAGGAATACCAGAGCAGCGCCTCTACATTCAACCCACAGAAATGGGACCCTGCTGCCCTGGCCAGGCTTTTTAAGAAAGCCGGGGCACAGTACACGGTCATGACCACCAAGCATGGCGATGGCTATGCCATGTTCGATACAAAGCTGTCCGATTTTGGCGTCATTCACTCACCAGTGGGCAAAGACCTGGTGAAGGAATATGTAGATGCAGTCAGGGCAGAAGGCCTGGGCGTCGGGCTTTACTTCAATATGAAGGACTGGCATGCGCCTGACTATCCCGCTTTCACCGAGGCAAATAAGCCATATCATTATTATGTAGGTGCGCCGCTGCCACCTCCCGAACAATGGCAAAGATACCTTGATTTCATGTTCGGCCAGGTCAGGGAGATACTTACCAACTATGGGAAAATCGATATAATCTGGTTCGACGGCCAGTTCGAGCATAAACCCTCCGACTGGAAAGTACAGGAGATGGGTGCCATGGTTAGGCAGCTCCAGCCAGGTATAAAGATCAATGACCGTCTTTACGGGCAGGGAGATTTCGATACACCCGAGAAATTCATTCCGTCAACACCCCCTCCCAGACCTTTTGAAATATGCATGACCATGAATGACAGCTGGGGCTACAACAAGGACGATCCTTCCTATAAATCAACAACTGAACTGATCCAGACCCTGTGCGAGGTGGCAGGCAAGGGAGGGCACCTGTTATTGAATGTAAGCCCGATGGGTGACGGTCAACTGCCGCCGGAGCAGATAGAACGTCTCAACGAGATAACGTCATGGATGGCACGCAACCACGACAGCATTAACGGGACAAAGCCGGGACTGGAACCCTGGCAGTTTTATGGTCCCTCTACGCGGAACGGAAATACTATTTATCTTCACCTGTTTAACAAACCTTATGAATCCATCACTGTCCGCTCCGTCCATGTCAATAAGGTCAGGTCAATATACGTGCTGGGCACGGGAAACAGCCTTAATTACAGCAAACGGGTTACACTGTTTGACCAGGTGCGCAAGGAACTGAGCGGCTTCAATGACCCGGTCGGCGACCTGGTGGTAACAGTACCCGAATCCGAATTAGAACCGCATGTTACCGTGATTGCTATTGACTTCAAATCGCTGCCCTGAGCAATAAATAGACGAGGAGGCTGTGCAAAATGACCCGAAAACTCGCGGCTATATTATCGATACTACCGGTCTGCCTGTGTCTCCTGCTTATCCTGGCCTGCACACCTGAAGCAGAGATACCAGCCGAACAACCAACACTTAACATTGGCTGCATTATGCCTTTCACCGGGCCGGCAGCCTTATGGGGACAGAATATCCGGCCGGGCATGGAGATATATGCAGACCTGATCAATGAGGACGGCGGCCTACAGATTGGCGATAAAAGATATAAAATCGAGATGATTTTCAAAGACGGGTTTGCACCGGGACCGGCTGCTACGGCAACCAGGAACCTGGTGTACGATAGCGGCGTAAAGGCAATTGTGGGGTACTTCGGCCTGGGGATTGCCGCCATGACACAAATAACTAATCCTGAAAAAGTCATTTTAAATATCGGCACAATCGGGGGTCTCGACCCGTCTCCGCCTGAGAAGTCATATGTAATGTATGGTTTCCCGTCTATGGAGATAACGATTTACCAGGCGATCGCGGCAATGCAGGCATTCCCACAGTATCATACTATGGCTTGGACGGGACCAAGCTCCGGTGAGCATAACATCGACGCGACATTCGGAGCGACGGATGAAAAACTCCAAAAGGAATTCGGCATTAAGAGTGTAAGAATGTATTACCCGGAAGGGACTCTGAATTTCACCCCCTACCTGACCAAAATGGCCGAACAGGGTACCGAGGTCATCTATTGCGTGGGTTCGCCGCTCGAAGTCGGACTGATGGCCAAGCAAAGATGGCAGATGGGCTACAAGTGGCCGATCTGCCAGATAGCATCCGCCCTGGACCTGGATATCATGAAAGGCATCGGGGGAAGTGAGGAGGCAGTACAGAATATAGTCAGCGATTACCCGGTACCATGGGCTCTGAAAAAGGTGACTGTAGCTCCCAAATATGTTGATATGGCTAAGAGGATATCGGACAGGTACAAAGAATTATATGAAAAAGAAATATTTTTAGGTGCATATGGAGGATCGGCAATCAACTCCCAGGGCCAATACTTCGAAGCACTTGAGCAGGCTGGTACCACAGATCCTGATGTAGTTATGCGAACATTAAGAGGCGGCACCTTCGACACTTTCCTGGGCAGGTACAAACTAACAGGGAAGAGGTTCTACGGCTCAGACGTAGTGTTCGGCCACCCCTGTGCAATGGGAATTTCAAAAGGGAGAGAGAATATTTACCTGGGTGAGTACCCTTTAACCAACATTGACATCCCTTTCGCCGAGTTTGAATCTTCCCAGTAGGTTCATGTGGCAAGCATTCAGGGTCATAATGGTATAATGCCTCAAAAATCATTATATAAGGAGATTAACCTATGCCGTCATTTCAAGATGTCTTACTCGAGGAAAAGAACCATATAGGGCTGCTGACATTCAACAGGCCGCAGTCCCTTAATGCCATCAGCAGGGGTCTTATAGGCGGTATGAAAGAGGCAGCCGAATACATTGACCAGCA
The DNA here is from genome assembly GCA_016927965.1 of Dehalococcoidia bacterium. Next base: position 9,005 of record JAFGLP010000130.1, read on the forward strand.
CCCTGACATACGTGTGATTATTATGACCGGGTCTGGCGAGAAGGCTTTCTGCGCCGGGCTGGACCTGAAGAAAGTGGTAATACCAGGCGAAAGCATCCTGGACGGATGGAACGTCCGCACCATGCACGATGCCATCGAGAAATGCAGGAATGCATTCACCATGTACGAGAAATTGCCGGTGCCCATTATTGCAGCCATCCATGGTTACTGCCTGGGAGGAGGCGTGGAAATCGCAGTATGTTGCGATATCCGGTTGGCTGCCGATAACTCCATTTTCGCCATGCCTGAAACCAAACTGGGGATTGTCCCCGACATGGGCGGCAGCTCACGCTTGCCCCGCATTGTAGGTCCTGGGATGGCCAAAGAACTGATTTTCACAGGGCGTAGGATAGATGCAAACGAAGCCCTGCGCATCGGCCTGGTACAGCATGTATACCCCAGAGACCAGCTGATGGCGGAAGCATGGAAGATGGCGGAGGAGATCGCCGCAGTTACTCCCGCTGTTACACAGGGTGCCAAGAGCGTAATCAATTTCAGCATGTCTTCACCGCTGGATGCTACACTTGACTATGAAACAGCAACCTCGCTGTATGCAACGCAATTCGGCCAGCTAACTAATCCCAACGATAAAAAATAACAACTGTTTACTCAAAGAAAGAGGCCCCGGTAAACCGGGGCCTCTTTCTTATCTAGAACTGCTTATTCCTGATTAAAATAGTCATACCACATGTCGGCATCCGTCAAAGGATACTCACCCAGGTATACTTCCTTGTCCCCCTTTACTTCTCCCATGGCACAGGGATAGCCGAAGACTACAGGAGCACCGTAGGTCTTAGTGCCGGAGAAGGTATACCTGCCGAGGAAGGAATCAAAGGTGCCACCTTTGAATGCCTTCATCATGGCATCAGGATCTGTGCTGCCGATACTCTGCGCACATTCAAAATACTGGGAGAGGTGCGTGATAGACATAGAGAACACTCCGTAATTATCGATCGGCTTGCCGTATTTTTCCTGGAACCTGTTCACAATCCTCTGTGTCATATCCAGGTATTTTTGAGCTACGACAACTTTTTTCAGTTCCATCGGGTTATTACGGTTGCCCATAATACCCTGCGCAGCGTCCTTCCCGGCCACGTTGAATAAAATGTCGATGAGGTTGTCAGACGAATGTACAATCGCGCATTTATATCCCATCTCCCAACGCTGCTTGGCGATGAGAGCAACCTCAAGTATGGTCCCGCCCACAAATACCATTTGAGCACCTTCATCCTTCATTTTCGTAAGATAAGGCGTGAAATTTGTGGTGCCACTTGGATAATAAATGCGCAGTCCTTTAATGCCGAATTCCTTCTCGAGCCGGTCGTCAACTGTTTTGAAAACTGATTCCGTCATACGGCGGTCATCGGAAGTCCCAGTCCACGCCAACACGTGAAAATCAGGATGTGCCTGCATGGCAGCCAAAGCCTGGTTTAAAGTAACCTCGCCCGTAGGTGATCCAAACACAACATATGGGTCTTTGGCAGGGCTATATATGGCACTGCCCGTCCGGCAAATGAGGATGACCTTCTCAGGATTGGTAACAGGGCTGAGAGCGGAAAACCCCGGGCCTATATATCCCACAATGGCAACAATACGGTCGTCGTAAATAAGTTTCCTGGCCGCAGCGGCAGCCGGCGCCGGGGCAAACTGGCCGTCACCCCAGTGGAGTTCAACTTTGTAAGTATCGTTGCCGATTTTTACGCCGCCGTCTTCATCAAGAAGCTCAATGTAAATATCGGTGATTTGCCTTCCCCGCTCACCATACATGGCAGCAGGGCCGCTGAAAGGCATTATACAGCCAAGTTTAAGAACCTTTTGTTCCTCTGGGGGCGCCGCTGCCGGAGCACAGGCCATGGCAAATACCATAATTATCGAGATTATTACAAACAGCAGGCCTGTTAATTTGTTACCATATTTCATTACAACCTCCTTTAATACCACCGTTCGATTCGCAGCATATATATTATCTCACTGTATCCGTTTTATTGCAGGCACAAACAGCCACATTGCGACGGCAAAAGTTGTGGCAATAGCGCCAGCAATTAAATAAGTGACAGGTATGCCGAGCGCGTCGGCTTCAGCGCCCATAGGAAACGCACCTATCGGCGCCAGGGCGGAAGTCATGGTAAATATACTTATCACCCGGCCCTGCATACCGGGCGGTGTTCCACCTAATATCAGTGTATTGCAGAGGGTCATGTAAGTCGCTCCGCTTATGGCTGCAAGTAAAATTACACCCATTGCCAATGGCAACGAGTTAAACTGGGCTAACAATGCAATACATACACCATAGGAAAAAAGCAATATCAGTACCAGTGCACCCTTGTGCTTTACGCCGGTCAAAGTGCCGACTGCCAGGCTGCCCACCAGTGCACCTATTCCAGACATGGCCATTAGAAAACCCAGGCCTGTCTGCCCCGCATTAAGGACCCCCAGGGCCAGGGCAGGCAGCATATATATATATGGGACAACCAGTAACGCAGGCACCAGCGCAATAAGCAGCAGACCCAGGATTTTCCGATTGCCGCCGATAAAACGAAATCCTTCAGCAAGGTCCAGGTGAAACGCCTGTGTAATTCCGCCTTCATCTTTCGGTACCTTAAGGAAAATAAGAAGTATCGTCCCAACAGCAAAAAACGATACTATTATGTAATAAACATATTCCGGAAGCATGAACGTTAGCAGCAAACCCACCGCAGCCGGTCCGGCTATGCCCATCATATTGAAGCTCATGGCGCTCAGGGAGACGGCGCTCATGAGGTTTTCCGTGCGCACCAGCCTGGCTATTATCGACTGGCGCACCGGGGCAACAAAGGCAAAGGTGATACCCTGCAACATGGCAAGGACAATAAAATGCCAGAATTGTATCAAGTTTGTTGCCAGCAGTATTGCCGTGGTCAGTGCAATGAGTCCTGCCATGACCTGTGTACCCAGTAGCAATTTGTGTTTATTTACACGATCGGCAATGACGCCGCCGAAAAACGAAATTATAACCAGCGGCACACCCGCTGCCAGGGTCACGATGCCGAGATCGGCAGCCGACCCGGTCATCCTGTAAACCAGCCACCCCTTGATCATGTTGTCCATTTGTGAAGCAGCATAGGTAGCCAGCGTACTGACCCAGTAAAGACGGAAGCCGGACTCGCTGAGGGATGAAAAGCCTTGTGTGTACTTCAAGAGATCCTGTATTCACCATGCCGAAGGGCTGTTGCTTATACGGCAATTTAATGACATATTGTAACTTATCACTTCGAATTTGTATACGTTAAACTGCATTGTCCACACTGGTCCATGTAACAAATGGGGGGAAGCCGTTTCCAGCTTCCCCCACTGTTTACTGGCTTTTCTGAAGATTATTTGATAACGAGTGTATTGACGACTTCTTTGGCAACATTGGTGTCGATCATGTCTTTGAGGCTGGTATAAGACACGCTAATGGTCTTGCCGCCGGGCCTCTCGACAGAAACGCTGTACGTCGTGATGTCATAACCTGAGGACTTCCAGGCTAACTGTGTGAGCACAGCCTTGGTTTTGCCGTCAGCCAGCATTACATCCTCAGTACCTACAACTTCGACATTCGCCCCACCTACGCTGGTCAATGACTCCTCGGTCTGGGCATCTACATCAGTAGTATCCAGTACAGATGCGCTGACAGCAGGTACCGCCATCGGTTCAGCAGCTTCAAATACGCCGTATTTGGCTGCCGGTGATGCCGCAGCGGTCATGCTGCTGGGATACTGGAAGGAGAACCCGTATTCGTCATTGGTGTAGGTCTTGGCAGCGTATGATGTCTTGAT
>JAFGLP010000131.1 GCA_016927965.1 Dehalococcoidia bacterium
GGAGGACAAATCTCTATCGATGGGATCGACGCTCTGAAACTTCATGAAAAAGACAGGGCAAAATTCAGGTTGGAGAGATTGGGATATATATTCCAGGAACATTCCCTGATTGCAGAATTGAACATTCTTGAGAATGTATACCTGCCCGCCGTAGCCAGCCTTACCAGAAACGGCTATAAAAAGCGTGCTGAAGAGATACTTGAAATTGTGGGACTGAAAGATAGAATTAACCATTACCCCAGCGAAATTTCAGGCGGCGAACAGCAGAGAGTGGCGATCGCACGGGCGCTGATTAACCAGCCTAAAACACTGTTTGCCGATGAACCGACCGCCAGCCTCGACGAAGACTCCTCAAAAATAGTGCTGGAGCTCTTCCGCAAACTGAACAGGGAATTACACCAGACCATCGTTATGGTAACGCACGAACCTGATGACAAAATATATGTGGACAGGGTAATATGGATGAAGGACGGACGCCTGGATGTATGAGATTAGACGTCTGACTGAGCCTGACCTGCCGGACAGTCTGGCCGTCATCAGGTCTGCCTTTAATACCGTGGCTGCCGAAATGAATTTGACGCCGGAGCACTGCCCGGGCCACACCGCCTTCACCAATATCGAGAAACTGCTGGGTCTGTACTGGAAAGCAGCTTTCTTCGGACTCTATACAGGCGCTGAACAGGCAGGCTTTGTTGCAATGGAAAAGGCAAGTGACGGCGAGATATTTTATCTCGACAAACTGGCAGTGCTGCCCCGTTGGCAACATAATGGATATGGTTCAAGCCTGGTGAAACACGGCCTTGACTATGCCCGTGGCCAGGGAGCAAAGGCCGTTTCACTTGGCATGATAGACAGCCATACAGTATTGAAAAACTGGTACAGTTCATTGGGGTTCAGAGAAACAGGCACTAATAAATTCGAGCACCTTCCTTTTACCGTTTGCTTTATGGATTTTGATCTATCAGCCCAAAAGATAGAGTAAAATATCACTGACGTTGGTGCCGGTGGGTCCGGTGACTATCAGAGACCGTCCCAACTTATTAAAAAACGTATTGCTGTCGAATTTATCGATGTAGCCTTTTACATCCAGCCCGGCGGCAGACGCCGCCTCCAACGACCTGCCGTCAACCATGGCGCCGGCCACATCCGGTAAAAAATCAGAGCCGTCCGTCCCTGCCGAGGCAACAACCCACGAGACAGGGCATTTTTCCATAGCCAGCATTGACACAGCGGCAAAATGCTGGTTTCGGCCGCCCTTACCGGCTTTTTCCGGCACTGTCGGAGTAGTCTCACCGCCAAACAGGATCACATTGAATCCCCTGTACCGTCCCGCGATTATTTCTCTCGCTATTTTATTGGCGACGGCAGCAGTATCACCGGTTAACTCTGAAGTAACTGTCAACGGCTTCAAACCCAGGTCCCTCGCCTTCTCCTCCATTGCCTCCAAGGCCAGCCGGTTGTTGCCGATAATATAATTGTCGCAGTTAGAAAGCTCTTTGGGAGTTTCAGCCTCCGACCCCACACATCCCCTTTTGATGAAATTCACCGCATTTTGAGGGGCAGTTTTTACCAGCTTATACTTTTCCAGGATCTCATAGGCGTCTTCGAAAGTGGTCAGATCAGGCACTGTCGGCCCTGAGGCGATCGTATCCAGATCATCACCGACAACATCGGAGATGATAAGCGATACTACCTGTGCAGGATCGTAATGTTTACCCAACCCTCCTCCTTTTAAAAGGGACAGGTGCTTACGAACAGTATTGATCTCTTTTATATCGGCGCCGCATCTCAGCAGCAATTGAGTTATAGATTGTTTATCTTCCAGAGATATGTTGCTGGCAGGGCAGGGCATTAGCGACGATCCTCCTCCCGATATCAGGCAAAGAACAAGGTCGCTTTTGTTTATATCAAAACGGCCTTTCATCGCCAGCATACTGCGTACCCCGTGCACCCCCGCCTCATCAGGCACAGGGTGCCCCGCATGGATAACCTCGATCTTGGAAGTCTTAAAACCCCCTGTCGTGCAGTTCACGACACCCGCAGTTATCATATCGGCGCTGATTATCCTTTCAATCTCCTCCGCCATCATTCCCGAGGCCTTCCCGCCGCCGATAACAAACAACCTGCCCCTGGATAAATTGTATTTTCCCCCTTCTATAATCAGCTTCCTGGTTGCTTGCCGGCACTTAACCGATCGTCTCAACAGATTTTCCGGCAACACGCTGGTAACACCAGCTTCAATCAGTTCAACTGCCCTGGCACGCAGTCCGGACGAGATAAGTTCCTCACGGTTTTTTATTATCAACGATTAGTCCTCTTAAATGAATATATGCAAATAAGCGAAAACGGTAGAGATTATACGCCTTATTAAAAGCACTGTCATCGTCGTGGCGACGTTAGCATTAATTCAAACTCATAGGTATAATCACCCTAATTACTTTAAGGAAGTGTATAGCATGAGCTGGATACTACTTATAGCCGCCATTTGCATGGAGGTCTGCGGTACGACCTGCATGAAGCTTTCCGAAGGTTTTACGAAATGGGTCCCATCGGTGCTCATCTTTGTTTTTTACGCGTTTAGCTTCACATTTATGACCTTTGCCGTTAAGAAACTGGATCTGAGTTTGACCTATGCAATCTGGTCCGGGATCGGCACTTTCCTGATCGCCCTGATCGGCCTCTTCTGGTTCAAAGAGCCACTGACCCTTTTAAAAGTGGTATCCATGATATTGGTGATAGCAGGTGTCGTCGGTCTTAACCTGGGCAACGCCGGAAGTTAAAAATAAGTTAAAAATAGCTTTAATATAAGGCCGGGGGCTAGACAAAACATTTTTTATTGTGTAACATTTCACAAGTTTCGCTCTTTATGGGCATAATTGAATTAACAGAAAATAATGAGAATAGGTGTAATTGCGGACACTCACGTCCGGCGTATAAGTGAGTTGCCGTCGACTCTAATAGATGGTCTGAAGGGGATGGACATGGTGGTTCACCTGGGGGACTTTCACTCGGCGGATCTGGTCAACGACCTTAAAGAGATATCCGATTTTCGCGGTGTTGCTGGAAATCATGATGCCCACATCCCCGGCCTTCCCGAAAAAGACCTGGTGGAGGTTGGCGGCAAGCGTATCGGGATCATACACGGGCATGGCTGCGTTTTTCCTTTCGGCTTCAAATGGGGATTAATGACCCAGTTCGAAGGCAAGATCGACGCTATACTCTACGGGCATACTCATTCTGCCAGAAACACCATCGAAGAAGGCATCCTCTTTTTCAATCCCGGCAGCGTGATAGGCAGGTTCCCTGCCATGCATCGCACCTACGGTATCCTGACGATTGGGGATGAGATATCGGCTCAAATTATTACCCTTGAGACCAAACGCTACTATTACCTCCACAAATATATCAACCTTGCCAGCAAAGCGGTTTCCTATTGCTGCGGACTGAATGGAAGCCCGCACAGTTTCGTTTAGCTTTCCCCCTACCCCCCTTATTCAGCGGACAACCGTGAATCAGGGTTGCTGTACTTATTTTCTGAGAGGTGCAAAATGACGAAATTGGTCAGTTCCAGTCAAATCATGGCCTATGCCAGCGCCAATAACTGGCTTGAGCTTTATGTATCAGACGGCAATGTTTTAAACGTGTACCTGACTCCCAACGGCAACATCCTCGAGGTTTATTTCGATAAAAATAAGGCCACTCTCAAGGTATTACCCAGTTATGTATGTAAGTAACCTGCGGTAACGCATCCCGGGTAGAATTTAATGTAATGACCAATTTACCCAGGCGTACAGGCACTGCGCACCTGCCGTTGCACGGCGGAAAAGCCCCGGCGTGGCTTTTCACACGTATGACAAGGCTCGCCAGGGAGATTACAACAGCTATAGTGTCCGATTTCGGGCCGGACGAGATGCTGCGGAGGCTTTCCGATCCTTACTGGTTCCAGGCCCTGGGCTGTGTACTCGGCTTCGACTGGCACTCCAGCGGGGTCACCACCACCGTCTGCGGCGCCCTTAAAGAGGGCATCAAGGGGATGGAACATGAGCTCGGGTTCTTTGTGGCAGGCGGCAAGGGAGGGACCTCTCGCAAGACCCCTTCGGAGATAGAAAAAGCCGGCAGCTTGATCGATGCAGATGCCGGCAAGCTTATATACGCCAGCCGCCTGGCTGCCAAGGTGGATAATAATGCCGTGCAGGATGGGTACCAGCTCTATCACCATGTGTTTTGCTTTACCCGATCAGGTGATTGGGCAGTTATCCAGCAAGGCATGAACGAGGAAAACCGCTATGCCCGACGCTATCACTGGCTGGGAGAAAAAGTGGCTGATTTTGTCTGCGAGCCACATTCGGCGGTCTGCTCGGAAGCCGGCGCAGCAACCCTGAACCTCGTGGCAGAAGAAAGCGGCGGCGCCAGGGATACAATCGCAGGCATTACCCGCGATGAAAACCCGGATAAAATAATGTTACAGCTTCATAACCTGCAGAGCTTGGAACTGCCCCGCCGCCACGAAATGCTGGTAACCGACATTCACCCGGAGAGGCTTTATAAAATCTTCGTGCAGACCTATGAAAACCAGCCCGCCAGCTTCGAGAAATTATTGGGCATGGCAGGGGTCGGAGCCAAGACCCTGCGCGCTTTAAGCCTGATCTCGGAGATTATTTACGGCGTGCCCGCCAGTTTCCGCGACCCGGCGCGTTTCAGCTTCGCCCACGGCGGCAAGGATGGCATACCCTACCCTGTTGACCACAATACTTACGATAAAAGTATCGAGATACTGCACAACGCCTTGGAAAAAGCCCGGGTGGAAGATAATGTGAAAATAGCCGCCATCAAACGGCTTGAGCACTGGAAGTAACCGGCATAAACAATGTAAACCAGATTAATGTTTATAGAGAGATGCACAGATGATAAAAAACTTTAAAGAAAAAAAGCCTTTGATACATCAGACGGCATTCATCAGCGAAGCAGCTTACGTGGTAGGCAATGTCGAGATAGGTGAGAATTCCAGCGTATGGCCGGGAGCTGTAATCAGGGGCGATTTCGGCACGGTGGTCATTGGCAGGAATACGGCGGTGGAAGATAACTGCGTGGTGCATACAGCCGATCATATCGAGATAGGAGATAACGTCATAATCGGGCATAACGTGACCATCCACTGCAAAAAGCTGGGAAATAACTGCCTGGTAGGCATAGGTGCCATCCTGCTGCAGGGAGCGGAGATAGGCAACGACTGTTTTATAGCAGCCGGCGCACTGGTTACACCTAACACCAAGGTACCGGACGGGTCTATGGTAATGGGAAGCCCGGCGAAGGTTACCAAGCAGCTCTCCGGCGATAATCTCGCCATGGTCCGACTGGGCGCTGAGCATTACACGGCGATGGCAGAGGAATACCGGCAGCAGGGCCTATAAAAGCAGTTTATCAAAGGCTCAGCCGCTTTACTGCAGAGTCACTTATCAAAGAAAAAGGTATACACCCGCTTAGGTCTCCCGAGCCACCTTCACGCAGTCACGGCCTGCCTGTTTCGCTTCATACATGGCAATGTCGGCGCATCTTATCAGCATATACGCTTCATTACCGTTATCGGGGAAGGCAGAGACTCCCATTGATATCGTCACAGTGCCCAACCGCTGCTCCCCATATCTTATGGAGATATTACGTATATCTTCCCGCATTTGCATCGCACGTGTATAAGTGTCTTTAATGCCTGCGTTGGGTAATATGATAAGGAACTCTTCTCCCCCGTATCGGCAGGCGACATCCTCCACCCGTATGGCATTTCTTATGCGGTTGGCTACGGTCTGCAGCAGCAGGTCACCAGCTTCGTGCCCGTATGTATCATTGAATTTCTTAAAGTTGTCAAGGTCAGCCATGATAAAACCGATAGCTGAACCTGTTTTCCGGGCACTATTAAGCTGCTGGTCAAGTATCTCCTCCATGTACCGCCGGTTGAAAAGACCCGTCAGGGAGTCGCGAATGGCCTGTTCATGCAAGGTCTCCCGCAGCCTCACGTTAGATAAGGCAACAGCTAACTCCTGACCTGCCGATAGCATCAGGAGCCGGTGCGATTTAATCCACTGCTGGCAAGTCTCGGGCGGGATAAGATTTTCATTTCCATGCTGTAGGTGGAGCAGCCACGAGCTTCCCCCCGAGGTCTGCAGAGGAATGCTAATAAAACATCCATGAAAAGGAACCATATGAGGGCAGATGCTTGCCGTATTGCTGCCATCCGACTCGTGGACTTTCGCTGTCTGCAAGGCTATGCACTCTGACATGGGAAATATAGTCTTCCCCTGCGGTTTGCCGAACGACGCTTTAACCTCCACGCACTGATCATCGGCATTTATCTCAGCAATATAGCCGCTATCTCCCACGAATAATTTGCCCATATATTCGGCAGTGCCAAGGTAAGCAGCCTGCATGTCCCGGCTGGTCTGTATCGACTGCGCCATTTCGCCCAGCAGGGTTATCTCGCGGTTTCGCTGTTCAGCAGAGGAAAGCCCCTCCTGCAGCCTCTCATTGGCCTCCACCAGCGCCTGCTGGGTCTGTTTCATTTCAGTGATATCCTTTACAGTTCCCTGGAACCCGACGACCTGCCCGGACTTGTCCCTGAGTGCTGCAGCAGTCAAAAGTGCGTCGATGAGTTCCCCGTTCTTGCGGCGGAACAGCACGGGCATGTCTTTAACAAAGCCGCGCGATGCAATGGCCTCTGTTAGTTCCTTCCTCTGGTCAGTGATAGCATAGACATTTATAACGGGCGACTCCTTCAGTTCCTGCATACTGCCGTAACCAAACACCTCCACGGCAGCGTCATTGACCTCCAGCCAGCGGCCGTCCGATGTAGTCATGAAAACAGGGTCCCTCACTGTACGGAAAAAGGAATGGAATTTCTCCTCGCTTTCTCTCAGTTCTTCCTCTGCCTTTTTCGTGTTGGTTATATTATGCATAAGTATCAGCTTACCCGCCCTATCGCCCCGGTTGTTAAAGAAATCGTTAATAGAGACTTCATAATATTTATTCCTGCTTTTTTCATCATATTTGGGCAATTCACTGCGTTTGATTACATTGGATTTGCTTAGTTCCAGCAAATCGGGCCATCTTGCCAGAGCTGCACCCGCAGGCTTCCCTATTGCCGGTTCCTGCCAGCCTAATATTCTGGCAGCGGCCTCATTGGCGTCAACCACCCTGCCATGTATATCCAGCACTATTAATCCGTCCGCCATAATCTCCACCACCCGTTCACGGGCGGCAGGTGCAATATCAAAAAGCTGGTAGCGGTACATCGCCCAACTAACAACAACGCCGGTGACAGCAAAGCCATAGGGCGTCAGGTCAAGATGCTGGAACGGCATAACAGAATTAAACACCTGGTAAAATAAATTCAATACCCAGGGGACCAGCAGGGCCAGCAGCATGGCAACTACCTGCTTGCGGTACATCTCGTGAGTGTGCCTGAGTCTGTCCAGCAAAAAGACCACACCGGTCGCTAAAGTAACATAAGCGTAGACAGCATTTATCCAGTACCCCGGCCCTCTTTCCAGTGACAGCATGGGAAATGGACCGTCAGTATCTAAGCTGACAGCTCTATAGACAAAATGATGAATTTCGTTAGTGGCAACCAGGACGATAATGATTACGGGTACAATAAAAAGCAGGATGGTGCTGCGGGTGGTGACGAATTGCTCTCTACCTGAATAGAGCAGCGCCAGCATCAACCATAAAACAGGAATCGTTGCAACACCCAGATACTCCAGGCTGAGCCAGAACAGCATGCCCTGCAGATGCAGGCTGGACAGCTCACCGGCATAAGTTATCGACCAGATGAA
>JAFGLP010000132.1 GCA_016927965.1 Dehalococcoidia bacterium
TGCCGAGGTGGCGGAATGGCAGACGCGGCGGACTTAAAATCCGCTTCCCTCACGGGAGTGTGGGTTCAAGTCCCTCCCTCGGCATTACCCCTTTTCACCAATTCAAGCGAGTTTAATATCGGATTCTTTACGTATATGCTCGATGAAACGCAGATACATCCTGGTGCGGAGCTCGTTCCTGACGCGGTAAGGGGCTACGAATTTTCCTTTCAGCCAGATTTTACTTCCTTCAACGTGAATAAGTACCCTGCTGTTTGTCTCTGCTTCATGTAAAAATGCCGGATAGTTATCCTTGAATGCTTCTTTGGCCTGTTTAAGATAATCCGTGTCTTCCGAATTAATGATATTCTCCAGTAGAGATACTGCATCGACAATATTGCTGTCAACAGAAATCGGGATCCTTATTTCATCGAAAATATAGTCGCACTGCATAGTCTTGCAGTTCTTTTCGAAGATCTTGGAAAAGTTTAATACAGGCTTATCCAGGACTATCAGGTTGGGTATATGCAGTATCTTACCTGTAAGCTCTCCTCCGAGTTTCTCATCTTCTCCCACTTCATCCAGCGTGAGATAAAAAATCCCGATATGCTTCACATCGCCTTTGTAGCTTTCAATCCGTATCCGGTCTCCTTCATGCAGCATGCCGGAGAATACTATGATGAAATAGCCAAAATAGCTGGCAACATATTTTTGCAGCGCCAATGCCAGGCCGACGGCAATTATTGAGATATAAATTGCCAGGGTATGGAAAAAGGCCACTGATACTAAAATCGCGACTGCTACAGCGGCTGTTAATATTGCAAGGATGCGGCTTTTCATTTTTACTACAGTGCCTTACTGGGGAGGGAGCACTTTCAAAACACCCTGCGCATTATCGACGGAGATGTGGTAATCTCCAGGAGTACCGGCGACCGTCATAAAGGTTATCTCTTCATTCTGGCCGGGATTTAAATTGATATCGTTATAAGATTCTACCCTATTGTTAACTTTAAATTCAGCCCTGTGCAGCAAGGGCCCCTGCCCGGTGTTGATGATGGTGGCAATAACCCCGATAGTGCTGCCGGGGAAGGCCCGGTCGGGCAGTATCATCAGACTCGATATGCTGGTGGGGTCCTGCACAGTGATCTGTTTAACTTCAGGCTGTTCAGGAAAAGTGGGTGGGGGAGCAGAGGATGGTTCCGGATTAGCGATAACCGGCGTATATGCTGCTGCCGGGCGGTCCTGCCGTGATTTCAATCCGAATAGCGATCCTAATCCCGCAGTTTGCGGCATGGTTATCTCAGCTGAATGTCTGGCATTTATTAACGTGTTTAGATGGTCTATCTGGTTTTCCAGAAAGGCTATTTTTTTCTCGGGTATCTTTGCTGTCTTTAAGAAGGAGGCAGCTGATATCTGACCGACTTTGAACCTGGCTTCTAGGTTAGCCAGCTCCTGTTTGAAAATGCCCAGTTCACGGTTTTTCCCGGCCAGCGTTTTGTTGAATTCTGCCTTAACGTGCTCAATTTTAATAAGGGACTGCTGCAGTGCGGCATCATATTCATTCTTGAGCGCATTATAAGAAATCTCGTTGACAGCACCATCGCTGCGGAGCTTTTCAAGGTTGCTGAGAAAGAGTTCAGCTTTCTCTTTATTTAATAGGGCCAGACGAAGATCTTTTTCCATGTTTAATATAAGTCCGTGCTTATATTACCACTTTTATACTATTAATATGGAATTATACTAGAGATTTCCTGCTGATAACATCTTTCACCGCAGCCTCAATATTTGGTGATGTCAGGCCGTGTATCTCCAGCAATTCATCAGGCTTGCCCGACTTGCAGTAAACATCATTTATACCTATGCAGCTTAAAGGTACCGGCAGGTTGCATGAAAGCACCTGGGCAACCATGCTGCCCAGGCCTCCCTGCAGCAGATGTTCCTCTGCGGTGACAAGCGCCCCTGTCTGGGAGGCTGCATCAATAATGGCCTGCCGGTCAAACGGCTTTAATGTGGACATATTCAGGACACGGCATGATATGCCTTCGGATTTGAGCGATTCGGCTGCCTCCAGTGCCATATACGTCATAATGCCGGTGGCGACGATAGTGGCATCGCCTCCGTCCTTTAGTATGTCAGCTTTCCCCAGTTGGAAATTGCAGCCGCCCGGATAGACAAGCGGTGTTTTAGAGCGGCCTAACCTTACATAAAATGGGCCTTTCGTAGCTGTGGCAGCTTTTATTACAGCGACTGTCTCGATGGAATCGGCAGGTGCCACCACGTTGAAATTAGGTAATGCACAGTAAAGGGCCAGGTCTTCAATTGCCTGGTGTGATGACCCATCCTCCCCGACGGTTATGCCGCCATGGGTGGCTACTACCTTTACATTGCTTTTCGGCTGTGCGATGCACATGCGCACCTGGTCAAAACAGCGGCTGGATGCGAAAACAGCGAAGGTACTGGCAAAGGGGATTTTGCCGCACGAAGCCAGTCCTGCTGCAATTCCGATCATGTTTTGTTCTGCCAGGCCGCACTGTATAAAACGGTCAGGGAAAGCATTGGCAAAATATTTGGTCATGGTGGACCGGGAAAGGTCGGCGTCAATGACCGTAATGGAGTCGTTGTTTTCTCCCAGCTCTACCAGGATTTTACCGTATGCTTCACGTGTAGTTAGCTCAGTATAATCAGTCATGACAGCTCTTTAATGGCCTTTTCAGTTTCCTCCTTATTAGGGGCCTTCCCGTGATAGTCCACATTGTTTTCCATGAAGCTGACCCCTTTCCCTTTAACTGTGTGTGCGATGATGACAGTCGGTTTTCCCTTTACCGCTCCGGCATTCTTGAAAGCATCAAGTATTTGTTGGATATCATGCCCGTCGATTTCCAGCACCTGCCAGTTAAAGGCCCTCCACTTATCGGCTACAGGCTCCAAATTCATGATGTCCCGGGTGAAGCCATCTAACTGAAGACCGTTTAAATCGACGATAGCAGTCAAATTGTCTAACTTATATTTGGGGGCGAACATGGCGGCTTCCCATATCTGACCTTCCTGGCATTCACCGTCTCCCAGCAAGACATATGTGCGGTAATCCTTTTTATCCAGTTTTGCGGCCATTGCCATGCCGATGCCGACCGATAGCCCCTGGCCTAACGACCCGGCAGAGACATCGACTCCCGGGGTTAGCTTGCTGTCTGTGTGCCCCTGCAGGCAGGTTCCCGTTTTTCTCAGGGTGCTCAACCATTCAAGTGGAAAGTATCCGCATTCAGCCAGCGCAGCATAGAGAATAGGAGCAGCGTGTCCTTTGCTTAATATAAAACGGTCACGGTCCTGCCATTTAGGGTTCTTAGGATCATGCCTCATAATGTTAAAGTAGAGGGCAGTTATAATGTCGGCAGCCGATAAAGAACCTCCCGGATGACCGCTGCCGGCTGTAGATATCATGGTGATCACATGCCGCCTGAGTTTTTTAGCGGTATTTTCAAGGTCCGGTAAAGTATATTCTTGCATGATTATTTAATGAGTCTTCTTATGATATAAGGCAAACTTCAATTTTCAGGATGTCCA
>JAFGLP010000133.1 GCA_016927965.1 Dehalococcoidia bacterium
CTCGAGGAAAAGGGCGTGGGGTACGAGATGGCAGGCATCAAGGTACCCATAGTCCCGGCAGCCGTGGTCTTCGACCTTGATATCGGCAGCGCCAAAATACGCCCGGGAATTGCCGAAGGATATCAGGCCTGTGTGAACGCAGGCAGCGGGAAAATGGATGAAGGGTGCGTGGGCGCAGGTACCGGGGCCATGATCGGTCAGCTCATGGGCAAAGAGCGAGCTACTAAAAGCGGCCTGGGCACGGCCAGCATCAAGATATTTGGCAACGTCATAGTGGCCGCCATTTTCTCAGTCAATGCCATGGGAGACGTTATCGATCCCGATACAGGCCATGTCCTGGCGGGCATACGCAACGAAGACGGCACAGGGTTTGCCGATACGGTTGAACTGCTGAAGCGTGGATATACATTTCTTACCAAGCCGGGCGCTAATACTGTGATCGGCATCGTAGCCACCAATGTGTCGCTGACTAAAGCGCAGGCAACCAAAGTAGCCGGCATGGCCCACGATGGTATGGCCCGTGCCATCAATCCCACGCACACCATGCTGGATGGGGACACCATCTTTGCGCTGTCGTTGGGACTGGAAAAATGCGATGTTACTACGGTCGGGGCCATGGCTGCAGAGGTCACACAGCAGGCCATCATCAGGGCCGCCAGGCAAGCCACCAGCCTCGATTCAGTCCCCTGCCTGAACGATGTGCTCAGGCCGTAGCGCGGATGGACTTTAGTGCCGCTATTACGATTATTTCCTTGCCCCATATTTATAGCTGAAGTACAATTCAATCGTGCCCATTATAAATAACGACAATATTCAACTGGCCCGTATCAGCGCCAGGGGCGTGGTGCAGGGGGTGGGCTTCCGCCCCTTCGTATACGGTCTAGCCAGTCATCATGGGCTCAACGGCTGGGTCTGCAATACTTCAGAGGACGTTAAAATCGAGGTCGAGGGAGATAGAAAAACCCTCGATCTTTTTATTTCCGACCTGGAGAAAAAAGCGCCATCGCTGGCAAGGATAGAAAATATATCCTTTAATTTCGCCGCGCCCGCCGGCTATACAGTCTTTGAGATCCGCCACAGCCTCACCGTACCGGGCAGGTATCAGATGGTGTCACCCGATATAGCAACCTGCCAACCGTGTCTTGAAGATATTTTCACTGCGGGCAACCGCCGTTTTCATTATCCTTTCACCAACTGCACCAATTGTGGCCCGCGCTTCACTATTATCAAGGACATTCCTTATGACCGCCCTCTGACCACTATGTCCATTTTCAACATGTGCCCCGATTGTCAGCGGGAGTATGAAGACCCGCTCGACCGCCGTTTCCACGCCCAACCCAGCGCCTGCCCCATCTGCGGCCCCCGCCTTCAACTGACCGATAACCAGGGAAAACTAATAAAATGTGACGATATCATCGTTAAAACCGCGGAATTTTTAAAAGAAGGAAGGATCATAGCCATCAAGGGGCTGGGAGGCTTTCTGCTGGCCTGTAACGCCGAAAATGCGGCTCCTGTGAGTCTACTGAGGCAGCGCAAGAGAAGGCCTTCCAAGCCTTTTGCGGTTATGCTGAAAGATATCGAGGACATACGCCGTCATTGCGAAATCAGCGAAGCCGAAGAGAAACTGCTGCTATCCCCCCAGGCCCCAATCGTGCTGGTGAGGTGGAAAGCGGGATCGACCATCTGCCACGAAACCGGGCCGGCCCTGAGATATCTCGGCGTGATGCTGCCGTACACACCAATCCACCACCTCCTGCTACGGGAAACAGGCCTGCCGCTTATCATGACCAGCGGTAATATCAGCGAGGAGCCCATAGCCGGTGAAAACACAGAGGCTTTACGCAGACTGGCAGGCATAGCGGACTACTTTTTACTGCATAACCGGGATATCTATTCGACCTATGACGACAGCGTTGCCATGGTAGTCAATAACGTACCCCAACTGGTGCGCAGGGCCAGAGGCTATGCTCCTTATCCGGTGCACCTCACATATTCCTCTCCCCAGATCCTGGCCTGCGGGGCCGAGGAAAAAAACACCTTCTGCCTGACCAGGGAAAACCACGCTTTCGTAAGCCAGCATATCGGCGACATGGAAAACCTGGAGACGCTGGAGTATTACGAGCATACCATAAAGCTTTACAAGCAGCTTTTCCGCATCCAGCCCGATATGCTTGCTTACGATATGCACCCCGAGTACCTGCCTACCAAATACGCTATAGAACAGGCGGAGAAAACAGGCGCCCGCACGGTCCCTGTCCAACACCACCATGCACATATCGTATCTTGCCTGGCGGACAATGCGACGGAGGGGCCGGCCATCGGCCTGGCCTTCGACGGCACCGGCTACGGTCCCGACGGTAAAATCTGGGGTGGCGAATTTATGATAGTCGATTACCAGGACTTTAAGCGCGTGGGACAGCTTGAATATCTGCCGCTACCGGGCGGCGCGGCCGCCATAAAAAAACCTTGTCGCATAGCGCTGGGCTATCTGCTGGCGCTTTCGGGAGGGAATTTGCCGGACAGCAGGCTGGGCTTCCTGAGCAGCATCGATAAGACCGAAATGGAACTGGTGCGCAGGCAGGTTGAGTCAAATATTAACTGCCCGCTTACCTCCAGCATGGGACGCCTTTTCGATGCCGTATCGGCCATGGCTGGTATCCGCTCCACCATAGATTACGAAGCACAGGCGGCCATTGAGATGGAGATGAAGGCTTACCAGTCTATAGAGGAGCAGGGCTCCTATCCATTTACCGTCACTGGCGATGACAGCTATCATATCATCCTTCTGCATGAGCTTATCTCTGCCGTGGCCGGCGATCTGCTGCGGGGATGCCCTCAGTCAATAGTAAGCATGAGATTTCATAATACGATCGCGGCCATGGCCGCAGACGTGTGCCTCAAGATCAGGCAAATGACCGGGCTGAATACAACCGCCCTCAGCGGAGGGTGTTTCCAGAACAGGCTATTGTTAAACAAGGTCAGCAGCCGTCTTGAATCAGCCGGTTTTGCCGTACTGACCCACAAACAGGTGCCCTGCAACGACGGCGGCATATCACTCGGGCAGGCCATAATTGCAGCAAACCAGGGACTGCACGCCGCCAGCCAGTCCGCCTAATACAGCTAAAGGCAGTCTCTCACTTACATTCGTAGGACAGGAGGGTCCTGACGGTAGCCTTGTTCCTATCAAAACGGAACTCCACGATATTGCCGCCGGTAGCTATGAAAGCACAGGTGCTATAGTCCTCGTTAGCCCATATCAGCATCCAGTTACTTTGCTGCGCCCAGGACAGCACTTCATCCGGCGTTTGTATTCTATACGCTATCATAATTACTCCTCTGAATATCCCCCTTTATCCTGTTAGTCAACATTATACGTCAAAGGTAAAAAATACTCTCACCTGTCAGGTGACGGCAAAGTGGCATACGCTATTTGGATTTTAACGCCTGTGTGAGATATACTTCTAACATGTGTCTGGCAGTACCGGTAAAAATCACTTCCATTGAAGGCAATCAGGCCGAAGTCGATATCGGAGGTGTTGGCCGCAAGGTCAGTATCGCACTCACACCCGAGGCAAAAGTAGGTGATTATGTGCTGCTGCATACCGGCTATGCCTTAAATGTGCTGGACCAGGAAGAAGCACAGGAAACTCTCAGCCTGCTGGAGAGAATGGTGGAAGCAGGCGAAGGTAGTGAATAATATGAAATTAAAAAGATTTATAACGATTTCTTCTGCCGCAATAATTGCTCTGGGCGCGTTGAGCATAACGTTGGGCTGTGCCTCCGCACCTGCGGAAAATATCACAGAGCCTTGGTCGGAAGTTCCCAAGCAGCAATTCATGCAGCTTAATCCCGGAAATACAATGACAAGTACGTCGCCGATATCGGATAACGGGACGCTCAGCTTAAGAGGCATGGAAGGTACACTGGTATTCATGTCAGGTACTGATGATGTGGGAGGCGCACAATTATATACGTCGAACGTCGACGGCACCAATTTTAAACGGTTAACCAAGAATAAGACCGGAGCGGAGTATTTCCCCAGGTGGTCATCCGATGGGACAAACGTTCTCTTCTTTTTATATGTTGATGAAAACCAGAAGATCTGCGTCATTAATGAAGACGGCAGCAACCAAATGGAGCTCACTGATGAAACATCCGATAATTGGATCCCCTGCTGGTCGCCTGACGACAAGAAAATAGCTTTTGTATCCAACCGGGACAATACCGAGCAGATTTACATCATGAATGCCGATGGCAGCGATCAGACCAATATCTCTAATACTATTTATAGTGACTCGAACCCCTCATGGTCGCCCGACGGCTCCAAAATACTTTTTAACAGCAACCGTGATGGCAATGTCCAGATTTATGTAATGAATGCCGATGGCAGCGATCAGGTCAACCTGAGCAACAATGAATATCACGATTTCTTTCCCGTCTGGTCGCCTGACGGGCAGAAAATCGTTTTTCAATCGTCCCCTGAAATGGATTTCTTTCAAATCTATGTCATTGATGCCGACGGGAGCGGACGTGTTCAGCTTACCAATATCACTGCTGACAATAAATATCCAGCATGGTCACCCGACGGAAGCATGATAGTATTTTATTCCAAGCGAGACTGCCCCAATGATAACGGCGAGATTTACATTATGAACGCCGACGGCAGTAACCAGATACGCGTTACACGCACGGGGTGCACGGACACCGGTATCGCTTCCTGGAAATAAACCCCTTTAAACATACTTGTTATGGCTTTATAAGTTCGCTGTGGATTGTTGCTTGTAATTATTGATAAGACCGATAATATTCAACTTGCAGAAAGTCAAGCAATACAATTTACCAATGAAATTAAGTCATTAAACTATCTCTCTAAGGGTCTGAATTTTCTGTATGAACAGGTAAATAATTGGGAAGAAAAAGTGATCAATAGGATACCTAAAAACCAGATTTTTATCATACTTGGAAAGCCACCGACTGGCGAATTACAAGACATTCCAATGGAACTTTTAGCATGTTTTTTTCACTGGTATTCAGTATCAGTATGCAATTATGTAAGACTTGTTGAGTGGTTAGCAAATAACAGCAAAGAAGAAAAAAACACACCCAATTACATCGACAAGGTAATCCCACAGGTACATTTATGGAGAAATAAGGTGGGAGCTCATTTCGCAAAAATTAAACCCAAAAAAGATAAGGATAATGCTGCCGACCTTCTTTTTAATACAATGTATCCGATATCTTTCGATAATGATGCTTTCTACGCCAGTTCAACAAAGATGGTAATTATAAAAGGTGGCACAAAACATGAAAGCCGGGACGATATGCGATGGAGCCTAACAAAGACTCATAACGAACTTGTTAAGCGTTATCCTCCGTTCCATGGTCTGTCAAGTATATAAGTATGTAAATATATTTATAAAATAGGCTGCACGGTTTGTAGAGTACGCTGCGCATCAAGTAGAATTACTTCCTGATGAGATTTATTGACGAGTTCCGGGATGCCGCGCTTTCTCAAAAGCTAGCCCGGAAAATTGCAGATATCTCAACCAAACCCACCCGTCTCATGGAGTTTTGCGGCGGGCATACTGTCGCTATCATGCGCAACGGTATCCGGCAGCTTTTGCCTTCCAATGTTGAGATGCTTTCAGGCCCGGGCTGTCCCGTTTGCGTAACCGCCAACCAGGATATAGACCGGGCAATCGCCCTTTCGTCTATTCCCAACTTGATAATCACGACCTTCGGCGATATGTTAAAAGTGCCGGGCAGCTATACCAGCCTTCAGAAAGCCCGGGCTGAGGGAGGAGATATACGAATCGTATATTCGACACAAGACGCCCTGCAGGCAGCCCGGGATAATCCCACGAAATCGGTGGCCTTCATCGGCATCGGTTTTGAGACAACTGCACCTACCATTGCAGCTTCCATCCTGCAGGCCGAGAAAGAAAATTTGAATAATTACCACGTGCTTTGCCTGCTGAAGGCAACACCTCCTGCCATGCAGGCGCTGCTCGATCTGGGTGAAGTCAAATTGAACGGCATCGTCTGCCCCGGCCATGTCACTACCATCATCGGTACACGTCCATACGAATCATACGCACGTGATTACGGCATTGCCTGCGTGGTAGCCGGGTTCGAACCGGTAGATATACTGCAGGCACTGGAAATGCTGGTCGAACAAATAGAACATAACTCTCCCCGTGTGGAGATTGCCTACACACGGGGTGTTAAACCCGAAGGAAACGTCAGGGCTCTCGGCCTGATGAATGATGTTTTCAATGTTGCCGGCGCAGACTGGCGCGGTATCGGTACTATACCATCTAGCGGTTTCAAACTGAGGGACAGATATGCCCAATTCGATGCCGACAGGGTTTTTGAGATCAAAACGCCGCCTGTCAGGGAGGCGCCGGGCTGCCGCTGCGGCGAAGTGCTGCGCGGTACCATCAAGCCGCTGGAATGCAAGCTGTTCAGGAAAATATGCCTGCCTGAAAACCCCATAGGCCCCTGCATGGTATCAGCCGAGGGTACCTGTGCGGCCTACTATATGTATGGAGATTTTAATGAGTGACAGGATTTTGCTGGCCCACGGCAGCGGAAGCAAGCTGAGCCATGACCTTATCGAAAAGATACTGGTCCCACCCATTAATAACACTATCCTTTCACGCATGGACGACTCGGCGGTCTTCGATCTGTCCGGCAGGCTGGCTTTTACCACCGACAGCTACGTAGTCAGTCCCATTTTCTTCCCGGGTGGAGACATAGGCAAGCTGGCCGTTTGCGGCACTGTTAACGACCTCTCCATGAACGGCGCTAGGCCCCTGTATATCAGCCTGGCATTGATCATTGAAGAAGGTCTGGAACTGGATGAGTTACGCAGAGTCATTGAGTCAGTCCGGCAGACCGTTGATGAAGCAGGCGTACAGATAGTAACCGGCGATACCAAGGTGGTAAATCATGGTAAAGCTGACCGACTGTTTATCAACACCGCTGGAATAGGCGTAATCGACAACGGTGTGGATATCTCCGGTGCGAACGCCAAACCCGGTGATAAGATTATTTTGAGCGGGGGCATAGGCGAACACGGCGTCGCCGTTATGAGCCAGAGAGAAGGGCTGCAGTTTAATATCCCGGTATCCAGTGACTGTGCCCCGTTGAATGGACTGGTGCAGGATATGCTTGCAGCCAGCCGCAATATACGCAGCCTGCGCGACCCCACCCGGGGCGGACTGGCCTCTACACTCAACGAGTTTGCCAGGCAGTCTGATGTCGGCCTGGACATTGAAGAAGTAAAAATACCGGTACATGACAGCGTCAGGGGTGCCTGTGAGTTATTGGGCCTTGACCCCCTCTTTATAGCAAATGAAGGCAAACTGGTGGCCGTGGTAGCGCCGGAGGATGCCCAAAAGGTCATGGACACCATGAAAAAGAATCCTTATGCTTCACAGTCAGCTATCATAGGTGAAGTCACAGGGAGCCATAAGGGACGGGTGGTCATGCAGACCAGG
Source organism: Dehalococcoidia bacterium (assembly GCA_016927965.1). Next base: position 7,503 of record JAFGLP010000133.1, read on the forward strand.
ATCGGCTCCTCACGCATTATCGATATACCTGCCGGCGAAATACTGCCGCGTATATGCTGACCGCATGAGTGATAAAAATAAATTGGCTGTTCTCGGCATCGGCAATCCCCTCTGCCGTGACGACGGCATCGGCATACGCATAATCGAGCTGATGCGGGAAAGCCATGAATTCGAAGATATCGTGTTGATCGACGGCGGCTCCAACCCGGACCTCTTCTCCTTGCTGGATGAAAACACTGATAGCCTGATCATAATCGATGCCGTTAAAGGTGGAGGCACTCCCGGCTCTATTTATCGACTCGCTATAACGGATGATAATGTCACTGACGATCTACTGCCCTCGCTGCACGGCCTGGGGTTGCTGGACAGCTTACGCATGATGAAAAAGCTGAATATACGACGGCCACCAGTAACAATTGTAGGCATCGAGCCCCAGGATGTTTCATACGGACTGGGCCTTTCCCCTTTGCTCAAAAGCCTCTTGCCAGCCATTTTGGAAGCGGTAGCCGGGGAAATTAAGCTGCATTGAAAAGCGCTAACTTTTATGCTTAAATTGAAATCACTACGTTATGACAGGATAAGTAAATGAGCCCGAAAGAGTTTGACCAGGATATCAAAGACAAGGCTTATATCAGGCAGAAAAAAATCTGCGCCCGCTGCGGCCAACCCTTGCAGGTTGACGGAGGGTTTCCACACTTTAAGAAACCGGCTGAGCTGGGAGGCGATACTTCCCTGCATAACTGCGTTATCTTGTGTAAAAAATGTCACCTGGAATACGGGCATATCAGCCACTGGGGAAAGTTCGTCATCACCCATGATTATCCGCATTTCTCCGCTGACGTGCTGTCCTCCTGATTAACTGCCTGCCGCTTAGCTCACAGCCGGGCACCTTTGAGAGAAACAATTTTTAACAGGGCATATTCCTGGGATGCTGCTGACCGTACTTTCATACAACAGCATGCGGCCGAATTTTCCAGTAGTGTTTAGTTCAAGGTCACATGCCTGACCTGGTAAATTTCACAGGTTGACCGGTGATCTCAAACTTGTACTGTGTCCCTTCCATTTCCACTTTCCAGATGCCGTAGATACCTGACTGGCGTTCACCTACTGCATTGAACGTGATAAGCCCGCTGGCGCCCTGATATGCATTACCCACTTTGATCAATGCATCCCGTATTTCTGCACCACTATAGATACCTGCTTCCCGCACAGCCGCTGCAATAAGATTCACGCCGTCAAATGCGGCATCGCAGTATATTGTCGGTTCAATGCTGTAAAGCGCACGATATCTCTCGTAAAAATCAGAATACACCTTTGATTGCCGATCCGGCACGGGTACGGTACCCGTTACCACCTTCTCCATAAACCTGGCAGCTTCGGGATACCTGTCCAGAGGCATGTCATAAACACCATCAACAGCTATCCAGGGGATATTGTCCATGCCACCTTCAAGCGCCTGCTTATAAATCACGGCCCCATCATCGTAATAACCTGCATGCAATACACATCCTGGGACTTTGTCCCTGATCTCATTTAGTTCAGACAAGTAGCTCATTTTAGCCGGGTCGTATTTTACTGAGGCAACTATATCAGCCATGCCCCTGAGAAATTCAGCGGCCGTCTTTTCGATACCCCTGCCATATATGGTATCCTGCACCAGCATGGCTACTCTCTTATAACCTTGCTCTTTGATTATCTTGGCCACCACCCCACCCTGCAAAGAGTCTCCGGGAGGAATTCGGAACACCCACTTTGACCAGCCATAGCTGGACAATTCACTTGATGTTGCGGTTGGCGATACCAGGAGAATCCCTTTATTTTCCATATAGGGACCCAGCGACATCACTGCTTGACTGGTTGTTCCCCCGATAATCACCTGTACACCATTTTCTTCCACCAGTTTATGGGCAGCATATAAGGCAGTAGCCTGTGTCGGGCCCTCATCTTCAATAATCAGCTTGACCGGCTTGCCATCGATACCTCCCTCGCTGTTAACCGCCTCCGCCCCTATCTGCGCTGCCTTGATCAAATTCGGCCCCCATGCAGGGGCTGCAGAGTCCGACATCAGGCATCCGACCTGTATTTCCTGATACAAGTCGAGCGTAGGTTTTGCGCAGGCAGGCAAAGCAAATGCAAGCGCAACTGCTAATACTATTGCCAGTAAAGATACTGCTCTCATATCCAATTCCCAAATACACCTTTTATTTTAATCGTGAAAGTTAGTGCTATTATAACACTTCAACCTCCCTGCCAGTATATGCGGTTTTTACTCATTCTGGCAATCAATGTACAATATCGGCGTAACAGTCCGGCCTTTTCCCGCATCGATTGCCGGGCGACAGGGATTGTAAGGTGTGAAATGATCGGGAACAAAGATATGGATGTAATATCCGATAAGACTGATGCCCTGAGGATTTTACCTGAAGCAGCGGCTGAACTCTGCACCGCCCTATTCAGAAATTCCCCCGCGGGTATATATATTACACGCGACGGCAAGTTTATTTATACCAATATCGAGTTCCGGCATATAACGGGCTACAGCCAGGATGAACTTTCCGGCAAAGATTATCTCCGCCTGATTAACCCCCGCTACCGTCATAAGCCCAAACAAAACGTGGCTTCGCTTTTCGAGGAGGAGGAGGAAGACACCAGCCATGAGTTTAAGATAACCACTCGCGAGGGCAAGAAAAGATGGATCAGCGAGAAAATCACCTATTTTAAGTATGGCGGCAACTGGCTGACGCTGGGACACTGGCTGGATATATCTGAGCCTCATTCAATAGAAACAGCCTGGAGAGAAGCTGAGAGACGCTTTCAATCGGCCTTTGAAGACCTATCCACCGGTCTTGCCATCATTGGCACCGACGGCATTTTCCTCAAGGTAAATAAGGCCTTCTACGACATGGTTAGCTATGAGGAAAAAGATCTGCTCGAAAGCCGCTTTGATGATACAGTTTGCCCGGAGGACCGAGAGCAATGCGGCGATATTATGGCCTTATTCCTCTCCCTGGAAAAACCCGAAATACCCTCACAAAGGAGACTTCAGGCCAAAGACGGCAGAATAGTCTGGACAGCTATGAGCATCTCTTTGATCGGCGATTCGGAGTCGGGACCCAGCTATTTTATCGTTCACTTTCAGGACATCACCGAGCAAAAACGCATCGAAGACGGTCTCAAAGAAGAGGAGTGGCTTTATCGCTCTCTCGTCGACCTTTCACTCGAGCCGCTGGCCGTTACCGACCTGGATTGCTATATAACTCACGCTTCTCAAAAATTTATTGACCTGCTGGGCTACGCAGGGGCCTCTGATATCCTGGGTAAAAAAATAGGCAGCATGGTTACACCCGGGGAAAGCGAGAATTTCCAGGCCGGCATACTGCAGATACTGAGAGGCGGCAAGCCCGCTATGATGAATGGCACCCTGCTGAAGAAAGACGGCGCCACCATGGCCGCAGTAATGAATATCACCTGGATCAACAACGATAAGGGGACGCCGGTTTGTATAGTTATCCAGTCTGGTGAGATCAAGGAACCGGGGGCTGCTGCTACGGTGGCTCCGGAGACCCCAAAAACCAACGATGAGACCACGGCAGAAAGGGCTGCCGATATACAGGCAGCGCCGTCCGATCTAGCCCTGGCCCTGGAAAATACCTCCACCGCCCTCATCTTGATGAACGCCGATACCATCATAGCTGCGGTAAACCAGGCCTTTGAGAAAATGTCGGGTTATCCCCGGGAGGAGATCGAAGGCAAGAAAAGCTGGATCGAGTTTGTTGCACAGGAGGACCAGGCCAGGCTTAAGCGATATTATCTGCTGAGGCGGCTTGACCCAGCATCAGCTCCCAACACATATGAATTTAAGTTATCAGACCGCCGGGGAAATGTTAAAGACGTTCTCATCAACATCACTGATGTACCGGGCACCAGGCAGCAGGCAGCCACTCTCCTAGAGGTAGCGGAGTATAAACAGGCCATGCAGGAAGCGCACACTCCCACTACGCCGCCGCAAAGCCCAGCCAAACTTGGCCCCGCTCATGATAATAAATACTTCGCTTACCTTGACGCCATGCCCGGCTCGGCCGTAGTTATAAATGCCGGGGGCATCATAACATATGCTTCCCGAAAAGCCGTTAATATGATGGCCAAAGGTATTGAAAGCGATATCATGGGTAAGAGCTATCTCAAATTCATCAGGCCGGGGCTCATCCAGAACGCCAATGAGTCATTCCGGCAGCTTTTTGATATAGGATACTTCGAAAAAGTGGAAATAGAGCTGATGCGTACGGACGGGCGGCTTTACCCGGTCGAGATGTCAGCACGGCTAATCGCAAGTGCGGAGTGGGAATCAGCCGAAGCAGTCTGCCTGTTCAAGGACGCAACGATACAAAAAACAGCCGAGCAGGCACGTGAGGAAAGCGAGAAATATTACCATCTGCTGGCCGAGCATATAACCGACGTTGTCTGGATAATGGACAACGATCTTAATTTCATCTGGCTCAGCGATTCCAGCGAGAAGCTGAGCGGCTTTACCAACAAAGAGACCATGTGTATGACCCTGGACCAGTTGGTCACACCTGATTGTTATAAAACAGCAACGGACTTCTGCAAACAGGCCATGCAGGACGAGAACGAGGGCAAGTGGCCGCCCGACCATATTTTCAGCCTGGACCTGGAAATTGTCCATAAAAACGGCTCGACGCTGTGGGCAGAAAACAAGTTTCAGTTCATCAGGGACCAACAGGGCAAAGCCACCGGTTTCGTTGCCTGGGCAAGAGACATAACGGAAAGGAAAAAAGCCGAGGAAACGCTGGAGTTCAGCCTCGCCAGGCTGGAGAAGACTGTTGAGGGTGCCATAGCCGCCATGGCCACCGTTATCGAAATGCGGGACCCCTATACGGCAGGCCACCAGGAACGCGTGGCTAGGATCGCCGGGGCTATAGCCAGGGAGATGGAGCTGCCGGACGATCTCGTAAAAGGCGTTGAGATAACCGGGAAAATACATGATATCGGAAAAATTTACGTGCCCATGGAGATATTGAGCAAACCGGGCAAATTGAGTGCCATCGAACGCCAGATCATACAGAGTCACTCCCGCGGCAGCTACGATATTCTTAAGTCAATAGATTTCCCATGGCCGGTTGCACAGACAGCACTACAGCACCATGAGCGGCTGGATGGATCAGGTTATCCGCAAGGGCTAAAAGAAAACGAGATCATGCTTGAAGCTAAAATCCTCATGGTGGCTGACGTTGTTGAGGCCATGGCCTCTCATAGGCCATACCGCGCCAGCCGCGGTCTGGAAGCAGCACTGGAGGAGATCTCCGGTAACAGCAGCATGCTTTACGACCCGGGTGTGGTTGATGCCTGTTTGCGCCTCTTCCGGGAGCATAACTTCTCATTTGAGGAGACCGGTATTGAGTCCTGAAACCAGGCCTCGATATCTTTTCCATAAAGTTAGTAAATCAGATACCCGGGCTTTCGTCTCCATTGCCGGCCAGGCAAACGTCATTACGGGCCAAGAAAAGCTGGCCGACTATAGCTGTGATGAGGCGCCCCTGGTCAAACCCATATTTCCACAAGTAGTAGTCAGACCTCTCGACTCCATCACCGTATCCTCAATATTGAAATATGCCAATATCAGGCGCATACCGGTCACTTCGCGCGGCGCCGGCACAGGCTTAAGCGGGGGGTGTATCCCCTCTTTCGGCGGGGTCGTCCTGTCTCTGGAGAATATGAACAGGATAATCGAAGTAGACCGGCAGAACTTCACAGCAACTATAGAGCCGGGAGTATCTCTGGGCAAGCTGCGCGAACACCTGGGGCCGCTTGGACTGGGGTATCCCGTATCACTGGGGGAGATGTCAGCAACAGTCGGCGGCAGCACCGCCACTAACGCCGGAGGGCTTAATGCGGTTAAGTACGGGGTCACCCGTCATCATGTGCTCGGCCTGCAGGCAGTGCTGGCCGGCGGGGAGATCATCCGCACCGGCGGTAAATTCGTAAAGTGCTCCTCCGGCTACGACCTCACACAGCTTCTGGTGGGATCGGAAGGTACGCTGGCGGTAATCACGGAAATTACGCTTAAATTAGATACAAAATCCACTTGCAGGGAAGCGCTTTTCATCCCGTTCAGCAGCCTGCAGGATGCTATAGATTCCGTACCTGATATCCTCATGCTGGGAAAAATGCCGGCCGGGCTGGAGTTTATGGAAAGCAGCATCATGCAGATTGCCGAGGAATATACCGGCAGGAAGCTGCCCCATCATGGCTACGGGGCTTTCCTGTTGATACTGAGCGAGGCCGCCACCCAGGATGAAATAACCGGCTATTTTAACGAGGTGGAACAAATCGTTAAAAAACACGGCGCAGCTGATGCGCTGGTGCCTCCCGGCCAGCAGGCTATGCGCAGGTTGCTGGAAGCCCGGGAGAATTTCTATCATTACATTAAAAAATACGCCCCCATGCAGATACTCGATGCCGTAGTTCCCAGAAGCGAGATCGCACGTTTTGTCCTGGGAGTAAAGGAGATGGAAGCACGATACGGCTTCCCCATTATAATCTATGGACACGCAGGTGACGGCAATGTGCACCTGCACCCGGTTTGCCGCGGCATGTCCCTTAACTCATGGAAGAAAAAACTGAACGTCCTTATGCAGGATATCTATCTGCTTTCGGCGAAGTACGGCGGAGCGGTATCAGGCGAGCACGGCATTGGCATCGATAAAAAAGAGTACTTTTACGCAACCGCTGACAGGGACCTGCTGGACACAATGAAAAAAATCAAGACGGCCCTCGATCCCAACGGTATCCTCAACCCCGGCAAGATTTTCGATTAGCCTCATTGAACACCGCACATGGCAGGACTATAATTTTGTCTAATTCTCAGGAGGACATCGATTAAATGGATGCTATAACACTGGTTAACCTCATACTCTCCAGTATCATACTAATTATGGGAATATGGGCATACATGGTCGATAAAATCCGATCGATACTATATGTAGGCATGGCCTTCGGATTATTCGCTCTTTCACACCTCTGTACCATCCTGGGGCTGGAGCAAAGCCTTGAGGTGCCTCTCATTATCGTGAGGCTGCTGGCCTATCTGCTGGTTATCTACGCCATCTATATCGTAATCGCAAAAAAGAAAAAGGCCTGAAGCATATAAAAATAAGTAGCTGAACAGTCTCATAAGTTTATTAGCCTGAGGGCTAAATTATTATAACCTCGCGGGTATATGCTGCTCATTTGCGCTCCTTTATAATTTAAATCAGCAAAACAAATAAAATTATTAACGGAATCGTTGAGAAGCAGGCTATACAGGTCATTACCGGATTTAGCCGTGTATGATATACTTCCTTTGCAGCGGTAGCCATCGCTGCAAAGGAAGGCAAAACCCTGAACGGTGATTAATCAGGGCATATCCGCCAGTAATTCTGCTGCGGCATAAGCAACACCCACCATGCTGGTACCCGTATGAGCGCCAAGTACCAGGGATAAATGGGATGTTGGCAGCCAGTTGCAGGCAAAACGTTTATCAACCAGTTCACGCAGCGTACCTGCCCCCTCAGGATTCGCTGCATGCAGTACCTGTGCCCGCAAAGCGCTGCCGGGCGCATGCTTGCGCGAGATAAGATCAACCAGCCCTTCAACCGCCCGTTTGAAAGTCCTCGACTGTCCCATCTGCACGTAGGTCCCTTTAACTTTTTCCACACCGATGATAGGCCGTATATTCAGCAATGACGCTATCAAACCCTTCATATGGCTAATGCGGCCACCGTGGATTAAATACTTGAGGTCATTCAATGTATACAAGCTGTCGCTGGCTGCGCTGACACGTCCGATAAGCGACAAAATTTTTTCTTTCTGCCATCCTGCCTTTATGGCCCTGGCAGCAGATGACACCTGCCATCCGGCAGCTGCAGAGAGCGTTTTGGTGTCAATAACAGTGACATTTGCCTCCGGCACCGATTCGGCTGCCACCCTGGCCGAATTGAAAGTGCCGCTCAGCCCCGAACTCATATGAATAGATAAAATGTCCGGGTCGGCGGTTGCCAGCTTCTTGTAAACCCCGGCGAAATCACCCGGGGACGGCGTAGATGTGGTAGGAAAACTCTCCGTCGATGCCAGCAGCTTATAGAAATCTTCGGCGTTCATATCCACGCCCTCACGGTATGACTTGCCCTCCAGTGTTACAACCAGAGGAAGCACATGGATATTCAGATCCTTCACTTCTTCCGCAGGCAGGCACAGATCCGTTCCACTGTCGGTTACGATTTGCATTTTAAACTCCCTTCAATATCACATCCTGACTAAATTATTTGAATTCCGGTTTACTGACTAAATAATAGAGCCGGTGTGGTAAATTTCTGAATATATTCTAACAGGACTGCGTCATAAATTCAGTTTATTATGGCTGTTTTGGTACTTTGCCGCCCGCTATCCTGGCGCTGATTTTATTACCATTCGCCAGACCATAGACGAAATATGCCGCTGTATTTTAAATCCATTTTTGAGAATATTTAAACGGGTGCTGTCAGACACCCGCCTCAAATCAAGCCCGCCCGGACGCCATTTGCAGACGCAGGTTGCTGATAAACCACTGCACCGCATCGGCGATGGATTCTCTGGCAGGCCTGCTGTGATAGCCAAGCTCCAGGCGCGCCTTCTGTGAGGTTACCACAGAATTGCTGGCCAGCACGTCCACTGAGTAGCTGGTAAACAGCGGCTTGCTCCTGATAAAGTGGTAATATAACGGGGCGACCACACCCGCCGTACGGGCCAGCCAGGACGGCACCTTATATGACGGCGCCTTCACCCCGGTAATCTCCTGCAGCATTTTCATCAGGTCTTTGACGGATACCTGCTCACCGGACAATATATAGGTCTCACCCTTGCGGCCATGCGTGCCGGCCAGGTGCATGCCGTGCGCTACGTCCCTGACATCCGCAAAGTCATACGCCCCGTCCATATAGGCATTTAGCTTTCTACGTGTAAAATCAAGTATGAGCTGGCCCATCTCCGAAATCCTGAAGTCGTACGGCCCGATAACTCCTGTCGGACACACGATCACCGCATCCAGCCCCTCCTGTGCTGCTTTCTTCACTTCCATAGTGGCCTTGGCCTTGCACTTGGCATAATCGCCTAAAACATGTAGTGGATCGGGCGGACAGGACTCATCAATCACGGTCCCATGCGGCGGTTCATTGAGCGCATGGATCGAACTGGTATAGACCAGCCGGTTGACCTTATTTGTCGCACAGGCTTTAATCACGTTCTGTGTACCCCTAACATTAACCCTGTGCAGTATGTCGTCTTTGCCTGACGATATGGATATCATCCCCGCCAGATGATATACGGTGTCAATCCCCTGGAATGCGTTAATGAGAGAATCGAGGTCGCATATATCACCCCTGACAATTTCCACGTTTAACCCTCGCAGCGGCAGATCATCTTCGAAAGGCAGGGTAAGCACCTTCACCTTTTCATTGCCCTGTGTAAGCTCCCTGACAAGAACGTTGCCTATGTGCCCTGTGGCACCAGTCACCAGTATATTCATTTTTTTCTTCCTCTATTGAGGACTCCTTTTCACAGTATTTATATCAGGTCGTCTGCAGGCCCATGCCTTTTAACATGAACTGGTCAAGCAAGCGGTCCGGCACCAGTCTACAAAACATTGATACCAGCCTGGCGTCTGCGCCTACGACGTAGCGTGTCCTGGGCCTGCGGGAAACCAGCGCATGTACCACACTCCTGACCACCGCATCCACGGGAATAGCCGCCCTTACAATGCCCGCCGAAGCCCGGATGCCTGCAGCAATGGTCTGTTCGTACAGTTTTCGCTTATGCGCCGGCACTTCTTTCATCGCATTTTTAGCAGCGGCTATCGAGTACTGTAATATTGGTGTGGCTATGACACCGGGTTCGATAATGGAAACCTCTATCCCCCACGGCTTGAGCTCCATGCGAAGTGTATCAGTCAGCGCCTCCAGAGCAAATTTAGAAGCGCAATAAGCTCCGATCAGCGGCATGGCCATCCTGCCTTCTTTTGATCCCATATTTATAATCCGGCCTTTTCCCCGGCGCAGCAGTGGGAGAAAGGCCTGCGTGACCGCCATCTGGCCGACCACATTGACCTCCATCTGCCTGCGCAGCTCGTTTACGGGAAGCAACTCAAGCGGCCCGGCCACGGCAATCCCTGCATTATTGATCAGTCCGGCGATCCCTTTTTCACCGGCAATTCCGGATACAATGCCGGCAGCTGCTGCAATCGATTCGTCCGAAGACACATCCATCAGCACGGGCAAAACCATTCCGCTGGCTTTCCTCCTCAGACGATCCCCATCAGACGGCCTGCGTACGCCGGCAAATACCGAGAAGCCCAGCTTGCTTAATGCCAGAGCACATGCTTCGCCAATACCTCTTGATGCCCCGCTGATTACAACAGCGCCTCTGTTCACAGCACGTTTATTTTTCAACATTTTTTAATATTGACTGCCCAATTTAATATAGCCTTCATTTACGTTTGCTTTTCCTTCTCCTCACCCGTTTCCACGGTAATCATGACGCCAAGCGCCTCGTCGATCATCTTCAACCGGGAGATATCCATCCCGGACAGCAGTTGCCTGGCCTTCTCGCGTGAAGTCTTCCATAATTTATCTGTCATCACCCGACCCTGCACCGAAAGCTGGCACATGACTACCCTGCGGTCTTCTTTATGGTTTTCCCGCGTTACCAGTTCCCTTTCCACCAGACGGTCTAATATACCCGTAGCAGTTGCCAGCGAGACACCCAGCGACGACGCCAGTTCGCTCATGCGGGTAGGGCCGTAGAGATACAGCAGCAGCACTACTTTTAGCTGCGGCGTAGTCAGGTCCATCTCCATCAATTCCTTGTGAGCAAGCGGCAATACCTCTCGGAATATATTGGAAATGCCCTGCAAGATACGGTCAACGACTTCGTCCTTCTCAACCGATTTACCACCAGTGATTTGCTGACGGTCGTTTTTCATACTCATATCCTAAGGATATCACAAATATTTTGTGTAAGGCAAATTATTTATCTGGCAATAATTATTTTACATTTGCCAGTGGGAGTAATTAAAAGCGCAACGAGGAGCCACCGCCGGTTTGAGGGTAATGCTGATGGTTAATTAATAATAGGCTTATGGCCGTATTGCTAAATAATTAAA
>JAFGLP010000134.1 GCA_016927965.1 Dehalococcoidia bacterium
AATATGGCCAAGACGATCGCAGAGATCAATGAAAAAATCAAAAAAGGCCAGGCTGTCGTTGTCACTGCTGAAGAAGTGATCAGCATAGCCAAAAAGAAGGGCGTCGCCGCCGCAGCGAAAGAGATCGATGTGGTTACGACAGGCACTTTCGGCCCGATGTGCTCGTCCAGCATGTACATGAATCTTGGTCATAGCAGCCCCCGCATAAAAGTGGGAGGCGGCAAGGTCACACTGAATGATGTTCCGGCGTATACCGGGGTGGCTGCAGTCGATATTATCCTGGGAGCGACCGCCATGCCTGAAGACGACCCGAAGAACCGCATATATCCCGGTGAGTTCGGATACGGCGGCGGCCATGTAATTGAAGAGCTGGTTTCCGGCAAGGATATCCGGCTGATCGCCAGTGCTTATGGAACGGACTGTTACCCGAGGAAAAAAATTGAGACATTAATAAATATCAAGACGGTCAATGAAGCTGTACTTTTTAATCTGCGGAATGCCTATCAGAATTACAATGTTGCTGTTAATGTCAGCAACCGCATGATATATACCTACATGGGTGTTCTTAAGCCCAGGCTGGGCAATGCCAACTTCTGCTCGGCCGGCCAGCTGTCACCGCTGATGAACGATCCCCTTTATAAGACCATCGGTATAGGCAGTAGGATATTCCTGGGTGGAGGGATAGGCTATGTAGCATGGAACGGGACCCAGCATAACCCATCTGCGCCCAGGACAGAGAAAGGCGTGCCGACCAGGGGCTCTGCCACGCTGGCTGTGATCGGAGATCTCAAGCAGATGAGCCCCAAGTGGCTAATGGGCACCAGTTTCCTGGGCTATGGCGCCACGCTGACCGTGGGCATTGGTGTCCCTATACCCATATTGACCGAGGAAATACTGAAATATACACTGGTTACGGATGCCGATATCCTGGCGCCCGTTATAGATTATTCGGATGCATACCCCAACCGCAAGCCGGAAGTACTGGCTGAAGTGAGTTATGCGGATTTAAAATCCGGCAGCATTGTCATCAAAGGTCAGCAGGTACCCACGGCTTCCCTGTCCAGCTATCCGGGTGCGGTGACGATAGCCAATACGCTCAAGGATTGGATAAAAAAGGGTTCCTTCTTATTAGCGGAGCCTGTCGCTCCCTTGCCGGGGCTGGAGTCCGGTATAAAGCTAAAAACTTTTGAAGAGCGGCCTTTGCCCTGAAGGAGAACTGAATTATGATAATCGCCAAGAAAATAGTATTGCATTTTCCCCAGCGGATTGTAGATAAACCCATCGTCAGCGGTCTGATACGTGAATACTTGCTGGATATTAACATTCTCAAAGCTTCCATCTCACCGGGAGAAGAGGGCCTGATGATCATGGAATTGAGCGGCGAGAAGAAGGACTATGAAAAAGGTCTTAAATATCTCCGTGATGCCGGTGTCCATATACAGTCTTTGAGTCAGGATGTAACACGTAATGAAAAACGCTGTACGCATTGTGGCGCCTGCATAACCATGTGCCCGACGCATGCCTTTTGGCTGGAGGAAGGCACTCGCAGGGTGATCTTCGATAACTCTAAATGCATTGTTTGTGAGCTGTGCGTGAGGGCCTGCCCGCCGCGTGCTATGGAACTGCATTTCTAACCTCCCGCCCGTTTTCAGCACCTGCGAATCGGACACTCTATATGAGAAGACAGCGTAATATCAGGCTGAGGATGTTTACATAATGACCTATCAACCGAGGGCTTACCGCCATGCGATAAAGGATACTGATCTGGTGTCTTTTGAAGTCACCGTTAAGGAGACTGACCTGTATGTGCGTGCCCGCAGAGACCTGTACCGGGAAGCGCTGGCTGCAGTCGGAGAATACCGCCTGCAACTGGAAGGATATATCCAGGCCCACCCTATATTTTTACACAGTCTGGAACCTGTACAGGTTGAAGAGTCAGCGCCTCAAATAGTAAAGATGATGGCGGAAGCCGGTCAGGCAGCCGGTGTCGGACCCATGGCGGCTGTCGCCGGGGCTGTGGCTGAACTGGTGGGCAAAAAACTGCTGGAGCATTCGGCTGAAGTGGTGGTGGAAAACGGTGGCGATATATTTATAAAAACGGGCAGGAAACGGCTGGTCGGCATCTACGCCGGCAATTCCCCTTTCAACGGCAAACTAGCTGTTGAAATCAGCCCATCTAAAAAACCTGTGGGCATATGCACTTCTTCGGGCACGGTCGGGCCGTCGCTGAGCCTGGGACTTGCCGATGCGGTAGTGGTGGTTTCTCCCTCTACACACCTTGCCGATGCCGCAGCCACGGCTGCTGCCAACCTGGTGAAATCTCCTGACGATATACCGTCCGCTCTGGAACGCGGGCAAAGGATCAAGGGAGTTGAAGGAATAATGGTCATTGCCGGCGACCGCATGGGCGTATGGGGGAAGATTAAGCTCTCCAGACTTTGAGAGATATTAGCCGCTACAGCAATGTACGTTGACTGTGATCTGGAAAAGATCAGATGCGCCCTCTTCGTCTGACACTTCAACGCTGATAGTATATATTCCCGGCTCACCAGCGGCAATCCATTGAATGCCGGCGCCTGTGCCAGACAGCTTGCCGCCGGTCGCCTGCCAGATGTAATCCAGCTTATCATTATCATCATCATGGGCCAGGCATGAAAGCTCTACGACATCATATTTGAGGGCCACAAGCTCGGGTATCTTTTTCTTCTCTTCATCTGTCATGTTGGGCTTAATAGTTACGGGCATGCGTTTCGGTCTTGTATATCTTATGGCCTCGATCACCGGCGGATTATTCGGTTTCTCGGGCACGTTGATTATGATGTTTTCTTTAGCAGCTCCACCCTTGCCGTCGCTGACAACCACCGTAATCAAATAATCGCCGCTCTTTTCGGGAGCATTCCAGGTGATGACCGGGCCGGCCCCCTCGATAGTCCCTCCCGTGGCTGCCCAGTTGTAGGTAAGATTATCGCTGCCTTCTTCCGTAGCCGTACAGGTGACCTGCGTGTTTCCAAGCGGCTGAACCTGGAGGTCGGCCTCCATGCTGGAGATTACAGGTTGTATGATTTCCACTTCTACTGCCTGGTTTTGCACAGGGGGTGGTGTTTCCTGACTGGCTGTGCAGCCGGATGCCGCCATTATCAATATCAGCGGGAAAACACAGATAAAAATCAAATTATATAATTTTCTTGAGTTCATAATGCGTGCTGCTCCCCTTCTTTTTTAGAGAGGGAATCCGGCTATATTTTATTTATGGAAAATATCCTATTGATCCAGAATTGATGTGCGAAAAAGCCGCCTGGATGAATGATGATTATGAGGACTGCCAGTATAAACATACCGACGTCCATATACATTGACTGTATAGGGGTCAGCGTGGCAAAAATACCGAAGCACTCGCATTCAGGGAACTCCTCTAAACCGATGGAGATAGCATACGAGTTGTTAGCCATGAATCCAAAGACCATTGGAATAAAAAGAATCGCAAAAATACGTGGCCAGATACCGATAACCAGGGCCGCCCCGATAATAATCTCGGAGATCGGTAAGATCCAGGGAATAAAGACCAGGCCTATAAAACGTGCAAACTCGGGAGTAAAAATAAAATCCGGTATAAATTTATCCAGAAAATCCGTCTGCCCGGGAATTGTACCCAGCTCGGACAGCTTCCCTATGCCGGCGAAAAGCAATATGGCCCCTATGATAACGCAGGCGATAACGCTGATAACGCTGCGCACTATTGGCTGGCTGTCGTACTCGTAACTGGAAGGCATCTGTATTACCGTGCGATTTTTAGGTCTTGACTAAATTGAAATTATAAACTACACTAGTGCTCGTATGCAAACCTTGGTTTTTGGCGAGTCTTAATCGGGCAACCTCTTAAATTCGGAGACCATAGTGCCGGGATTAAGACTCCCTGCATATGTTTCAAGAGGTCTTGAGCCAGTAGACGTGTCACAATCCATGGGGCATAGTGATTTTCAACAAGGAGGCATTAATGGCCCTAACGGACAAGACCCTTACCTGTGCTGAATGCGGCAAATCCTTCGTCTTCACTATAGGCGAGCAGGAATTCTACGAGTCTAAAGGACTGCAGAATGAACCTAAGCGTTGCCCTGATTGCAGGACTAATCGGAAACAGTCCCGCTCAGGCGGTTCAGGCAAGCCTAGACAAATGTTCAAAGCGACCTGCGCTAGGTGCGGCACCGAATGTGAAGTACCCTTTGAGCCGAGACAAGAACGGCCGGTCTATTGTAGTAGCTGCTACGCTGAATCAAAACCGGCCAGATAATATATATAGTGTAAATCTCCCGCCAGTCTCCAGCGGGAGCATTTACAAAGAGATAGCTTCGAGGCGGCAGAGCGGGTTGTCGTGAATGTTGGTGTCTGTAAGCTGAAGCTGCATATCCCTGAGAGCCAGTCTCTTAAGGACAAACGAAGCGTCGTCAAATCAATTACCACACGACTTCAAAAACAGTTCAATATTTCCATTGCCGAGGTTGACGATCATGCTTTGTGGCAGATAGCCACAATCGGGATAGCCTGTGTCAGCAATCAAAACTTTCGCGTTGACGAGGTCATTAATTCGGTCATCAATGCTATTGAACGTGATTACCCCACCGTAGAGATCATTGAGAAAGAGACAGATACGTTTTGCTGAAGCCGATCTCTTCAAGCTTTTTACTTGCTGATTTCATCGCTCAATATTGCATAGAGCTGTTCCGCTATCTGCCCGTTGACCGACGCTGCTGTCTGCAGCGGCTCCAGTATCCCCGCTGTTGATGAAAGCTCCCTTGCCACAGCTGCCATCTCATAGGCTGCTCCCGGGCCGCCGTGTATGACCGCCACACTGAAAGGACTTTCCCCGTATTTACGAAAGTTCTGCGGCGTCTATTCCTGCTATAACCAGCCGCATTCCGGCCAATCCGGGCCGGGACAGCGGCCTGGAAGATAAATAGTATAATTACTCTACGATGGATGCTAACGCCTTCCTCGATTATCTGAAAAATGACCCTGAATATAAGAACCAGCTTGTGCACGTGCAGTATATACATCCCCGGGACGTGCAGCCGGGCTGGCTGGATAAGCCCCTGCATCCGGTGCTGCAGGACCGCCTGGATAAGCTGGGCATAACGACGCTGTATATCCATCAGGTGGATGCCGTAAATGCGGTCAGGAAGGGCGCTAATGTTATGGTCGCCACGCCCAGCGCCAGCGGCAAAACACTGTGCTACAATTTGCCTGTCCTTGACGCCATGCTGGAAAACCCATCGGCCCGCGCCCTTTACCTTTTTCCCACCAAGGCGCTGGCGCAGGACCAGCTGCGCAGTTTAAATGAGCTGGCGGGCAAGACCATCAATCTCCCCTGGGAATGCGCCACCTATGATGGTGATACCATGCCGGAGGACCGCACAGGCATACGTAAACGCGCACGTATTGTGATCACTAATCCCGATATGCTGCATGTCGGCATACTGCCGAATAATAAAGGGTGGGATACCTTTCTGCGCAGGCTGCAATATGTAGTGGTAGATGAGGCTCACACATACCGCGGCGTGTTCGGCTCGCATGTTGCCTGTGTCCTGCGCAGACTGCGCAGGATTTGCCAGTCATATGGAAGCCGTCCGCAGTTTATCGTCTGCTCGGCCACTATTGCCAATCCTGCTGAGCATGCCGGAAGGCTGACCGGCCTGCCTTTTGAGCTTGTATCAAGGGACGGGGCGCCCTATGGGGGCAAGGTATTCGCATTTTGGAATCCCCCAATTGTGGATGAAGCAAGGGGGACCAGGC
>JAFGLP010000135.1 GCA_016927965.1 Dehalococcoidia bacterium
CCGTATTCCCCACGCATGTGGGGGTGAAACATATAATCCTCTTGACAAATAGCGCAGGATATATGTATATATAGCGTTATCAATCCTTTTTGGGGGCCTCTCCGGGGAAAGGCCCGTGGATACAACACAATTAATATATGGGAGGAGGAATTTAAAATGCTGCCGGTTAAGAATATTCTTTGCCCGACTGATTTCAGCGAGCCTTCATATGAAGCACTCAAGGTGGCTGATGAGCTTGCCGCCCATTTCGGCGCCACCCTGCATATAGTTAACGTTGTACCTCTGGTACCGATCGTAGAAGCACCTATCGGGGTGGAATCGGCCAGCTTCAACGTCGCCTCTTACCAGCAGGAGCTGGAAGGACAGTCAACCAAGTCCCTCAAGTCCATGGTCGACCAGAAAATCTCCAAAAGCGTCAACTCGGTTACTGCGGTTCTCATCGGCAACGCTGCCGGCGAAGTAATGCGTTATGCCAGCGATAAATCCATGGATATGATAGTCATTGCCACGCACGGCCTGTCAGGCTGGCGCAGGTTCATATCGGGCTCCACCACCGAGCAGATCGTGCGGCAGGCCTGTTGCCCGGTGCTGACTATACGTAAACCGGCAACCAAGTAATCCGCAGCCGCCGGCTGCTAGCGCCGTCCCAGTTCGTGGTGTACCTGGACATACCGGATAATATCGGCGCGGCCCAGCATTCCCACTATCCTGTCATCCACAACGACCGGAAGCTGGTCGAGGCCATTCTCCGCCATCAACTGCACCGCCGTCCTCATATTGTCCCCGGGACTCACCACCTTCAGCGGCTGGTGCGTCATGATGCTGGATACAGAGGTGTTTTTCCATTCCCCCATGGGGACTTTCTTGATGTCCGCCAGGGTAACTATGCCCATCAGGCGGCCGTCCTCGGCTACGGGAGCATATCTTAGCCCGCGCCTCAAGTATATTTCATTTACCAATTTATCTACGGCATCGCCGGGACCGACAACTTCCGGCCTGTCATTCATAACGCTGGATACTCTCACATTCAACCACAGTGAGCGCAGCTCCAGCTCCCGCCGCGAGGCCTCCGCCGAGCTGTTGAGAAACCACCCGATAAATACGAACCAGATGCCGCTTATCAAGTCTACCGTCAGCGCCATGAAGACACCTGCGGCAATCATTATCCAGCCAAACACCTGGCCGGTAATGGTGGCAATATTGGTGGCCTTTTTCAGGTCGTTGGTGGCGCCCCAGATAATGGCGCGCAGTACCCTGCCGCCGTCCAGCGGAAAGCCCGGCAGTATATTAAAAGCAGCCAGCAGGACATTGACCACCATAAGGTACCGGGATATCGCCTCCGCGGCCCCAAAAGGCGCCAGCTTGAAGTATTCCACGGCCCAGAAGACCCCCGCAATGGCTATGCTGGCCAAAGGCCCGACGATAGCAACGGCAAACTCCACCCCCGGTTTCTCAGGCTCGGTCTCGATATTGCTTACGCCGCCTAATAGAAACAGGTTAATGCTCTTGACCGGCAGGCCCCGTGATCGGGCTACCAGCGAATGCGCCAGCTCATGGATCAGCACTGAAACGAACAGCAGCAGCGCCGCCGCAACCGCAGTCAGCC
Source organism: Dehalococcoidia bacterium (assembly GCA_016927965.1). The sequence goes on from JAFGLP010000135.1 coordinate 1,607, forward strand.
AGTAAAGCCATGCTGCCCAGCCGGGATAATCCGCCGGGAAATACCCTACCGCCAGTGACCAGGTTATCAGCACAAAGATTAGTATCCAGGTGTAATGGATGCCGATATCGATGCCCGCTATGCGCGCTACGCGCAGGGAACCTTTCATCATCATGTGATTACCTTACTTGTCCAGCTCTTTTATAAACTCTGCTATAGCCTGGTCCACCAGCCCGGGCTTCTCCAGGAAAGCCAGGTGAGTGCCCCCCTCTATAACCGTCATGCGGCAATTCTGCATGTTCTTAACCAGGTATTGTGAATATTTAGGGGGCGTCATATTGTCCTGGTCGCCCACAATGGCCAGTGCCGGGACGTTTATCAGCCCGGTCTTTTCCATGATATCGAATTTATCACAGCAATAAAAATCGTTCAGCTGCGCAGCAGGGCCAGTCTCGGCCAGTCTGGGCAATATGATATCAAGGGCTTCCTTATTTACCCTGCCATAGAGCGGTGTTACCAGCTCCCTCATCCACCCCTTTTTATCATCCAGCTTCCCCTTAATGGCCTCCAGAATCAACGGCAGCACCCTTAACCGCGCCCCCGAGCCCACCAGTATTATTCCCTTCAAGTCCTGCGGGTATTTATAGGCATGCATTAATGCTATGCCGCCTCCCAGCGAATGACCGGCCAAGACAGAACCCTTATATTTCTTCTGCTGGATATAGGAATGCAGCCAGTCCGCATACTCTTCAATGCTGTAGCACAATTCACCTCTGGGATGTCCCGGCAGATCGATAGCATCTGCCTCTATGAACTGCTTTTTTTGATAGTACCAGACATCGCCGCAGGCGCCTGAGCCATGCACAAAGATCAGTTTCATAATCCTATCTCCTTTCAGAGTACCGGGTCAGGAAGAAGGCCCACCCCTGCCATTCCTGTTAGCCTCTCCGTTTGAATAATTCCTTAATATTGATGTGCGGGCCTTGAGGCCCGCACATTTGAATAGCTAGGATGCGAAGGGCAATTCCTGCTGACCGCCGGTGACCATCGGCTTGGGAGGCACCTTGGCGACAGCCCTTGTTTCCCTGGCAGCCTGCTCCTCGGGGTTCTCCGTCTCGACCAGTGCAATCGAGACCACCCTGTCCCCTTCATCCAGCCTGGAGAGCATCACGCCCTGCGTAATCCTGCCTTTGACGGGCACTCCTTCTCTCCGTCGCTTTCCTCCCTCTTCTATTTGAGTTGGCTTTTCAACATTCACGTTTATCCTGAGCTGCACGCCGTTAGCTGTCGTGATAAAGAGCTCTTGGCCCTGCGGCACAAACTTGGCAGCGATCACTTTTCCTGTTTTCTCCGTTACGCGATGGGCCAGTACGCCTTTGCCTCCGCGCCCGTGCAGCGGGAATTTATCCACCTTGGTCCGTTTACCATACCCCTTTTCAGTCACAGTAATCAGGTCGGCATTCGACTGTACAGTTCCCATACTGACAACGATATCACCCTTGTTCAGATTGATGCCGCGTACGCCTCCGCTGGTACGGGAGGCCTTGCGCAAAGGAGCCACCGCAAATTTGACGGCCTGGCCGTTGCGGCTGACCAGCATCAGCTTATCCGTGTCGCCGACCACATCCACCCCAATCAGATCTTCATCAGGCTTGAGTTTCATGGCTATCAGGCCGCTTCGCCTTACATCCCTGAAGTTATCTAGGCTGGTCTTTTTAACAATACCCTTGGATGTCGCCAGCAGCATAAAAAGCCCGGGATCAGTCTTCTCGGGGACAAACATGGCGGTGACCTGCTCCCTGGCTTCTATCGGTATCAGATTGATAATATTGATGCCCTTGGTAGTCCTGGAGCCGTCTTGCGGGATCTCGTGGCATTTCATCTTGAACACGCGCCCTCTACTGGTAAAGAACAGCAGGTTGTCGTGAGTATCGGCGGACATGGACCTCATAACATCATCGCTATCGCGCGTTCCCATGCCCTTAACGCCTCTTCCGCCGCGCAATTGTTTGCGGAATACGTCCGCCGGTATCCTCTTAACATAGCCCTGCTCACTCAGTGTAACGATCACATCCATATGGGGGATGAGGTCCTGTACCTGGAATTGACCTACCTCATTGGATTCGATTACCGATCGGCGGTTATCACCATATTTGTTCTTGATCTCTAACAAGTCCTGCTGGATGATCTTTAATATTTTCTCCGGATTGGCCAGCAGGTCTTCAAGGTAGCCGATGGTCTTCAGGATGTCCTTATATTCGTCCAGTATCTTCTTACGCTCCAGGTTGGCCAGCCTGCGCAGCTGCATCTCGAGGATGGCCTGTGCCTGTAGCTGGCTGAGGGAAAACTCGGACATCAGGTTAGAGCGGGCAGCTTCAGCGGTTTCCGATTCCCTGATCGTCTTGATTACCGCGTCCAAGTGGTCCAGCGCTATCTTGAAGCCCTCTAAAATATGCGCTCTTTCTTTGGCCTTCTGCAGGTCGAATTTCGTCCTGCGGGTAATAACATCCGTACGGAAGGTGACGTAGCACTGCAGTGCCTCTTTCAAGTTGATTACACGCGGCATGCCGTCCACCAGCGCCAGCATGTTTATAAAGAAGGTGGACTGCATCGAAGTGTATTTAAAGAGGTTATTCTGAACTTTGGCCGGGTGTGCATCCTTTCTCAACCCGATGACTATGCGCATGCCCTGCCGGTCAGATTCATCGCGGACATCGCTGATTCCCTCTATCCGCTTGTCCCTGGCCAGCTCAGCAATCTTTTTAACCAGCTCGGACTTAATGGTCTGATACGGTAGTTCGGTCACTACCAGCTGCATTTTACCGCTTTTGGTGGCCTCCTCAACTACTCTGGCGCGCAGGACAGCTCTGCCTTGACCCGTTGCGTAGGCGCTCTTGATCCCTTCCACGCCGCAGATTATGCCGGCAGTGGGGAAATCCGGCCCCTTGACAAACTGCATCAATTCATCAACAGAGGCTTCAGGATTTTCAATTAAAAAGTGCGTGGCGTCGCATACCTCGCTTAAATTATGCGGGGGAATGTTGGTAGCCATACCGACCGCAATTCCTGAAGAGCCGTTTACCAGCAGGTTCGGCAGCCTCGCAGGCAGCACGGACGGCTCTTTGAGGCTGTCATCAAAATTGGGCATGAAATCGATGGTATCCTTATCGATATCCAGCAGCATTTCGTCGGATATCCTGGACAGGCGTGCTTCTGTGTAACGCATGGCCGCAGGAGGATCGTCATCGACGCTGCCGAAGTTGCCCTGGCCGTCTACCAGCCGGTAGCGCATGGAAAAGTCCTGCGCCATCCTGACCATCGCATAGTAAACCGATGAATCGCCGTGCGGGTGGTATTTACCAAGCACTTCACCAACGATACGGGCGCTCTTTTTATAGGATGAGTTATACCGCATCCCCAGTTCAAGCATCGCAAAAAGTATGCGGCGGTGAACAGGCTTGAGTCCGTCACGCACATCCGGCAGGGCGCGGGAGACTATGACGCTCATGGCATAATCCAGGTAAGAACGCTTCATCTCCTCTTCGATGCCGATCGGTTTGATCGATAGTCCTAATTCCATGTCTACTCCTCATCTCCATAATTGCCGTCCAGGCGTCGTATATCATCTGGAGATGTATAACCTTCATATATAGAAAACCCTTCGGGCATTGCCTCGGACTCTTCACCCTCGGCATATTCCGTTTCCTCCAGCCCTTCATCTTCGCCGGCGCTGTGCCTTAACAGGCTGTCCTTAACATGAGCGGGATAACTCTCCGCTACCCGGAGGGGAAATGACAGCTTGCCGGTCTGTGAAGGATGCTGCAGGGTTTCCCTTATCATCACTTTGACTTTATCATTATCCAGGCTGATTATGCCTGCAATATACTGGTTGCCCCCCTGGATTAGCTTGGCCAATCTTAGTCCATGTTCAGGCTCAATCAGGCCCAGATATTCACCCTTATAATTCTCCACCGCGATGTCATGGCCTCGGATTTTAAGAAAGACCTGCTCGCTAGGGGTCATTTTTACCAGCACTGACTTTGGCGCTATCTCCAGCAGGTTCACCACACCGGCCTTGCCCGTATCCGGTATAAAAGCGCTGGGCGGCAGTTTGCGCCTCTGCTCATTTTTTACAGCATTAGCGCCCTTTAACAGCACCAGCCGATCAAGGTTTTTCTTGGCTATGCTGTTCGACGGCGACAGCTCCAGCGCCTTGCTGTATGCTTCTCTGGCTTTATTATATTCTCCCAACTCAATATAGGCACGGCCCAATCGGTTATAAGCGTCAACATCGTTGGGGAAAACTTCTATAATGCCCTGATTGGCCATAACAGCTTCCTGCCAGCGGTTCTCCTGGGCCAGCTTTATCGCTTCCTGTATTCTTGACCGCCATATCCCGGTCTTTTCTTCTTCTCGCTCTGGCATGCTATAGGCCTCTCGTTATGTTAACAACAAATAATTTTCGTGTAAACATCTACTTTAATACTAAAACGACCGCCATGGCAAATATTATTTACGGGCTGTCTGCCCTGCACCACTTGTGATTTTAGTCGTTTAATTTCCCTCCCCTGTCTGTTATTATTCTTCTAAAACAGCTTGCGTGCCGTTAATTTGACACCGCTTTTCAAGCGGTGCTAAATTACCACGTAGTTTAAATTAAGTCAACAAGAAGGTGCGATAATGAAAGACCAGGTTCAGGAAGTATTAAATGTTATCAGGCCCAGTCTGCAGGCTGACGGCGGCGACGTTGAGCTGGTGGAGGTTAAAGACGGCATCGTCAGCGTCAAACTTAAGGGAGCCTGCGCAGGCTGTCCTATGTCCACTATGACACTCAAAAAGGGCATAGAGCGCTTTTTGAAAGAGAAGATCTCCAGTGTAAAAGAAGTGGTGGCCGTCCAATAGCCTTCAGGCTTTATCCAGAGCAAAGGCCTTGTGCAGGGCCTTAACTGCGTCCTTCACCTTGTCTTCGGAGATTATACACGTTATACGTATCTCCGATGTAGTAATCAGCAGGATATTGATGTTCTGCGCAGACAGCGTCTGAAACATCTTGGCCGCATAACCCGGTGTATTCTGCATGCCTGTTCCGATTATGGATACCTTGCCGAGATTTGAATCGGTCAGGCATTCCCTGGCGTTTATCTGGCCGGCCACCGGTTCAATGATCTCCATTGCTTTCTGCAGATCGTTCTTGGTCACTGTAAATGTCACGTCTGTGATATTATCCAAGCCGGCATTCTGAACGATGGTATCCACGCTGATGCCCGCCTTGGCCAGCGGGAGAAAGATAGCTGCGGCTATTCCCGGGCGGTCCGGGACTCCGGTCATGGTGATCTTAGCCACATCCAAATCATGTGCTATCCCCCGGACTTTGTTTTTGGTTTCCATGTTTTTTCCTCCATGAATAATCGTGCCGGGCTTGTCTACCAGGCTGGATGCAACCAGGATAGGCATATTATATACCTGTCCCATCTCGACTGAACGGTGGTGCATTACTTTGGCGCCCGAAGTAGCCATCTCCAGCATTTCTTCATAGCCTATTTCCTCGAGCTTGCGCGCCTCTGGTACGATCCTGGGGTCCGCTGTATAGACCCCTTCAACATCAGTATAAATCTCACAGATTTTCGCCTTCAGGATGGCGGCCAGCGCTACCGCCGTGGTATCTGAACCGCCTCTGCCCAATGTAGCGACATCGTTTTCCGCCGTAAGTCCCTGGAACCCGGCAACGATCACTATTTTGCCTTTATTAAGCTCCTTCTCAATGCGTTTGGGTTCAATACCGGTTATGCGGGCACGGCTGAAGCTTGAATCCGTGGAGATTCCCGCCTGCGGACCGCTCAGGGCAACCGCACGGAAACCGGCGGCGTGCAAAGCCATGGACAGCAGAGTGCTGGAGACGATCTCGCCGGTGGACAGCAGCAGATCCATCTCCCGTGGCTGCGGACTGGGGTTGATCTGGTTGGCCAGATCAATCAGGTCGTCCGTCGTATCGCCCATGGCAGACACAACCACGACCACCTTGTTTCCTTTTTTATAAGACTCCGACACCTTGCGTGCGACATTACGTATTTTCTCTGCATTTGCTACAGAGCTGCCGCCATATTTTTGTACAACTATTGCCATATATTTTGCCGCCTGCTTTTTTTAATTCAGACCCGTACGAAACGGTCCATTATCCTGTAGCCGGGCTCGACTGAAAGCCCGGTCCTGCTCGCTTCCTGCTCGGTAAACCTTTTGCCTCCTTTGCCATTTACGCCGCTTCCCCAGATGAGGAACGGCACCGGTTCGGCGCAGTGTGTCTTCAGCTTGATCGGCGTCGGATGGTCGGGCATTACCAGTACTTTCAGGTCGTCACCCTTCCACTCCAGCAGCCTGCGTATCACCTCACGGTCGATGTTCTCTATCGCCGCGATCTTATCCTGTATGGCTCCCCTGTGCCCCATCTCATCAGGCGCCTCTACATGGACCACCACCAGGTCTTTTTGCTTCAATGCCTCCAGCGCACCTTCTGCCTGGGCGGCGTAATCATTATCCAGCCCGTCGGTTACACCTGAGATATCGAGGTTTTCCATACCTGCCATGTCGGCCAGCCCGCGCAGCAGGTCGACCGGCGAGGTCATGGCCGCCTTCAAACCATACTCTTTTTCAAACGGCGGCATCTCAGGTATCCGTCCACTGCCCCAGAACAGCCAGATGGTTGTAGCCGGCAGCTTGCCACCGGCCCTCCTCCCAGCATTGACAGGGTGCCCTGACAGTATGCCCTCCGACCTTTTCATCAGCTCACGTAAAAGAGCACTGCCCTCACCGTGCGGCAGGAAATCCGCCACCGGCCTGTCCGTTATATCATGCGGCGGGGTGCAGACAGCCTTCAGCGTGTCCTCCCTGCCCTTTATTTTGCAGATATGCCTGTAGTTCACGCCTGGGAAGAAGCTCACCTCTTCTGAGCCCATCTTTGCATTGATGGTCTCTATCATTGCACGGGCGTCCCCGGTTGCAATCTGTCCGGCGCTGTAGCTTACCATCCTGCCTTCCAGCACGGTGACCAGATTGCAGCGGAATGTCACCTCTCCCTCTTTTACCGGCACCCCCATACTGCGCGCTTCGATGCCGCTCCTACCCCGGTAATATTTAAGCGGGTCATATCCCAACACGGACATGCAGGCACAGGCGCTGCTGGGCTCCATGCCGGGAGGCACGGTCAACGTCATGCCCAGGTATCCGCTCCTGGCCATCATATCCAGATTCGGCGTCCCGGCTAGCTCGAGGCATGTCAGGTTGTCCCTTTCAGGCAACGGCCACCCGGAAGCCCCGTCCATGATAACCACACAAAATTTCATAGTAGATTAGTTTACAATTGTTGCCGTAAAAGTTAAAGCCGATTATAATATTTACTTCGTGCGGGGAGTAGCGCAGTTGGTTAGCGCGCAGCGTTCGGGACGCTGAGG
>JAFGLP010000136.1 GCA_016927965.1 Dehalococcoidia bacterium
ATTATTAGAGACGATGAAAGTAGGCTTGCGGCCACATACGATCGGCTGCGGGCCCAGCGGCGGAATACTGGCCAGCGCCACATCCAACTTCGGTTGCGGAAACACCAGTATCAGCAGCGATTTCGGAGGACGAGTACCCCTGGGCGTGGAATGGGTGCTGCCGGATGGGGAGATACTACGCCTCGGTACACTGGGAACAGGCGCAGGATGGTTCAGCGGGGACGGTCCCGGCCCCAGTCTACGGGGAATCATGAGGGGTTACGGAGGCGCCACAGGCGGCCTGGGTGTTATAACAAGGGCGGCGGTTAAATTGACGCCATGGTACGGCCCCAAAATGTTAAAAGCCAGCGGCAAACCGAACTTATATGACATCGAAGTACCTGATAATTTCCAGATATTTACGGCTGCATTTCCCGGCCGCGACCAGCTAACTGATTTCTTCGTTCTTGTGGTCGAAGAAGCCATTGCCTTCGGCATACACAGAAGCCCGGCAGCGATGCTGGCTATACTAGTATCTTCGTCAGCGGATGACTTCTGGCAAATAGTAAGCACCTCTCCACCCGAAGCCGGGGAAGCACTGAAATTCATGGCCTTAATCATGCTTGATGCTGCGTCTCCAAGGGAGATGCAGTACCGCTATGACCTGCTGCAAAAGATCATGGAAAAGACCGATGCTATGAATTTTCCCATGGACCCCTCGCTGATTGGTCCGGCTTTCCGCAACATGGTGACCGGACAGGGCCAGCAGCGCGTCTTCAATGTTACCACCGGTTTCCTCACCGCGGCCGTTAACGAAGAAAGCTGGGACTCCGTGAAGCTGCTGGCGCAGCGCACCGCTGATGAGCTCTATGCTAAATATGAAGCTGAAGGTAGAATTGCAGTGACAGGAGAGGCCCCCTGGTTTTCTGCCATAGGGGACAGCTTTGCCCATACCGAAAGCGTGGTAAACTACGACCAGTTCGACCCTGAATCAATCAAAGCCGTACGCCAGCTACTCGAAGAAGCCGACATCAAGCTGCCGGAATGGCGACTGGCGGTTGGAGGCGCCGAGGGCTGCCTGAGCTTCAATGAAGCCAGCGAGAAAGCCGCCGCTCCGTATTGTCTGGACTTTCTCGGCTATGAGAAAAAAATCAAGCGGGCTTTCGATCCAAACCTCATCTCAGAGTCATCATTCTATGTAAAGCCGTAAATATGAAATAAACTAACAGGCTTTAATACCCCTTTGATCCAGATCACTCTGACAATAGGCATTTCATTTGCAAATAGCCAGTGTTTATACGATAGTTGTCTGAGAACCACTAATATGTGATAATATTACAATATCCAATTATTCTCTGTCGAAAAATCAAAATTATACAGAGGTAAAGGAGAGGTAAGTGTTAAGAAAATTCGTCCCGGGGCTTATGATCTGCTGCATTATCGTATCTGTTTTATTTGCAGCCTGTGCGCCATCCACAGCCACCCAACCCACAGACCCGGCAGCCTATCAGCTCAACGATATAGACGACGCCCGTCATGAATTACCGGTCGGTGGGGAAGATTACGAATGGTGGTACATGGATGCATCTTTTGACAACGGATATTCCTTTGTAACGTCATGGCAAATTATACATGCAAAGGTAAACGATAAGCTGTCGGATATCAGAGTAATACAGTTTGCCATTTACGATCCCCAGGGTAACAAAACAACCAGATTGCCCTTTTTTAACGAAGATAACAGCAGTTCCTCCAAAACATCCTGCGACGTTGTAATGGGTAGCAATCATATTAAAGGGACATATCCAAAATATGAAGTCGAATTCCTTGAGAAGGACGCCGGATGCAAATTGACTTTCGAAAACCTCACGCAGGGATTCAGGAACGTGCCGGACGGCGTTACATATTTCAGCAGGGAACCGGAACGATACATGGGGTGGGCCATAGCACAGCCCAAAGCCAAGGTCACCGGGGTATTAATCCTTGATGGCAAGGAGATCCCCGTAAGCGGAACAGGTTACCACGACCATAACTGGGGAAACACCATGCTGAATGATATATACAATTTCTGGCACTGGGGACGAATTATGACCGGGGATTATACTATTGTTTATTCAGTTGGTGAATCTTCAGAGATGACGGGCAGCAAACCGGTATCGGTACTGGTCACCTTTAAAGGGCACGATTTAATTGACCTGACTGACAAATTATATGGAGATTACAGCGATCTGACCATGGATGAAGTGACAGCGATAAATTATCCGAAAACGCTGAAGCTCAGGGTGGAAGGCCCGAATATAACAGGCACCATAACTAATAATGTAAAGGAATTAGTGGAGAACGATCCTTTACCCGGGATGGACGCATCCTCAGGCAACGGGTACCTCCGTTTTCTCTCTGATTGCGATATAAAACTGGACGTAAAAGGAGAGAAACTTGAGGCCCAATCCAAACTGATCCACGAATTTATACATTTCTAGCTATAGCAAAGGGTCCCAACAGATGGCAGAGGTATTAATACCTCTGCCATCTGTTGTTTATATAAGCCAGCCTTTTATTGTGATGCTGCTGCAAGAGTAAAAGTGAATGAAATTAATGTGATATAATAACCAGGCTCCCGAAAGAGCGCTCGCTCTAATACATTCAATAATGTAGAATTGAGTGCAATTTATATAAAAGGAGAACCAAATGGCAAGAAAATTTTTCAAAAGGCCAATTATTAACAGCATCCTGACATCCATGTTATTTACGGCGATACCATCGACATCGGCAGGCAAACCGGATCCGGTAGACCCGGCAGCTTTTCAAATTAAATCTATCGATGACGCCTGCCATCAGTTTTCGTCCGAGGAATACTTCGAGTGGTGGTATATGGATGCCTCTTTTGATAACGGGTACTCCTTCGTAACATCCTGGCAGATGGCAAATATGAAAGCCCAGGGGGTCCTCACACCCTTCAGGCTGGTAGAGTTCTCCATCTATGATCCCCAGGGCAAGAAAACAGCCGTGGTACCTGTATTTAAAGCGGATGAATATAGCACCTCGCCGAATTCCTGTGATGTCACCATGGGCAATAATCATATTAAAGGCGACTATCCGCTATGGAACATCGAATTCCTCGATGGCAACCTGGGATGTAAATTATCTTTCGGAAGCCTTACCCAGGGTTTCAGAAAGCCGCTGGACGGCGCCAAATATTTCAGCCAATCGCCTGAACGGTATTTAGGATGGGTCATCGCTCAACCCAAGGCTAGAGTCACCGGTAAACTAATTCTCGATGGGAAGGAGATACCTGTCACAGGAGTGGGTTATCACGATCATAACTGGGGCAACTGCCGGATGCCGGAACTATACAGTTGGTGGCACTGGGGACGTTTTCTAAGCACGGATTACACCATCATATACGCAGCCGGCAAATCATCGGCAATAACCGGGGAGACGCCCCAATCATCATTAATCGTTTTTAAAGGCCATGATTTAATTGAGTTTTCCGAGCAAATATATGCAGATCCCGGAGAGTTGACCCTGGACGAGGTAACGGGCGTGAAGTACCAGAAAAAACTGGTGCTCAGGATGGAAAGCCCCTTTGTCAAAGGTTCCATCACACACAATGTAAAAAACCTGGTGGAGAACAACCCCACACCTGCGCATAAACCGGGCCAGGGAAGAGGATACCTGCGATTCCTCTCCGACTGTGATATTGACCTGAATATCAAAGGCGATCAAATAAAGACCAACACCATGCTGGTACACGAGTATATGCAGGTTGCCAAGAGCAAATAGTATTGAGCTAATCAGGTGGCAGAGGGTGTTCCCCTCTGCCATTTTCACTTGTATTTACTTAACTCGTTGAACCATATATCAACATCTGTAAGAGGGTATTCGTCGAGATAAACACTCTCTTCGCCCCTGATTTCGGCCATGGCGCACGGATAGCCGAAAGCGATAGGCATACCGAAGGTCTTTGTCCCGGTCAGCTCGTAGGACCCGATAAATGTATCGATGACATTTGATTTGAATGCATCCATGACTTTATCAGGATCAGTGCTGCCGGCCAATTGGCATGCTTCGAGATACTGGGCAGTCTGGTTCAAACCTATGACAAAAGACCCAAAATGCGGCATGGGCTTCCCGTAGAGCTCCTGAAACCTGTCCCTGATTTTCTCAGCCATTTCGAGATAGCGCGGCGCGACCTTGGTTTTTTTAAGCTCCCAAGGCGCAGTCTGGTTGCCTATAATACCCTGTATGGCATCAATGCCGGCTATTTTTTTCAATATGGGGATATCATTGTCCGAGCCGCTGGAGATAGTCACCTTAAATCCCAGCTCATGGCATTGCTTGGCCATGAGGGCTATATCAAGCAGCGTACCGCCGTTATAGATAAGCTGCGCACCTTGTTCTCTCATCTTGATAAGATATGGTACAAAGTTAGTGGTTCCTGGCGGATACATAATCCGCAAGTTTTTTACGCCTTTTTTTGCCTCCAGCCACCTGTCTACCGGCCCGGCAGAAGAGCCGATGGACTCCTTGGCGCCTTCAGGGCCCGTCCAACATATAGTCTTAGCTTCAGGATGGGCTTCCATTGCTACAATTGCCTGGTTTAAAGTGAACTGTCCCAGGGGCAGCCCCACTATAACGTAATTGTCCCTCTGAGGATCGATGTAGACATCAGCGCCTGACCGTGCAATAAAGATAATCTTATCAGGATTGGTCAAAGGCGCTACAGCCGCATAACCGGCACCAAAATATCCGACAATTGCGGTGACTTCTTCGTTGTACATCAGTTTCCTGGCGGCAGCCGCCGAGGGGGCCACCTGCATGCCATCATCCGCGTAATTCATCTCAACCTGGTAAACATCGCTGCCAATTTTTACACCGCCGGACTCATTCAGCAGTGACACATAAATATCCATGTCCTTCCTGGTTTCCTCGCCGTACACTGAAGCAGCCCCAGTGAAAGGCATGATACAGCCTATCTTAATAACCTTAATTTCCGCAGGGGTCTCTGTTTGTTGAATACACGCAGTGCCCAGAAGCAGGCTACCCATGAAGATCATACATAATGAAAATGCGAGAGCTTTCCAGAAATACATATCACTAACCTCCCTGACCTTATATCGAAAATCTTGAAATATTATAACATAATTAATATGACTTCGAACTATTCAATAATGAAATTGTCTTAGTGTCCTGCTGTTTATACCGTGATTAAAAATATTATAAATCTTTTGGTTTTGGTTAAAGCAAGGTGATACTAGATCCGGTAATGGTCAAGAATATGCCGCCATCCATCACTGCAGAGACGGGGATGGATGCTTTGACTCATGCTATTGAAGGTTACTGCACCACCTATCGAACAAGATTTACAGACGGACCGGGCATAATGGCAATCCGCAGCGTTTTTGAGTTCTTGCCAAGGGCGTACAAGGATGGCTCAGACATGGAGGCCAGGCAGGAGATGCAGTGGGCAGCCACCCAGGCTGGCATCTGCATGAACGGTGGTAATGCAGGAGTAGCTCACAGCCTGGCACATTCTCTGGGAGGTCTCTTTCATACCCCGCACGGCAGAACCGTAGGACTTTTCCTGCCATACACGATGGAGTATCAGGCCAATGTCTCAGAGGAGACCCGGACACGCTATGCCGAAATTGCCCGGTTCTGTGGCATTGCAGAGGGACCTACTGATAAATGCGCCAGGGCATTGATTGACAGAGTGCGTGAATTTGCTAAAAGTTTGCAACAGCCGATATCGATAAAAGACCTGGACATCTACAGGGACAAATTCGTGGCTTCCATGGAAGGCCTGATCGAGAGGGCAGTATGCGAGGCAATGACTATCGCCGTCCACCGTATTCCTGATGAGACCTATATAGAAAAACTTTTTGTCTGCACTTACGCCGGTAAAAGAGTAGATTTTTAACTAAATTTGACGTATAGTTACAGCGCACAAGATAATTAACACAGGTGATGAGGCACGTCACAGACAGCTTATGTTTTAAGGCTGTTGGGATATTTATTTTTATGAAACTGGTTAGATTCCAAGCAAAGCTGTAATAGAAGGAGGTTCTTTTAATCATGATAGACTTTAATATGCTGTTTTCCCCTTTTAAAATTAAGAACCTTGAACTTAAAAACCGCATAGTCATGCCGCCGATGACCACCAACCTTGCCGGTCCCGACGGCTATGTTACAGACAATATGATCGATTACTACGCGGCGCGGGCCAGGGGCGGGGCTGGCTACATAGTGGTGGAATCGGCCTGTATTGAGCCTGCCGGCAAACTGATGGCGCTCAGCCCGGGCATCTGGGAAAACGAGATGGTGGACGGGTGGAAAAAACTGGCCGATGCCTGTCATAACAGAGGGGCTAAGGTAGCCCTTCAGATTGCACACGCAGGCAGGCAGGCGACGTCCATGTTCACCTATGAGACCCCACGCGG
>JAFGLP010000137.1 GCA_016927965.1 Dehalococcoidia bacterium
ACTGGCGGTCATCCCTGAATACTTGGCTTTCCAGTTGTAATATGTGGCATCGCTCATGCCATATTTGCAGCAGAGATCGTCAACCTTGGCTCCCGCTTCTCCCTCCTTGAGAACTGAGATAATCTATTCCTCGGTGTATTGACGTGCTTTCAATTGAGTCCTCCTCGGTTATTTTATTATATCTGAGGACTCTAAGACAGAGTGCCGCTGTTTAACGGGGGAAGGTCAAGCCTTTGCTACCTGATGATAAAGGGTATAACTATAGCAATGATACCCGTGACAAGCACTGTCAGCATAAAAAGATTGTACCTCATTTTATAATCGCTAATGAGAGAAGCATCGTAATAACCTTCCACTCCCTGGTCTTTGTACATTCTTAGTAATCCGTCTAACAGCTTCTTCCTCATCAATCTGCCCCGTATTAACCCTATCTCAGCAACGAAATTCACAACTAGTATAAGCACTACAAAAGTGAACATTACTATTGTTGAGGTACTGTTATTATCTCTTCCAGAGGCTATCCCTGAATTTATCCCTAATGATATAAGATTGAGAATTATTGCAGTAAGAACAAATATGGTATCAGTCCGCGTATTTGTATTAAGCTCACCGATTAGATGTTCATGAACCCGTTCGATCATATATTCCTCCAAATATTTAGACGTCAGTTTCTACTAAATCGTATGAATATTACAGCAAACGCAATAACTACTATTACTCCCAGCATGCCACCTATCCATATCCATAATTTAGTGCCTTCATTCACCCTAGTGTAAATGCTTATCACCCTACTTCCGATGTCCGAATCGGCTATGATAGTCACCGAATAATCTCCTTTTTCGGCATTGGGGGGTGCTGTTATAGCTACCTCTACTGTCTGGAAACTACCTGCGTTGAGAACATCTATTCTTTGCGGATTGAACTCAACAACCCATTCTTTGGGTGCATCGTAAGTAAAACTTATATTTGATGTGGTAATATAACTATAGTTAGCGACTTCTATAAAAAAGTTTTCGCTTTCTCCAGGTATAACATCACTTTTATAACCATCAGCCACATGCCTTAAAATAAGACCATTTTTCCACTCTTGCGCTGAAACATATGAAGGCGACGATAAGATAATAAGTCCGATAATAATAAAAAGAATATGGCAGAATTTAGTATTAGTGGTTTTCCATTTGTCTTCTAGCATTATCAACCTACCTAAAATCCTTTATATCACTTATAGCTAGAACATACAAGCATAGAAGAATAGCCACGCATGGCTTATAGTCTAACGGGATGACTAAGCGGGCATAAAGATGCAGTACCAGTAAAGAGCCCTATTTGTGAAGATGTTACGGCGGGTGGTCATTTATGACATTAAATATATCTGAGGGTATCTGTATCTTTTAAAATAGGCTCTTCTTTTTATTCGGTATGGCTTGCCACTTCCAAAATCAACCTATTTACTCTATTTTGTAAGACAAATCAGTGTGTTAGATCATAGGTCTTTCTGACCTATTGATCTTAAAATCAGCAATTCGACTTTTCTCTTTTCTACTAATGTTATGGGTATACTAAAGCGAATCATTCTGTGCTGATTACTTATATGGCGTTATCAATTTAAGTCTGAGCGCCTGTACGTAGCTCCTTATCGTGATTTGTGAGATTTAGACGATTTTTCATTTGTACGATTTGTTTAGAGGCAGATAAACTAATATAATCATGCAGTTGTAGGCGGATATTCAAAAACTCCTTATTTGATATACAGGATCAACGCCGGAGCACTCAGTATGATTGATATATATCATCAGCTTGAATTTATCTTTCATCCTCGCAGCATAGCCTTTGTCGGTATCACAACCAGCAACCCCTTTCATTGGACACGCACCTTCTGGGATTCGACACGCGCATTCAACTTCGAGGGACCGATTTATCCGGTTAATCCCAATAGAGGCGAGCTTAACGGGTGTCGTGTTTATGCTTCACTGGATGAGGTGCCGGGTGACATCGATTACGTTATCAGTACAGTGGCTGCCAAGGTAGCGCCCGAAATACTGAGAAAGTGCATAAAAAAGAAAGTAAAAGCAGTTCATTTCTGTACAGCCGGGTTTGCGGAAACAGGTAGTGCGGAAACTGCGGCACTGCAAGAGGAACTTGCTCAGATATCAGCAGAGACAGGCATTCGCATTATAGGGCCTAATTGCATGGGTTTGTACTGCCCTGAATCGCGCCTATCATTTGACTTGGATTTCTCAAAGCAAACGGGAACGGTCGGGCTAATCAGTCAGAGCGGGGCAAATGCCACATATATAGTTAAAGAGGCCAACCGACGAGGGGTGAAATTCAGTAAGGTCATTAGCTACGGTAATGCCTGTGATCTTAACGAGAGCGATTTCCTCGAATACATGCTAGAAGACCCTGGTACAGAGATCATTGCACTTTACCTGGAGGGTGTAAAGCAGGGACGTCATTTCTCTAATTTAATCAGGCATGCTTCGGGTACCAAGCCTATTATACTTTTGAAAGCAGGCCTGGGTGAAGCGGGAGCCAGGGCTGTAGCTACACATACGGCATCTCTTGCAGGTAGCGACGCTGTCTGGGAAGCCTTCTGCCACCAGATGAACGTTATCCGCGTGGCTAATGCTGAGGAACTAATCGATATGTTGGTCACACTATGCTACATCCCCCGCCCTGGTGGGAAGAACGTGGTGTTGATCGGACCGGGTGGTGGAAGCAGCGTGCTGATAACCGATGAGTTTGAAAAGCGGGGATTTCGCTTGCCGAGTATACCGGACTCAATGCTAGAAGAGTTGATAAGCTTCAGCCATACGGCGGGCAATATGCTGCGAAACCCCATTGATTACTCTCAGAGTATCGAAGATACACAACGTGTAAACAAAGCAGTAGAGCTGCTGACGCGATGGGATGATATTGACTTTTTGGTCGGATTTTTTCGCCCCAGCCACACACCGGAGCATGTGTGGCATTTTATGTTGGATTGGGGTAGTTCGCTGATGGAATCCTTTAAGCGATCGCATAAACCGGTGGCATATGTGCTGGAAAACGTAAGTCCGCCAGACCGATACAAGATCAATTTTGAGCTCCAGCAGCGTTTTATCGATTCTGGTTTCGCCCTGTATTTCGACTTCCCCAGCGCAGCACGTGCACTGATGAAGGTGATTGAATACAATGAGCAGCGTAGATAGAAGAAATGGATCAAGATTGATACCACACTCAAGATCCTTATTACTCTGTTGTGCATGAAGCCAGTTATGTGCTTAGTTTTTTCCTAGATGCTGGTACTTGAACCTACTTACCGTTGAACAAACTTGGGTATAGTTGTTCCGTAGCATGTATTCTCCGTCTACGGGAATGGCTACGCTAATCGAAGAAATAAGCTGCTTCGGCCACCTTTTACGCCAGACCCGTGACATAGGTCACTGATTTTTCAAAATTAGTGCACTTTGTTAGTTCATCAGCATGAAGGAAATCAGGAGGTTAATAGTAAATCAAACATAGGATTTTTGCGTGGTCCGATATTGGGGACTGCTATTAGCGCTGCAGTTGATTTACTTTAATGAGCTACAATCCGTCCTCACATCCAGAAATGGAAAGAGTAAAAGGCTACAGCCTATATAAGGGAAAAAACGGGTGCGGACTTCGACTCGAATGTGTGGGATGATCTGGCAAAGGGAGATATGAATTCCTTCAAGGAATTAGAAACGTTTTAATAATATTGTCATGTGATTACAGTCTGCTTGAAGTCAGTTGAGCTTTTCAGAAACATCAATGATTTTCACTGATTAATTCTTATTGTTATACTAGATGACTAGTAATCAGTGATGCAATCACAAGCCGACCAAACTCCTGCCAGCCGCGGCCTGTTAATGGCCGTGGCGTTTCTATGTGCTTTTATATGGTCAGGCTGCGGGTTTTATGCTTTTAGCCTGTTTGTAAAGCCGCTACAGGATGCTTTTACATGGGAGCGAGGTGCCGTCATGGCAGCTTTTACCATTACATTCCTTTTGTCCGGGATGCTGTCACCATTGATGGGAACGGCTATCCACCGCTGGGGCGCTAAAAAGATAGTTATTATAAGTGCAATCGTTTTCGGAGCTGGTTTACTGGGGTTGAGTACTATTAACAGCCTTCTGCAGTATTACTTGTACAGTGGGCTGATGGGATTGGGGATGACCGGTATCGGGCCTATCCCGGCCAGCACAATTATTACCTATCATTTTCATAAGAAAAGAGGCATTGCTATAGGATTCATGTCGGCCGGTGTCGGACTAGGCGGCCTGGCCTTCAGTCCGCTTATTTCAAGTATATTAATCCCCGAATTCGGCTGGAGGATGACGTATATTTTCATGGCGGTTTTCTCACTACTATCGCTCATAATATTGACCGAACTGGCGTTTAAATCTTCATCAAATTCAGATAGTAAGAACGGCAAAGTAAAAATAAGTAACAACATTTATGCTCAATTACATGGGGTTACATTAAAGCAGGCAACAGGTACAAAAGCTTTTTGGATGATAATTATCGTTGTATTTTTTACACAGCTAGCCCAGGTTGGAGCAATCCAAAATCAAATACCGTATATGAATGATATAGGTTTTCCAGCTACGTTGGCATCGATATGCCTAGGGTTAATTGGATTTGCAAGCGCACTGGGAAAATACCTGTTCGGCTGGCTATGCGACCATATAAAAGCCAATCACGCCAGTTTTATCGGTATTGTACTACAAGCAGCAGGAATAGTGATATTGCTTAATATAAGAGAATCATCAACTACTGCTATTGCTATTATATATGCGCTTGTTCTTGGGCTGGGTACAGGCGCATGGCTGCCAACTTTGTCAATGATGGTAAGCGAAAATCTGGGCACGAAAGATTATGCGAGGATCTTTTCCGTCGCATTTCTTAGTTATGCAGCAGGGACAGCTCTGGGTCCATTAATAACATCCATTATTTTTGATAATTCCGGTGATTACTCGATAGCTTTTATTGTTTTATTGGCAATGTACATAATTTCAGCACCGGCTGCTATGCTGATAAGAGAAGCAGATAAAGCCTGTCATAGCGGCGGCTAGTAGTTGAATACAACGTGATTTTTTCAGAACAGCAAAACAAACGGAATGGTATGAATTATAGCCGTTATCGGCTAATATACTGGTTTAAATACTTGATTGAGCAACTGTAGCCAAAAGGACATTACTGTTAAGCTAATAATTTGTTGGCATTCTTGCTGAGTAGTGTATTAAAGGATGCTTATTTTGGATAGTGATAATGAACACTGATAAATGAAATTTTATATTTGATCAAATATTAAAAGACATCTCAGTTAATTCCGGTTGCGGAAATTATTTAAATTAATATCAATATGATGTCTAATTGTAAACAGTAAATTTTTGCACGATAAATTATAATCCAAAATTTTTAAATGACCTGTATCAACCTTTATTGGCCTCGAACCTTGGTTTCCTTTTCCTTCGGTAGTTCAGTTTAAAGATCACCCAATCACGGCCAATTCTTTTACCGTCTAATTTTCCTTGTTTCAGCAAAGTGCGTACCTGACGTTCCGAAACTCCAATCAATCTGGATGCTTCATATGTAGTATACATAATAATTTCCCGTTAGGTATATTATAACCGTTAACGGCTATAGTATCAACTTCATTAGTTTTCATAAATAAATTATTATGTATTCCCATAAGTGCAGTTACTTTTTGAAGTAGTAGCCAGTTATGCTATGGAAAATTATTGCCGCTATCGGTTATAATACTGTCTCTATTATTACCCTTAGTATATCGTCATATTGGTAATAATCCTGTAACAGAATACAATATTACTTGTGTTCCAATCCGTACTATAAATATCTAATAATTCTAAACTAAGTATTCGATTAATTACATCCACTTGCTACTATTTATTTTGCTTTCAACATATTGCGCAATTCTCTTTTCAGCACCTTCCCTACAGCACTTACCGGCAACCGGTCCATAAATTCTATCACCTTAGGTACCTTATAAGGGGCTTCTCTTTCCTTGATAAAATTTCTGATCTTCTCTTTCTCAAGATTGCTCTTTTCAACGCCCTGCTTGAGTACTATGGCAGTAGCAACTAGTTCCGCTCCCGGCCTTACTGGATCGGGCAAACCGATTGATGCAGCGATGTCTACATCCGGATGCTGACAGATTATGTCATCTAGTTCACGAGTGAATACTTTAAAGCCAGAAACGTTCACCATGTCCTTCAGTCTGTCAACTATTACTATATACCCGTCATCGTCCATGGTTACTATATCACCGGTATGTAGCCATCCATCACGCAGCGTATTGGCAGTTTCTTCAGGTTTATTATGATATCCCTGCATGACCTGCGGCCCTTTTACCAATAGCTCTCCCGGCTCTCCTATTGGGACGGGCTCACCTGTAGTCGGATCAACAACTTTAACTTCTGTATCAGCTATCGGCAGCCCGACTGAACCAGCTTTGTGCTTGCCATAACGAGGATTCGAAGTTATCAAGGGACTTGTCTCGGTCATACCGTAAACTTCTATCAGCTTTCCTTCTCCGACTATATTTTCAAGTTCCTTAATGTATTCAACAGGAAAAGGTGCTGCTCCGCTGGCACACATTAATAGATGCGAGAAGTCTAGCTGTTTGAATTCGGGCTTTTTAATTAACTCCATAAATATGGTTGGAACGGCGGTAATAACGGTCGGTTTATACTCTTGATATATCCTGATTATAGCATCGTAGTCTCTAGGATTAGGTATTGCCACCTGTGGAGTAGCCATCATAAAACAGTAGAGGCAATTTAAAAGGCCAGCCTGGTGAAAAAGTGGAAACGGACACAGTATTCGTTCCTCTCCTTTTTTCCCATCAGTAAAATTTTGCCATTGTATCATATGCCTTGCTATATTCCGGTGTGTCAGCACTGCTCCCTTGGATGGCCCAGTGGTGCCGCCGGTATATTGCATGAGAAATGGATAAGTGTCATCGATTTTAACATTAACAGGACTGTCAGAATATTCCTTCATAATATCAGTAAACCTTAGAACCTGTATGGAAGACGCAGGCAGATTTATTGGCTGTTCCTCAGATAGGAAGTCGTTAAAACCGGTCAGGATAATGGCTTTTAAACTGGTTTTCTCCATTATTTGGCTGATATTATTCCAGAACAGATCCAGGGCTATCAGTAATCTGGCTCCCGAGTCATTAAGCTGATATTCCAGTTCTCTGGGTGTCAGTAATGGGCTAATACCTGACAGCACGCATCCGGCCTTGGCAATACCTGGTATTGCAATATAATAGGCCGGTAGATTCAATGAGTATACCCCTACAACATCACCCTGTTTTAACCCCATCTTAATAAGAAAGTTGGCAAACTGATTGGAAAGGTTGTCCAGCTCACGGAAGCTGATATCCTTTCCCGAGTAGCTGATGGCAGTGATGTCCGGAACTTCATTTACGGCTTCTGCAAAAAGATTGGTATAAGTTTCATTCTCAGGATAGTCGATGCGGTCTTTTACATGTGGATCAAAAGATTTTTTCCAAAATTTACTTGCATAAGGATCACTCAACATACCTCACCTCCTCATTTTATACTTAATTATAGCTCACAGCACCCCGTCACAACATATCTTCATTACTAAAACTATCGCCGTAAGCCGAGAACTTGATAAAAAGTTCTCGGCTTACAGTGTGTTGCCAGTTATTTCTTAAGTATACTTATTCATATTTTTATACTGATTTGACTACCCTCTATAAGCTATAAGCAGATCGTAAACACATGGTTAAAGAATTAAACTACCAGTTTGAATCATTGGTAAGCAGGAACAGATCCGTCCAGTTTGACCCTCCGAAACCGCTGGCCAGTGCCTGCCTAACCTTGCGAGTGATCTGATGCTCTCCTGCATCCTCTCTTAACTGCAGTGCTGCTTCAGCCACGCGAACTGTTCCTGAATCTCCAATAGCATTGGTGCACATTACTCCACCTGACGGAGAAATTGGGAACGCCCCATCCCGGTTTGTCAGCCCTTTTTCAATCAGTTTCCAACCTTGCCCTTCGGGACACAGCTGAAAGTCTTCCAGGAAGAAGGGATGGAAAAACGGGCATGGATCATACATTTCGAAAAGCTGTATCTCTTCCAGCGGTTTAGTGATATGGTTGCGTTTTAGAATTATTTTTCCAGCCTCGGTTTCGGTGTTTTTACGCTCACCGCCTCTCATGTGGTCCCACAATCCTCCACCTTCCTCCGCGTGAACTGTAGTATGATCCTTGATCCAAACCGGGTTTTTACAAATATTTTTGGCTTTTTCTTCACTGGCAAGTATAAGAGCGCAAGCACCCAAGCTGGTCGGACAGATCATAAACATAGTCAGCGGGTAGAGCACCATCCTGGCGTGCAGTACCTGTTCAGGTGTGAACCTTTCCCTTACATGTGCGTTGGGATTGCGTGCGGCATTTTCCGAAGCGTATGATCTTACCAGAGCACCAATCTCTATCGGACAGCCGGTACGCCCCATATAATCGTTGGACATAATTGCCAGTCCGCTAAGAGCGCCCACTGAGAAATTCCGCTGATAGGCGGGGTCATAAATAGTGCTGATAGCCGGCTGCACATCGCCCTCATCATGCTTCTCCCAGCCTACCACCATAGCAGTGTCGCAATACCCGGAGGCGACATTATACCAGGCTGTGACAACCTCCATGGTCCCCACGGTTCCTCCGGTATTCATTTTAAACCCAGACTTTCCGATGCATCCTGAGTAATCCGCCAGCAGTCCGTCGTTGAGATTGTGTCCCTCAAAAAGGTCCATATTTCCGATAATAACGCTTTCAATATCATTTCTGTTCAGTTGTGCATCCGCCATTGCATAGCTTACCGCCTCATATATCATTTCCCCATCGTTCTGGTATGGCCTGCGGCTGGTATGTCTTGTAATCCCGATGCCTACTATAGCAACTTTTCTAAACATTATGTCCTCCTAAAATTATTTGCAGGATATGATAAATATACTGATATATACCTATATAAATGCAAAATTCAAACTCCCCACATCACATAACTTTGGACGCCTAAATTTTATCACAATTAAAAAAAAGACATCCAATTTAGATTTATACAATGTAGCTTTAGATTTATACAATGTAGCACTTGTTTAACCAATCAAAAGGATCCATTCAAAAGTATGTCAGACATGCCAACTATTATTGGAATAGTCAATCAACACCCTTTTTCTGTCCGCCTGAAATTGAAGCGACAATCGCCTCATTTAACTGTTTTGCATCCGTATACGGAGTTATGACCTCCTCCCTGTTATACATCTTTATCGCACCTGTAGGGCAGTAGCTCACACAAAGCCCGCAGCCTATGCACCGTTTCTTATCAATAATCGCTATTTCTTTCTCCATTGTTAATGCTTCCATGGGGCAGCGGGCAGTGCAGTCTCCGCATCCTATACATTCATCGGCATCAACGTCTGAAATGAAGCTCGATACAGCCGCAGGCCCATTATGAGCAGACTTCTTCATGGCCTGTAATGTCGCACAGTGACAAATACAGCAGTTACATATGAAATCAATATACTTACCGGTGTTGCTTACGCTGTGGACCAGTCCTTCATCTTCCGCCCTTTTAATTACAGCGCGAGCTTCCTCTTTTGTAATGAGTTTGCCCAGCCCGTATTCTGCCATGTAGTGCGCACCCGGTCCCAGTGCAAGACAGACATCTTTTGGTTTGCTGCATGGATTACCTAGCAATTCACCCATCTGGCGGCAATGACAGTGTACAACGGCTATATCTTTGGCCTTATCTATATATGCCAGTAATTTATCATACGGCTGTATAGTCCTGTCATTTGGAATGTTTTGATCCACCACAATTATTCTGGCATAAGGTACCTTTGAGAAAAAATCCTGGTTTGATTTTCCTTTTTGAGTGATGGTTAAAAAATATTTTTCAAAAAGTCTGGCTATTTTTTTTGTTTTTTCATTAACAATTCCTGTTAAAAGCTGGTTCTCCATCATCCCGGGTACCAATGGGAACAGTACATAATAACGTTTATCAGCAATCTTAATTGAGAACACAAGCCCTTTCTTAGCCATACCTTCGAGGAGCACCTCTAGCTGGTTAAGCTTATAGTCGGCTTTATCAATGAGCATATCTGCAGATACAGGCGTTTCAGGCAGGATAGCAGCCAACCTAGCCTCTTCTTCAGTGAACAGTTCGTTTAATATATTGTAGTAATCCTGACACCTAACAGTTGGAACACCTCCACCCCTGCTTTGAATGGCATCAGCCAGTTTCTCATATGTTGATTGCTCCATTTACTACCTCCATATTATGTTTATTCTGTACTATTGCAGGATGGCTTTTTCTTGCCAAACCTTTCATAGTATACATCTGGTATGAGATTTTTGTCTTTGTATAAAATGAACTTGCAGGGCTCTTTACCAGGATTTCCGGAAGGCTCCGTTACCCAAATGGGAAATCCGGTAACTTCAATGGGTATTAGATCCTGGAAAGGGCAATGACAGCAGTAAACTGGAAAGTCTTCATGACCCAGCGTCATAATCGGATGTTTTTTAACTTTTAAAAAATTCTTGGGCGGTTCATAGCTGCCGTTGATGACGGCTCTACCTCCACTCCCACACGGATCCATAATGATCGTAATCTTCTCATCATCCTCTTTGATAATGAGATTTGTTAAATGTCCCCTCAGCCCGGCTGCTAGCATCTCTACCTGCCTCTTTATATCGGCTTTCTCATACAACTTTGCCAGATCAGCAAATGAACTGAACCCTTCATGCAAAGCTTCATAGAGCGCCTCCTGTCCGTAACGCCGCCCAATGAAACTTAAAAGCGCTGTAACTGTATCGCGGAAGCCCTCATGCTGTGAGTAGAACTCACGATTCATGCGATCAGTCAGCTTTTTGACTTTTTCAAGATCGCCTTTTCCAATAGATTTTTTAATCAGATCAATGGTCTGTATGCCCATCTCCTCCAGTTCGCTGTCAGTAAAAATTCTGTTTTCCATTACAGACCTCCCTGCTAATAGTCGTGCAGATGTTTCATAATAAACCTGTCCGGGTCTTTTCTCAAAAAAATGGAGTCAACACTGTGTATTTGTTTATTAAAGTAATCAGTTGCCACGCCTGTTTGTTAATATGGTATATTTATAGGCTAATAATACCTGTAATTGGAAGTTTATTACGAATAGCAGTGAAGATCCTTAATTTTAAATTTAAAGAGGTGTTAAATGAAGGAAATTGTCAGTGATTTACGTGCTGAACAGGAATCCCTGGATGCATTCCTTTCGACTCTGAAAGATGACCAGTGGGACCTGCCGACGCCTTCCTTACCCTGGACCATAAAAGACTCTGTGTCGCACATTGCCTATATTGACAATGTTGCCGTAGCAACATGTAAGGGTGATAACTCGTATTTTGAGCTGGCGTTAAAAGTAGGCTTGACGTTTAACGAAGTAGGTGTGGAGAAAGGGCGTTCCATGAAGCCGGGAGAGGTGCTGATTTGGTGGCGAAAGACTCGGGAACTTATGTACGATGCTTTGCTGAATACTGAGCCCAAGGCCAGGTTACCCTGGTTTTCATTACCGATGGGAGCACGTGCATTTGCCACTGCTAGGATAATGGAAACTTGGGCTCACGGTATGGACTGCTACGATGCAATGGGAGTTAAACCGGTTTTTACCGACAGATTGAAACACACGGCGTACCTGGCCTGCCAGGCTCGGCCATTTGCCTATCAGGTTCATGGTCTTCCCATACCGGAAGTCCCCATCCGAGTTGAAATTACATTGCCGTCAGGCATATTATGGACTAACGGCCCGGAAGGCGCCGACAATTATATCAAGGGCGATGCTGCAGAATTTTGCCTAGTTGCAGCGCAAAGAAGAAATTTGAAAGATACTAAACTGAAGATTCACGGAAATGAGGCACAGCGTTTTATGGAAGTGGCTCAGACATATGCAGGCCCGGCGGGAACCGGCAGGAAGCCGTTAAAATAATAAAATACTCAATTAGGCCACACTATGCACTTACATGATATGGCATAATTGGCGGTAATTTCAATGTACGAGCAAAAGGTTGTTATATTAAGCAATTTAATAATTTGCTACAAAGACGCAATATTGTTATACGCATATGCGCATAAATAACAAGTTCGTAACAGCATCTTGACAACTCAATCAACACGGGATAATATATGCTGATATTCTCCATGGAGAATAGGCACTAATACATATACTAATGATGGTTTGATTGACTATTGAATTATATGTATGTGATACGTTCTGCGATTCCTTTCTATATCTGAGAGTACATTATTGAAAACGAGTTTGCAGAAAGAATCGATCGACCGCTTATTTAATATTTTCCGCATTAATAATTTATCGGTTAATTCAGCATTATTTATAAGGAATAGAAAATATGGAAGGCAGTAGCACCGGATTACGGGTAGACAACGTATCTCTTTCATTTGGTGGGGTAGAGGCCCTCAGTGATATATCCTTCAGTCTCGATAAGCCGGAATTGTTGGCTGTTATCGGCCCAAATGGGGCCGGCAAAACATGCATACTCAACTGCATTAGCGGTTTTTACCACCCACAGCGAGGCACTATTCACTGGCAGGATAAAAATATTACGCGGATGCCACCTTATGATATTGCCAAGCTACGGCTTGCCAGAACCTTTCAGCATATTACACTTTATACAGGCCTTAATACCGTTGATAACCTGATGTCAGCCCGGCATATATTTATGAAACAGAACATGGTGACCAGTGCTCTGTACTTCGGTTGGGCGCACAAAGAAGAGAAGGCGCACAGGGAAAGGGTCGAGGAGATTATCGATTTTCTGGAGATAGGAGCAATCAGGAAAAAGACCGTGGCCATGCTGCCTTACGGACAGCGTAAACGTGTTGATCTCGGCAGGGCCCTGGCTTTAGAGCCCGAACTGCTTCTACTGGATGAGCCTATGGCAGGCATGAATGCAGATGAGAAAGAGGACATTGCCCGGTTTATAATAGACATCCTGGAAACCCGAAAAATACCGGTTATCATGGTCGAGCATGATATGGGTGTTGTTATGGATATAGCCAATCGTATGGTTGTCCTCGACTTCGGCCATAAGATTGCCGAAGGTGACCCTGCTGAAATTAAAGCTAATCCCCATGTAATTAAAGCTTACCTTGGTGAGGATTAAAGGAGCCTATTTGATGTCGACGTTAAATACGCCAAGCAACTCCGACATAAAAGCGCTCGACACGCTTCCTAAATGGCTGCGCCATAATTATCAAAAGTACGGCGCTCATAAAACAGCAATGCGCCATAAAGATTTTGGTGTATGGAATTCATATAGCTGGGAAGATTGCTATCAGCATTGCCGTTATTTCGGACTGGGACTGACTAGCCTTGGTCTCAAACGTGGAGAGCGCGTTATTATAGTCGGCGATAATGACCCGCACTGGTACTGGGCGGAGTATGGTTCACAGGCCATGGGTGCGGTTATTGCTGGTTTGTTTGTAGATTCGCTGGCTTCTGAATTTAAGTACATAATCAGCCAGTGCCAGGCTACCTTTGTCATTGCCAAGGACCAGGAGCAGGTGGATAAAGTATTGTCCATTGCACCTGAAATCCCCAGCATAAGAAAGATAATTTACTGGGAAGATAAGGGCATGTGGAGCTACGATGATCCACTGATTATGAGCTGGGAAGCGGTAGAGGAACATGGTAAAAAGTATGATGAAGAGCACCCCGATATTTTCGAGGAAAATATCGATATGGGAAAAGGCAACGATTATGCTGCATTCATGTATACTTCGGGTACAACCTCATTACCAAAGGGAGCTATGCATTCCCATACGACGCTTTTAAATTGCGGCAGGTGTGTGATCAATGTATTTCCCTGGACTGATAAGGATGATTATGTATCCACCTCTCCACCGGGATATGTAGGCGACCAAATGTTTGGTGTAACAGGCCTATTGCTGGCTGCCCCCAGAGTCAATTTTCCAGAAGAACCTGAAACGATGATGGAGAATATCCGTGAGGTTGCGCCGCAATTCCTGATGCTGGGGCCGCGGCACTGGGCGGGCATTGCTTCAATGGTCATGGCTAAAATGCTGAACAGCACCAGATTAAAACAGGTTTTCTACAAGATGTTCCAGCCAATTGGGGCTAGGAAAGTGGATACTGAACTGAAGGGAAAGAAACTCAATTTTTTCTGGTACGCTATATATATGCTGGGCCATCTTCTGGTGTTTCGCCCTTTGAAAGATAAGATCGGCATGATCAAACTCCGTTTTGGTGTGAATGCAGGCGGACCGTTGCCTCCCGATACCTTCAGATTTTTCCGAGCTATAGGAGTTCCTATTGTCCAGTTATATGGTTTCACAGAGCTTATTATGGCTTCTGGACATCTTCAGGTCGATCCAGTGGATAATGATACTGTTGGACGAGTGGCTCCCGGGTCTGAGGTCAGGGTTACTGAGGATAATGAGATGCTTGTAAGGAGTGCCGGTCTATTTCTTGGTTATTACCAAGCTCCCGACAAAACAGAAGAGGCACGCGGGGATGGCTGGTTCCACACAAAGGATGCCGGTCATTTGGATGATAAGGGCCGTGTTACATATTGGGACAGGGTAGCGGATTTATTGCAACTTAGCGACGGAACCAAGTTTCCTCCGCAATTAATTGAAGGCAAGCTTAAGTTCAGTCCCTACATTCTGGACTGCATGGTTCTGGGCAAGGAAAGAGACTACGTTGCTGCAATTATTGCCATCGATTTCGAGCTTACAGGCAAATGGGCAGAGGATAACCATCTGGCTTACACCACCTTTATTGACCTTTCACAGAAAAAAGAGGTGATAGAACTGGTTGAAAAAGAGGTAGAACGCGTCAATAAAAACCTGCCGGAACAGCAGAAGATTAGAAGATTTGTGAACCTGTATAAACAGTTTGACGCTGATGAGGCGGAATTGACCAGAACCGGTAAATTGCGGCGTGCTTATATGGAGGACCGTTATAAAGGATTGATCGACGCAATCTACGCAGGTGAAGAGAATTACTATACTGAAGCCCCGGTTATCTACCGGGATGGCAGGACCGGCGTAATAAAAGCAGAAATAAGGCTGACTACTGTTAAATAAGGAGAATCGCTGTGCTGGAGTTGAATAACGTCGAAGTAAAGTATAACGATGTTATTCTGGTACTGAAGGGACTTTCTTTCAAAGTCCCCGACGGGGTGATAATTACCCTGCTCGGAGCCAATGGGGCCGGCAAGACGACTACACTAAAGTCGATCTCAGGCCTGCTGGGCACCGAATTGGGTGAAGTAACCGATGGGAGTATCGTGTTTAACGATGTAAAAATCGACCATTTGAGACCAGATGAGATTGTTAAACTTGGCATAGTACAGGTTCAGGAAGGCAGGAGGGTCTTGGAGCATCTTACTGTTGAAGAGAACCTTATGCTAGGAAGTCATGGTCGCAAATCTGGTTCATTCAATATGAAAAAAGAGATTGAAATTATCTGCAATTATTTCCCGCGTTTGAAAGATATGATGCATCGCATCAGCGGTTATTTGTCAGGCGGTGAACAGCAGATGATGGTCATAGGCAGGGCTTTAATGTCAGCGCCTAAGTTGATGTTGCTGGATGAACCGTCTTTAGGTCTGGCTCCGCTTATGGTAAGAGAGATTTTCGCGGTTATTGAAAAGTTGAACAAGGAAAGAGGATTAGGCATTTTGCTGGTGGAGCAGAATGCCAAGTTCGCTCTGGGTGTAGCCAAATATGGTTTTGTAATCGAGGACGGGCGCGTTGTCTTTGACGGGCCTTCCGAGAAACTCAGTGAGAATGAAGATGTAAAGGAATTCTATCTTGGTCTCAGCCAAGTAGGTACTAAGAAGAGCTACCGCGAGGTTAAACACTATCGCCGTAGAAGGAGGTGGCTAGGCTAAATGGAACTAGCAGCCAGTTGTCTGATAAACGGCATTCTAATCGGCGGGGTATATGCCCTGATTGGAATGAGCCTTGTACTTATATATAAAGCCACTAGCATATTTAATTTTGCTATGGGGCAAATGGCAATATTTTCCGCGTTTATTACGTATTCTCTGATGATGATGGCAGCATTGCCGGTGTGGGTTTGTGTAATTGGTGGTGTGCTGGCAGGAGGACTTTTAGGACTCGTTGTAGAGAGGGCAGGCCTGCGCAGGCTTATCGGACAGCCAATAGTGGCAGCCCTTATATCCACTCTAGCTATTTCAGTGCTTCTTCGCGGGATTATGGTAGCAATATGGTCATCAAATTTGGTATCTTTCCCCACACCAATTTTCCCTCATGAGCAGGCATCTATTGGCAATATAGTAATTTCCTATAACCTGATAGGAGCATTTGTAATTGCAGCCATTGCCTATGTAGTTTTCACGATTTTCTTCCGCAAAAGCGGCACAGGTCTGGAGATGCGCGCTGTGGCTGAAGACCATCAGATAGCACAATCACTCGGTGTGAGGGTGCCTAACGTATTCGCAGCCACGTGGTGTATTGGTGGCTTGATCTGTGCGATAGGCGGCATACTTCTTTCCGATAAAGTAGCGTTGGGCATCAATGAAATTCCGATGGTTGCTTTCAAGGCTTTCCCGGCTGTACTGCTGGGTGGACTGGAATCGGTCGGTGGGGTAGCGATAGGTGGCATCGTTATCGGACTGGCAGAGAATTTTAGTAACGCTTATATAAGCCAGTCTTTTGGAGAGATCGCCCCCTGGATTATAGTCGTGATAACACTGATCATCAGACCGGAAGGGCTTTTTGGTCTGAAAAGAATAGAGAGGATATAGGATATGAGCCTTCCTGCTGGAACTTGTAACGAAACCCTTGACCAGGATATGGCGATTGTTCGCACCAGACTGCAATGGGGCATTCTCATTGTAAGCTTGCTAGTGCTGTTTGCCATGCCTTTGTATTTAGGCAACCTCGCTCTTAATTTCGTAAATTATCTTGGGATTTCAATTATCGCAGCGCTGGGACTTAATATCCTGACAGGTCTTTGCGGCCAGTTCTCAGTAGGACATGCAGCCTTTATGATGGTGGGCGCTTATGTTTCGACCTGGTGTACTGTCCACTTTGGCATACCATACTGGATTGGATTACCCATTGCAGCATTGACGGCTGGCGGTATCGGCATGATTTTCGGTGCCCCTTCACTTAGGGTAAAAGGATTCTATCTTATAATGGCTACCATGGCTGCACAGTTTATTATTCCCTGGCTTATTAAAAATGTTCAACCGGAATGGACCGGCGGTAATTTTCCTATGGCAGTCCCTGTCCCCACTATTGGTGATATTAAAATACGCACTGAGTTACAATGGTTTTACATCATCATACCGATGACTGTACTGGGAATATTCCTTGCTAAAAACTTGGCCCGGACAAGGATGGGACGTGCATTTATCGCTATCAGAGACAACGACCTGGCTGCAGAGGTCATGGGTATCAACACTTTTAAATATAAGGTAATAGCTTTCTTTATCTCGTCAGTGTATGCAGGAGTCGCAGGCAGTCTGATGGCTACCTGGATGAGAACCGTATCATATACATATTTTGAGTTTGATGTATCTATATGGTACTTGGGAATGGTCGTAGTAGGAGGATTGGGAAGCACTTTCGGTGCCGTAGCAGGGGCAATTTTCATTCGTGGACTTGACTATGTTATTCCTATTATGATCCAGGGACTATCGCAAGTGCTGCCGATGCTTAATCTTGATACCGATGTTGGTGCGGCTGCTAAACCTGTTCTATTTGGTTTAGTTCTATTGCTGTTTATTTTATTTGAACCTAGGGGAATCGCCCATCGCTGGGAGATATTTAAAGCGTATTACAGGCTATGGCCTTTTTCCTATTAGTGATAATTTTAAGAATGGCGCTGTAAAATTATTAGACAATATTGTACTGGAGGTGATAATTTCTTTAGTGGTATTTTAGTGAAACTAATCTTGACAAATATCAAATAGTAAGAGAGGAGGTTTAAATGATTAAGTCAAGAAATTCGATGTTGATCATGGTCGTGTCAATTGTTCTTACGGCTGCGATGCTTATTTCCTGTGCTGGCTCAGCAGCCACAACAAGTACCGCACCAGCAGCAACAACCGATCAGAAACCG
The DNA here is from genome assembly GCA_016927965.1 of Dehalococcoidia bacterium. Next base: position 18,173 of record JAFGLP010000137.1, read on the forward strand.
GAAAAAATAAATATGGTATATATCGCTGATTTCTCCGGTCCTTATTCAGCTTCGGTTGGCCCAGCTCGTTTTGGTTTGTTAGATGCAACGGAATATCTAAATAACGAACTGGGTGGAATTGGTGGAGTTCCCTTGAATATTATTTTGGCTGATACGGAAGGCAAGGTTGAGAACACGGTCCCTGCCTATACACGTTCACTGGAAGCTACCCCCAGACCCATATTCTATCTGGGACTGGACTCTGCTGCAGGTGCAACGCTGCATGACCGTCTGATCGAAGATGATGTGCTCGGTTCCAGCACGGCAGATTCCAGTGTGTATCCTTACGGCAATACTTTTGGAACATGGCCGCTCTATTGTGATCAGATGGGCTTCGTCCTGGAATGGATAGCAAATAAATGGAAAGCGGAAGGCAAGTCAGGCAAGCCCAAGCTGGCTGTATTTGGATGGGATATGGCTTATGGACATGCCTACTGGACGCCAACAGTGAAGGCATATGCCGAAAAACTGGGAATAGAAGCAGTAGGTGAATACTGGTATCCTACCTCTCAGATGGATATCACGCCACTGGTGGCAAAGGCTACGGAAGCTAATCCCGACTTTACCTTCTGTGGCGCAACATCAATCGGAACTGTTGTCTGGGGTAAAGCTATTGCTGCCAGTCCACTGAAAAATAAAATAAATATTGGCGGCAACGGTTTTGAGTTTGGTACTTATAAGCTGGCCAAAGAAGCTTTTGAGGGGTTCTATGGTGTGCACAATATTGCGCAGTATCCTGAAATTGATAACCCCGGCGTACAGGTAATTCGCTCATATTGTGAGAAAAGGGATCCCAAGCTCACATCCGGTTTCACCATGACCATGTGGTATGGTGTTGTCGACATTAAAAATGGCTTGGAAAAATCAATTGATAAATATGGATGGGAAAAAGGCCTGCAGGCTAAAAACCTGAGGGAAGTTTATCTGTCCAGGCCGGAATACAAGATTATGTTAAACGGCGGACTGTTGACTTACGGCGGCGGCATGAGCGAAACCAGGTTGAGCCCGGTTAAACTTAAAATGTTCCAGGCCAAGGCTGAAGGTTCTGGCGGTGAAGGGTTCTATCCTGTGGGTGAATGGGGCGATGCTCCCGATATGGTATCGGATAGTATGAAGGAAACAGGGAAGAACTAGTTAGTTAAGTTATAATTTTAAGAAAGGGGAAGCCACATGGCTTCCCCTTTCTTATGAGTTTTATATAACAGGTAATTATTGCATCTAGTGCCGAAATACGCAGATACCTGGAAATTCAGTACTTACTTAATAGCATATTGGTAAAATTGAATGTTCTCAATTTCGCTACTACCCTTGCAAACACTTCCTCTGAATAGCTTAGGATGATATTCTGTATAACAATACGTTACTGTTTGCTTTCGTTGATTATATCTGTATATTTCTTGCTTCCTTCGTACAACATCCGTTTTTGGGTATTGAAATCCACATGAAAAAGGCCGAAGCGCTGTTTAAATCCCTTTGCCCATTCAAAGTTATCCAGTAAGCTCCAATAGAAGTATCCCTTCACATTAAATCCGTCGGCAATGGCCTTATTGAGAACCAGCAGATGCTGCTCAATAAATTTAGCCCGCTTTGTATCAGCAGCGTCAGCAATGCCGTTTTCGGTGACATAGATAGGCTTCTTGGTATATCGCCTTATTATTTTAATCGACCGGTATAATCCCTCAGGATAGATTGCCCAGCCCATGTCAGTTAATTCGCTTTGTTGTGCCTTGATAATCTCGATAAACTGCTCATCACCCCTCGGTTTGAAAACGCGGAAGTGATTGGTATAGTAATTCAGACCGATATAGTCGAAGGTCTCTTTCTCACCTCCTTCGAACGTTTCACGTACTACTCCCGGCAGGGAAAATTCGAAGCGTCCTCTTGTTATATAATCGAATTGTGCTTCATTCATATTAGCATTAAGCATACGAGCAATTAACAAGTCAGGCAGGTTCCACCAATGAGGAGGGTCAAACAATGCTAAATGTATCGCTAATCCTACACGGGCTTCAGGTTTTATCTTTTTGATTGCCTTATAGGCGGCAGCATGGGCATGTAGCGTGTTAATATAAGCCCGCACGGCTTTTTTAGCATCTTTTAATCCGGGTGGGAACTCGGCAGTGAAATAGCCGAACAGAGCATAGATAGCAGGTTCATTTATCGTACACCATAGGTTAACCTTTGAACCCAGCCTTTGCATGACTTTTTCAGTAAACCGGGCAAATAAGCCAGGAGCGTCGTCCTGTAAAAAACCTCCGTTATCCTCAAACCAGATTGGATTGGTGAAATGATGAAGAGTAACCATGGGCTCAATACCATTACTCAAAAGCTCGTTTACCATCTGTTCGTAATGATCTAGTGCTGTTTCATCAAACTCACCTAGCCTAGGTTCGATCTTGCTCCATTCCAATGAAAACCGGTAAGCGTTGAGTGATATGTCCTTCATCAACTTTATGTCTTCCTTGTAAAGGTTCCATTCATCACAAGCGGCTCCAGCTTGTTGCCCATCTTCTATTTTAGGATTGCCTTGCTCATCGACAGCTGACTCGAACTGATGCCAGTTGGTATTAAAGCAATTTCCTTCCACCTGATAGGAGGAAGTGGCACTGCCCCATAGAAAACCGTTGCCAAATTTCCATGGAATGGCCTTCAGCTTTTTATAATCAAACCGTAGGAATATATCGCGATCGAGGAAAGTGAGCACCAAACCGAAGTAAATGATAATGAGTAAGCAAAGAATAACAAATACAATTAAAAGCGTTGCCATAATTCCTCCCTCCCACGATTAATGTAATGAGGACTGTACGTATTTTATCATATCTGAAATAGCAGTTGGCGCATTGACATTGTAACCTTTCTCTTATAGTATTGGTCAGATATTTTCGCTCTTTTAAGGTATTTAGGAAGGCGGATCTGGCATGGTAGATGGGACAGCAAGAACATTATTAGGATTAATCAGAGGTTAGCGATGACAGAACATAAACTATCGGTCGGAACTAAAATCGGTTATGGCGTTGCCGATTTCGGTGGGAACCTGTTTTTCACTGCTACGGCTTTCGTATTATTGAATTATTTAACTGATACGGTAGGTCTGGCGGCCGGCTTGGCCGGTATAGCTCTCATGGTAGGACGCATCTGGGATGCATTTTATGACCCGATTATCGGCTTTATTTCTGATAGGACTAAAACTCGTATGGGCAGGCGCAGGCCATTCATGCTGGGTGGCTCAATACCACTGTTTATAGCTATGATAGTTATGTTTACCAACCCAGCACTGGTAATGGGATCTGGCATCAGTCAACCGGTGCTTTTTGCTTATACTATGATCGTTTACATTGTTCTCTGTACAGCCTACTCGACAGTCAACATACCATATTCTTCATTAAGTCCTGAACTGACAACCGATTACAACGAAAGGACATCGCTCAACGGGTACCGTTTTGCTTTCGCTGCCATTGGTACCTTGCTAGGTGCCGGATTGGCCCTGCCTATCGTTGCAATAGCCCCAAATAAGGATCTGGGTTTTATTTTAATGGGAATTATCTTTGGCGCTGTATTACTTGTTTCAACTCTGACTACCGTCTTCTCTGTTAGAGAGTCAGCTTCAGTCAGACCGGCCATGTCCATGGGTTTCCGGAAAACATACAGCGAGGTCTTTAAAAATAAGCCTTATCTTATTATTCTTCTCTCATATATCCTCCATATACTCGGCATTACGGTAGCCAGCGGGATTGTCATCTACTATTTTAAATACATTCTAGGTGCAGAAGATATGACAACATACGCCATGCTTATTCTGATCGGTGTTGCCATGCTTTTCATCCCGGTGAGTGTCGCTATGAGTAAGAAGACTGGCAAGAAACTCGTTTATGGTACAGGGTTTATTATTATGGCGGCTGGTGTCATGGTACTGTTTATTATGGGGCATACCATGGGAGTCTTATTCAACTTGCTCATGATGGTATTTCTGGGTATCGGCATGGGTTTTCTCTATGCCATGCCTTATGCTATTGTAGCGGACTCTATTGAGTATGATTACCTGCGCACAGGAGAACGAAGGGAAGGTGCGTTTTTCGGCATCTGGACATGGGGATTAAAAATAGGACAGGCACTAGCCGGTTTTATTATGGGGATAACCCTTGAAGCCATGGGTTATGTTGCTAACATAATGCCCCAAGTGGAGTCTGCACAACTTGGTATTCGTTTATTTTTAGGCCCTATTACGGCTGCAATCTTTATTCTGGCAGCAGTTGTGCTTTACTTCTATCCTATTACAGAAAAACGTTATCAGGAAATACTGCAGCAAATTGCCGAAATGGAAGCTAAGAGAGAAAATGCTGAGTTAGCATGCAATCAATAAACTACCATGCTATCTGCTTCCTGTATCAACAACGGTGAACAGCATATTACCACAAGGATATTTGGTATGGCCGGCCTGTGAGATAAGTGTTGGTGGAAACTGGTTCCGCTGTCTGACAAGAACTAAAGTTTACCAATAACTAAAGTATACCCTGAAATAAATTAGATTCCGTTTGCTTTCTAATTGCAGGTGGAAAAGCCCTCATGTAAAGATCACTATGCCCCATCAATCTGCCAATAATTCCCAGAAGCCTCGATTGCGGCGGACCGCTGATCTGGCTGGAATGACATAGAAGAGCTTTTTTTCTAATTTCGAGATCTTGCCGTGATAACATGATCACCGCATGTATAGGAAAATCAACTTCTGCCAAGTTAACTAAATCTATATCACCATTTTTTCCATATTTTCTTGGGTCCTTGCCTAAAAGTGGAAGCAGTCGCACTGCTATTCGCAAGTAACGTCGCGGCATAATATGAAAATACAGTTTTTGTGGCTGAAAGGCTGGCCCTGTACCAGGATATCGGCTTGGGTCACCGGCTGCGTAAAAAGCCTTGACAGCAGCATTATGCACGGCTATGTGGTCAGGATGCCTGTAGCCTCCAATCGGGTCATGAGTAATCACTACCTGGGGATGTAAATCCCTCATTACCTTCACTATTCGTCCCGCCACTACTTCAACTGGAGCCAAAGTTAGTGAATCTGGATGCTGATTTTCAGCAGAACCGGGCATACCTGAATCTCGATAACCGAGAGAAATAACGCCTGCTAATTTCAATACGGAAGCGGCCCGCTCCAATTCATCCCAGCGCATATCACCAATAGAGTTGAAACCTTTCATGAATTCCGGCCTGACGATTCCAGCTTCACCTCGGGTAGCACATATGTAATAAACACTGATTCCGGTTCTGGCGTAAAGCGCCAGCGTGCCGCCGACAGCAAAGGTTTCATCATCGGGATGTGCACCTATAAAAATTAGAGTAGGGTTTCGCATTTTAGTAAGCTACATTTTTAAGATAGGTCTTATGTGTGTTTGCCTTGTAGGATGCTATTCCTCCGTGATCCAGCCCAAGCCTGATACCCTGACCATCCAATTGACGCGGCTTTTATCTCCATACCAGCGGGCTATAGGATAATTCCACTTAGGTGAAATGTCATCCTTACCTTCGTTACTGCGGACTGTAATATCTGAGTGTATGCTATTAAGCTGGTCATCTGTTCCCATACGAAAGCCCTGCCCTGTTGTTATGCCAGTATAGATATGGATATAAAAACTGCCATTCACTTCAATATCCGGAATAGGTACATTAGCCCAAGCGCCCTGTTTTTCAAGATTGGACGGAATATACGACAACAGCGGAAATTCATCTTTATCAATCTTCGTGCTGTAAACGGGCTCCTTATCCTTGTCCCAAATTTGTAGATCTATATCATTGATCATAAAACCGTGTCCACCGTATATAAAACCAAACACGCTAACTGAATTTATTGTAAAGGGATTGGAAGGCGGATCAAAGCTGACAAGATATCCCGTAGACGGTTTATCCACAGTTAAATAGTCATTAGCCAAGCCATCATCGTACTTGATTCCTATTGGTTGTGATGACAGTTTCGGATTTACAGTCAAATTTGCGACTCTGTTTCCTACTGTTATCTTGTAAGTGCCTGCCTTACTTTTAGATAGTGAAAACGTTACGGTTTCTGTTGCACCGGGAGCTATAGTGAGAGCTTTAGTATTAACTTTTGAACCATCAACCGTCAGCACGGCGTTATAAATACCCACTCCACCACCAGAATTGGAGATTTTGGCTGTTACATTAGATGTATCGCCAATGGTAACTTCGTTGGGCTTGACTGTAAGTGACGTTACATCGAAAATAGCTGGCGCAACAGGTTCGCTGCATGCGCTTATTGAAGCAATTATTACGATGGATAAAATTAACACTACAAACAGAGTATCTCTACGTTTCATAATCACATTCCTTTTACAACATGTATTGCTGGATTGTTGACGCTTGGTTTAATAACAGCGGTGTATTATCGAAGATTTAATTAAGTCCAATATCTCTGGGTATCACTTGCACTCAAATGAGTTCTATACGCGTATAATTATAGCATGCTATAAAAAAAAGCCGGGAAAACATCTATAATGATAACTACTGCACGGCTGTTCATATAAAATGAAATACGATTTTGATTCGATTATAGAAAGGAAGGGCACGGGGTCTATTAAGTGGGATTTTACAGACAAGTTATTTTCCGTCAAGGATATCTTACCCATGTGGGTAGCTGATATGGATTTCCGCTCACCTCCTCCGGTAATAAAAGTGTTAAAACAAGCTGCCAGCCATGGCATTTTTGGTTATGCGGGCGTGCCGGAATCCTATCGTGATGTTATAGTCACATGGATGAAAGAACGTCATGGCTGGGATATTGAAAAAGAATGGATGATTTATACGCCTGGCGTTGTCCCGGCGTTGCATATGCTGGTATCAACTTTTTCGGAACCTGGAGATCAGGTAATACTGCAAACTCCGGTTTACTATCCTTTTTTCGATGCGGTTAAATACCATCGACGTGAAGTGCTGGATAATCCGCTCCGCTTGGATAAGGATCAATACAGTATGGATATCGTGGATTTAGAAAACAAGCTAACCGAAAGGACAAAGATGATTTTTCTTTGTAATCCGCATAATCCTGTTAGCAGAGTCTGGAGAGAAGATGAACTATTAGAGCTGGGGAAGATCTGTCTAGAAAATAAAATACTGGTAATTGCAGATGAAGTCCACGGAGATATCGTCTATCCCGGGTTTAAGCACATACCATTTGCTTCGATATCGGCTGCTTTTGCAGAGAATACCATCACATGTACAGCCGCCAGCAAGACGTTTAATTTACCTGGTCTGCAAACATCGAATATTGTTATCTCAAATCCAAGTCTACGGGAACTTTTTAAACAAACCGTAAGAAATTACGGGTTTGCATCGCCTAACCTCTTCGGGATAGCGGCTACTGAGGCAGCTTACAAGTATGGCCAGCCGTGGCTTTCACAGTTACTGGTTTATTTGCAGGGGAATATTGATTATATCAGGGAGTACATTAACCGCAGGATGCCAGGGTTGAAGCTGATTCATCCGCAGGGGACATATCTGTTATGGCTTGATTTCAGGGATTGCGGTATCGACGCTTCCAGGCTTGCCAGCTTTGCACGTGAGGATGCCAGAGTGGGGCTTGAGCCCGGTATCATTTTTGGCTGCAAGGAACATGGATTTGAAAGGATGAATATTGCCTGTCCACGCTCGATACTTGAGGAAGGTTTAAACAGACTTGAAAAGGCTGTGACAAAGCTGAGGAATACCTGAAATCACTGTATACAATATGCATTTTTAGTGGATTGAAGTGAAAACCAAGACGCTGGAAATAATCTTATTGAAGCCATAATTATGTAGTTTCTTTTATAACTTACTTAGAGCGTACCTGACGGCCTTTAAAGTAGCTTGAATATCAGCTTTTGTGTGTGCCAAACTGATAAAAGCCGCTTCAAATTGCGAAGGCGGCCAGTAAATGCCCTGATTAAGTAATTCTTTAAAAAAAGTAGAGAAGAGGCTTGCATCAGATAGTCTGGCTAAATCGTAATCAGTTACAGGCTTACTGGTAAAGAAAATGGTGAGAAGCGATCCGGCTCGTGGAATAGTGACAGGTATTCCAGCACGGCAAGCTTCAGACGCCAAGCCTTCCTGCAGTGCTACTCCCAGATCTTCCAGCTTCTGATAACTACACCCGGTTTTCAGGCAAGTCAACGTTTCAATACCGGCAGTCATCGCCAGAGGGTTGCCGGAAAGGGTGCCTGCCTGATATACCTTGCCTGCTGGCGCTATCAGTTCCATGATATCCCGACGGCCCCCGTATGCTCCAACAGGCAATCCCCCCCCGATTATCTTTCCAAGACAGGTCAGGTCTGGTTTGATGTCATATACTTCCTGCGCCCCACCATAGGCTATCCTGAAACCTGTAATTACCTCGTCGAATATCAGCAATGCTCTATATTTTCGGGTGATTTTGCGCAAATGACGAAGGAAACCCCTGAAAGGTAATACAACGCCCATATTTGCTGCGACCGGCTCCACTATAACGGCTGCAATATCCCCTGCATATTTTTTAAACAGTGCTGCTACCGATCTTGTATCGTTATACTTGGCTACCAGTGTTGTCTGGGCGACTGTTTCAGGCACACCCGGCGAATCAGGTATCCCCAGTGTTGCCATACCCGACCCTCCACTGACCAATAAACCGTCAGAGTGACCGTGATAGCAGCCTGCAAATTTAATGACCTTGGTTCTGCCAGTATAAGCCCTGGCCAAACGGAGAGCGGTCATCGCCGCCTCTGTGCCCGAATTAACGAAGCGCACCATCTCAATCGACGGCATTGCTTCACATATAATTCTGGCAAGCCTGGTTTCAAGTTCAGTAGATGCTCCAAAACTGGTGCCGTTATCGATACAGCCTTTAAGAGCTGTTGTGATTCGATTGTCAGCATGTCCCAGAATAAGCGGACCCCACGAGCTTATGTAATCGATATACTTATTGCCATCGATGTCATATATATGTGATCCTTTGCCTCTGCTTATGAACAGTGGAGTGCTGTCCACAGCTTTGAATGAGCGAACGGGGCTGTCCACGCCACCCGGGAGGTAGAGCTGGGCTTGTTTAAAAAGCTGCTGTGATTTATGTAATCTCTTCATAGGTAACAACTGGATTTTATTCTTTAAGCCAACCGGCCAACTGTTTGGCATGGTATGTCAGTATAATATCGGCTCCGGCTCGTTTAATCGATCCTAATATCTCCATGACAACGCGTTTTTCATCCAGCCAACCCATGGCAGCAGCTGCTTTCACCATGGAGTATTCCCCACTTACATTATAGGCAGCTAATGGATAGTCGAATCTGTTACGAGCCGTTCTTATAACATCAAGATATGACAGAGCGGGTTTCACCATAACGATATCTGCACCCTCGGCGATATCCTGCTCTATTTCTCTCATGGCTTCACGTGAATTGCCCGGATCCATTTGATATGATTTGCGGTCTCCAAACTGGGGTGCTGAGCCAGCAGCCTCCCTGAAAGGACCATAGAAGCCTGAGGCATATTTAGCGGAGTAAGCCAGAATGGGTGTTTTAATAAATCCGTTCTCATCCAGCGTTTCTCTTATAGCTTTCACCCTACCGTCCATCATGTCTGATGGCGCTACTACGTCAGCACCAGACTGTACATGTGAAAGGGCCATCCTGGCTAATAGGGGCAGCGTGCTGTCATTATCAACGTACCCATTACGGATCAAACCACAATGCCCATGGCTAGTATATTCACAAAGACATATATCAGTTATTATAAGCATTTGCGGAGCAGCCTTTTTTATAGCATGGATTGCACGTTGAACTACACCTTTAGGATGATATGCACCTGAACCCGTTTCATCCTTCTTATTAACCACTCCGAACAGAATAACAGCAGGTACGCCAAGCATAGATAACTCTTCAACCTCTTTCGATAGTCGGTCGACCGAGAAATGGAACACTCCCGGCATTGACAGGATTTCTTGCTTAATTCCCTTTCCCTCAACTATAAATAAGGGATAAACAAGATCTCCGACATCCAGATAATTTTCCCTGACCAGTGACCGCAGGGCCTCGGTATTTCGCAGACGCCGCATTCGTAACTGTGGAAAAACCGCCATTTAATTGTCCTCCCTGAAATAGTCTTCCATCTCTCTGAGCAATCCATCTAGGGTCTGCTTCTTCGCAACAATGTTAACCCTAAATCCGGCGTTAGAGGCCGTCATAGCGGTCTTGGGCCCAATACAGGCAATAATGGCACGGATTTTTGCTATTTCTTTACTGTTCAGGACTGCTATAAAGTTCTTGACCGTTGATGAACTGGTAAAAGTGATGATATCGATCTCCTTGTCCAGTACCAGTTTCTTGAATTGACGAACATCGTATTCAGGTCGTACTGTACGATAGACGTGAATATTATCCACTTTAGCCTTCATCCTAGTTAGCCCCTGAACTAGCTCATCGTCCGCTATATCTGCTCTGGGAATCAATACCCTTTTACCTTGCATGGATTGTGATTTAATGCCGTCCACGATGCCTTGGGCAGTATAAACGACGGGTATGTAATCGGCTACTACACCGCGATTCTCCAGCAACCTGCTGGTGGCTGGCCCAATAGCTCCTATCTTAGTGCCCGATAAGGCCCTGGCATCGAGGCCATGTTTTTGTAGCCTCTGAAAAAAGATATCAACACCATTAACGCTGGTAAAAATAATCCAATCATACGAGCCTAATTGCTTTATCGCAGTATCCAGTTTGCTATTTCTCTTTATTGCCTTTATTTCGATCATGGGGAACTTGACCGGCACAGCACCGCGTTCGAAAAGCTGTGCTTCAAAATCGGCGGACTGAAGTCCTGCCCTGGTAATCAATACCCGTCTTCCAAATAAAGAAAGTTTGGGATACCAGTTCAATCGTTCGCTCAATTTAACAACATTGCCTATTACGATTACAGCCGGTGCAGTAATTCTCTTCTTTCTTACCTGTGCAGCAATTGTCTGCAACGATCCCTTTACAATAACCTGTGCAGGTAAAGTACCGTCTTTTATCACAGCAACCGGCGTATCAGGCGGTTTTCCACATTCCACCAATTTATCGGTAATCAGGGCTAGATTCTGCATACCCATTAGGAAAATCAGGGTGTCAACACCTGCCGCCAGTCCTCGCCAGTTTATGCTGGATGTACTTTTACGGGGATCTTCATGCCCGGTAACAATAGCCAATGAAGAGGATATGCCTCGATAAGTAACCGGTATACCTGCGTACGCCGGAACAGCAATTGCGGAAGTAATGCCCGGTACAATTTCAAACGGTAGGGCATTTTTACACAGGAAATCAGCTTCCTCTCCTCCCCTGCCAAAAACAAAGGGGTCGCCGCCTTTCAATCTGACTACAATTTTCCCGCGCCTCGCAAGTTGAGCAAGCATTAAATTAATTTCGTCCTGCTCGGCGGTGTGCTTATCTCCGGATTTACCAACGTAAATCCTTTCAGCCTGCGGACTGGTATAGCCCAGTAATTGAGGAGCAACGAGCTGGTCATAGATTACGACGTCTGCCTTCTGAAGGCATTTTATAGCCTTAATTGTAATCAAAGCCGGATCCCCAGGTCCCGCTCCAACTAAAAAGACCTTGCCAATCTTTACCGGCATCTTATCTTTTCCACGATTTCTTCTGCGCCCTCTTTCAGCATTTTCTCTGCCAATTGCCGACCTGCTTCCTCGGGACAATCGGCATCAGCAATAATCGAGTCCTTAATCATATTTTCCCCTTCCCTATCTGAAACCATCCCTATAATTTTTAAATATCCATGTGTTTCGGTCGCCAAACATGAAATAGGCACGCTGCAACCACCGCCCAGATAGTCTATAAAGGCCCGCTCAGATTTCACTGCCTGCCAGGTTGGTCTGTGATTGATATTTTCGACCAGGGACGCAACATAATTATCGTGGAGCCTTATCTCGATACCCAAAGCCCCCTGCCCTGCTGCAGGTATAAACCTATCCGGCTCAAGATACTCGGTTATCTCCCTTGTCTTGCCCATTCTCAGCATGGCAGCTGCCGCCAGTATTAATCCATCAATGTTGCCCGAGGCCAGTTTACGCAGACGCGTATCGATGTTTCCCCGTATGCCTGCAATTTTCAGGTCAGGGCGCAGATATTTAATCTGCGCATAACGCCGCACACTGCTGGTGCCAATATAGGCGCCTGGTTTTAACCTGTCAAAAGTGACGTTGCCAACTAAAACATCACGAGGGTCAATTCTTTCGATAGTTGCTGCCAGAGCAAGTTCACGGGGAATTAATACCGGCAGGTCTTTGAGGCTGTGCACGGCAATATCAATCTCGCATTTAATCAAAGCCTCCTCAAGTGCTTTGACAAATATACCTACTTTCCCAGCCTCCTCTATATTGATAGTCTGGTTTCTGTCGCCTTCTGTAATAATTTTACGTATCTGGATATCGAGGCCCGGTTTCATGGACGTGAGTCGGTCCCTCACTGTTTCAGCTTGAATAAGGGCCAGCTTGCTTCCCCGAGTGCCGATAATTACCTTCTTATTCATGATCTTTTACATTATCCAGATTAAACATCTCTGTGATTAATTCCATTCGCTCTTCAATATCACTGCCGTCGTCTGAAGATTTCAAGTATAAAATTGGGTCTCTCAATATCTTATCTACGATCGATATAGTTAAGCGGCTGACCGCCTGCTTATCAGTATCAGAAAGGAAGTCTAGCTTCTTAATGGTTTTATTGTATTGAACAGACCTGATTTTTTCAGCTTTGGACATTATGGCTTTAACTAAGGGCCTGACGCTGTAAGTACGCCACCATTTCATAAAAATGCCCGCTTCCTGCAATATTATTTTTTCTACTGCAGCGATCTCGATTTCGCGTCGTGTCCTGTTCTTATTCGCCAGATCGTTAAGGTCATCAATATTTAACAGGTGGACATTGTTTATCTCTTTAACACTGGGTTCTACATTACGCGGCATTGCAATGTCTATGATAGTCATAGGTACTTTTTGACGTTTAGACATGACTTCGTAAACAAGCTGATGACGCAATATTGAATGTGGCGCTGCTGCACATGTGATCACTATGGCAGCATCATATAACTCATCAGTCAGTTCTGAAGTGCTGGCAGGCCTGCCCCCATATTGTTTCGTTAAATAACCGGCGCGCTCAATAGACCTGCTAATAATGACGGTATCTTTAAAGCCCCTGGTTTTTGCTACCCTGATTGCCTGCTTGCCCGCCTCGCCTGCCCCTATAATAACAAGCTTGGCTGTTTTTACATCACGTATTATATCAAGCGCTTTATTGACTGCCACGGAACTTACAGAAAGAGCGTATTTACTTATCCCCGTTTTCTCCCGTACCTTTCTGCCCGTCCTGATTGCACATTGAAATACACGCCTTAAGGGCGGGTTGACCATCCCTGACTTTTCAGCCGCAGCTAATGCATGATTGACCTGTCCCAGTACCTCATATTCGCCGATAATCATGGAGTCAAGGCCGGAAGCAACCCTGAAGATATGTTTGGCTAATTCATCATCGTGCATTGAATACATGAAAGGCGACAGCCTGTCAGTCGGTATACATAGATAATCCTTAAAGAATCTTTTACTGGCCTTTCTTATATCGCTGATATCCATGCCGGATGTATATATCTCAGTACGGTTACAGGTCGAAAGTATTACACCATTCGCTGAGTGCTTGCCTAATGAAAATAGTGCATCGGGCAGGCGTTCGATATTTATGGCTGCCTTATCACGTATATCAATTGTAGCCGTCTGATAATTTATTCCGAGCAAATTTATATACATAAGATTTTTCACTTATTTGCTAATCTTGAGTTGGTAAGACGGTTGATCAGTAACTCTTTGGCTTTAGCCTCATCACCATTCTTGATTAAAGCAATCATAACATCTAGGTCTATCGCATTTTGCCATTTAGCAGCAGTTATTTTGATTCTTCTCTGATGCATATCAAGACGTACCTCACCGATCAAACGGGTGAGAGCGGTATATTCTTCAAAAAAGGTATTCTCCAATCTTTTCCGGATCTTTTTTGCTAGCGCCGGGCTGTTACCTCCCGTAGAGACCGCTATGGTGATGTCACCACGGTGTACTACTGACGGTACTATAAAATCCGACAGATTAGGATTGTCCACTACGTTCAATAATACCTTACTATTATGTGCTTCTTCAGCTACTTTTTTATTCAGTAGCTTACTTCCTGTCGCTGCTACTGTTAAATAAGCCCCATCAAGGTCACCGACGTGATAATTTCTCTTTATAATTTGTATTTGATTTTTTTGGGCAAGTTCATTCAATTCAGTACAAAAAGCAGGGCTGATTACAGTGATTTCAGCACCATGCGCCAGCAGTTCGTTGACCTTGCGCAAAGCAATTCTACCGCCTCCTATTACAAAGCACCGCTTTGTTTTAACATTTAAAAATATCGAGTAATACGGATTCATATATTTACACTGTATACCTGATCCTTGTTTTCTTAAGTTCCCTGACGCTGAATAATACTACGAAATCGTTTGTTCCGCTGTCAGTCTGTATCTTTTTTACAATACTCGTACACGCTTTTTTCGTTTTTGCATGGATCATAGCATAAAAGTTATATCGCCAGGATATTCTGGTCTTCCTCTCGTAGCAATGACTGACCTGCCTGAACTGTATCAACCCAGCTGCAACTGATTCCACCTTATGTCGAGGAACATTCCAGCATGTCATAGCATTTGCTTCATATCCAGCCTTATAGTGGTTTATTGCTGCCCCGATACGCCTGATTGCCCCCTTTTTCACAAGACCCCGGCAAATATCTAGTAAACCATCGATTCCCATATCCATCTGACTGGCGAAGCCATCGAAAGGGTGGTGAGTTAGTGGCAGATCTTCCTGCAATATATTTATTATCTTTTTTTCTAACTCGGACAGTTTTAAATCCTCAGGCGTGCAGTTTACCCCAGCTATTTCAGTATTTAATTGACTTTCTTCTTCCAGGGTAAAATCGGTCCGTAGTTTATAGACCCTGACCGCAGGCAGAATAAGTGTCGATTCAGCCCCGATAAGATCTGACAATTTTTGAATTCCAACGTTAATATCTGTGTTTAGAGGCCACGACAGTGTAAACCATATGTTATACTCATTATCACGTTCATATGCATGACTGATTCCTGTATGTTGGGAAAGGTAGCGTTCAGCCTCTTCCATATTTGTTGCGGGGACTTTCATGGCTATCAAAGTGCTTTGATAACCGATTTTCCTGGCATCCAATACAGGGCTTATCTGACGTATGATGCCCTCTTCTTTTAAAATCCGTGTCAACCTGATTACCTCTGTTTCTGCAATACCCAACACTGTACCAATCTCAGCGAAAGGTTCCTTGCTTAAAGGAAACCTGTTTTGCAGCAGGCCTAAAAGCTTGACTTTAATACTATTAGTGGTTGAGCCAGTCATTTACCTTAACTGATCCTTTAATTGCGGCTGGTATAAACAATAAGGCTCAGACTCCAGAAAATCTCCTGTGGCCTCATAGGCACGGGCGCGGCATCCTCCGCATATCTTTCTATATTCACAAGCCCCACATTTGCCTTTGATGTTATCGAGTACCCGTAATGCTGTAAAAAGAGGAGAATTATCCCAAATGCTCTTAAAAGACTGATCCCTGATATTCCCCGCTTCAATATCAAGATATCCGCATCCCTGTACAATTCCAGTATGTGAAATAAAACAGAACCCTGTGCCAGCGAGGCACCCGCGTGTCAAGGAATACATGTGATCAGCCACGTTTGCTTTTCCCATTATTGGCGTCAACTGCTCTTTAAGTTGCCTTTGCCTTTGCTTTATTATGCGAAAATAATGAGGTGCGTCAGTAGGTTTAAAAAAGATTTTATCTCCCAGTTCAAGTTGTTTGCTAAATATCCAGTTCAGTGTATCCTCGTATTCTTGTGCGGAAAGCTCCACAGCCTTCAATCCTTTGCCCCTGCCGGTAGGAACCAGGAAAAAGGGATGAAAAGCAACTGCTCCATTGTTGAAGGCAAGTTTAAGAAGTTGATCTAAATAAGCTAAATTCAATTTTGTTACGGTGCAGTTTATCTGCAACTCAAGTCCGGCTTGCCTGATAGCTTGAATACCAGACATGGCCGCATCATAAGCCCCTTCTTTTCCCCTGAACTTATCCTGCAATACGGCATCCGGAAAATCCAGGCTGATAGCAACTCTGGATATCGGAATTTCCTTAAGCCTGCCGGCTATTTCCGCTGTGATTAGAGTACCGTTGGTTCCCATAACCACTCTTAGACCTCTGGATGATGCATAAGCGGCAATCTCGAAAAAATCCGGCCTTGCGAGCGGTTCTCCCCCGGTAAGGATGAGAATAGGTTTGCCGACTTCCATGATGTCATCAATCAGACGGCAGCAATCGCTGGTAGATAGCTCCTTCGGATTACGGTCATCTTCTGCAGAAGCACGGCAGTGCGCGCAGTGTAAATTGCAGTAGCGTGTAATCTCCCATGCCACCAGGTTCAAACGGGGCCTAATTGCAGCCTGCTCAATATGAAAAACTGACATCTTAACTTCCTATTTCCTCATATGTAAGATAGCATGCAGGGTCTTCTTGCCAGATGTCACCATATGCTGCTTCGGCACGAATCCGTAGGTTGCCGTTACATATGTTTAAATACTTACATTGAGCACAGCGCCCTTTTAACCATTTCTTACGGTTTCTCAATTTATTCATTAGCGGCTCAGAGCTATCCATCCATATTTCGCTAAATTTTCTATTAACAGCATTTCCCAGTGAATAATGCTGCCAGAATTGGTCAGGGTGGACGTACCCCATCTCATCGATCGCACCTATCCTGATTCCCGAGTTATTTCCGCCGTTAAGTTCCAGAAGGCCAATGATCTTTTCTGCTCGTGATGGGTCCTGTTTAAGCATTCGTAGATAAATAAACACGCCGTCAGCATGGTTGCCTACCGTGAGGATCTCTTTGGGCAGACCTCGTTTATGTAGATCGATCGTACGTTCAGAGATAATCTCTAATATCTGACGTGTTTGTGCATGCGTCACATCGAATTGCCGCAGACCCTTTCCGCGCCCTGAATAAGCAAGATGATAGAAACATACACGGTCGATACCTTCGTTCTCAACAAGATCAAATATGGCCGGTATCTCTTCATAATTATAGTTAGTGATGGTCAACCGCAGGGAAACCCTAATACCAAGTGCGATGCAATTCCTGATTCCTTGCAATGCCTGATTAAAAGCCTGATCTTTGCCGCGGAACCTGTCATTAACTGCGTCAATACCATCGAGACTGATTCCGACCTCGGCAAACCCAACGTCCCGAATTAGTCCGGCAGCCTTGGATGATATAAGCGTACCATTGGTAGAAAGTGATACCCTAATATTTTGTTTTACAGCGTATTCCGCCAGTTCAAAGATATCTTCTCTTAAAAGCGGCTCACCCCCGGAGAATAAGATAACAGGTACCCCAAACTCAGCCAGGTCCGCTAGCATTCTCTTTCCCTGGCTGGTATCCATTTCATCAGCCTTCTTTCGATTGACAGCGCTTGCATAGCAGTGAATACAGGCAAGGTTACAGTGCCTGGTACAATTCCATACCACAACAGGCTTTGGTGCCCCGGAATCATCTTTATGCTTATTTTTAACAACAGGCGTCCGGTAGCGCAGGTAATCCCCCGGGCCGACGGTATCGCACAGAAGGCGCGAGATCGATATCATTTGTTCACTCTCTCCAAACCCTTCCCGCAATACTGCTGGTGAGCATTTACCATATATACCAGTGCCTCGTCTATAAAACGGTTGGCCAAAGGGATTGCTTCCCTTAAGTTGCCCTGCATAAGCTGCTTTTTAGCTATCAGGTGAGTAACAGCAACCATAAAGGGATCTCGATGTGCAAGAAATGCTTTGACAGAATCTGTCAGCGGCAAACCTAGATCAGCCAGAGTTTTACCAAAACCTGTGCCTATTACCTGGGCAGATACTATTGTCGAATCGCGTGTAGAAGGTTCACAAATATACTTAACCAATAGTCCCAACAGATTCCGTCCAAGACCCGCCAGCTGCTGTTGATGCTCATGATCAGGCTGTCGGCAGCTTGGATTACTGGCGAGAAACCGCCTAGCGATTTCCCGATGTATATGTGATGTGTCTTCTATTTCAACCGCCAAGTCTTTAACACCCAGCTTCTTACTGCGGGATCTGGTAAACTTCCTTAACTCAGAAGTCGAATATCGCCGGTGCCCCCCGGGTGTTATGAATGCTTTTATCTTGCCTTCATCAGTCCACTGCCGCAGGGTCGCCTCATTGACTCCCAGAATGTGACTGGCTTCGCTTATAGTGATTATTTCTTCTGTTTCAGAATCGGGATGATACCCTTTCATATGCAGATCCCAGTAGGGAGAAATATGTCATAATTATATATAATTATATAGAAATATACAATTTTCTATAGAATTATGGGTAGTGGGTCAGTTTGAAATTAAACCCTGATATGCGTGATTACCGGGCCTTATTAGATTCGCTCGTCGATTCGCACTTTTTATCACTCTTCAAATCCCTGAGGTTCGAAAAAATCAGCCACATCACAAGACCAAGCACCGCAGCCACAAAAACACCACAAAACACGGCAAATATCAATGGTAGATTCATTGTAAAGCTCCTTAGCAGGGCTGGGGTAATGTGAAAAGACCCTTAATTATTCAACATACGCAATATATCGCGAAATCCAGATATTCATCAACGTGTAAAATACTTAATCTGGCTTATACGTATGGGGGTACTAGTTGAAGGTCAGGAAAAAGTACATTATCAATTCAGTCCGCTACTGCGGTTCTTTTAGTGAATCCAAAATAATTTTGCGTGCAAAGGGGACTATCCGTCGGTTGCAATGTACTTCATCAGCAAGATAGCACTTCTTAATAAATCCTTTTTCATCTGATGCAATGGACTGTATATCGACATAAGGTACTTCTATCCATTGGCAGAAATCCCTTAACTTGATATTAAATTGTCTTGATATCTCGCTTCTTTCCCTGGGTTTGCCGGAAAAGGGCAGGGCCGTAATAAACTCCTTGCTTGCCGCCGGGGGTATGCCGTGCACGCATACGGCAAATCCTTCGTCCTTTATCCGACTGATAGTCTGGCCATATCTGTCCACGGTGGCATCAATTAATCTTTCAAAAGGGATGGTTTTCCCGCTCTTTCCGTATTGCAGATAAATATGTACACGTGCATCAATCTCCCCGAAAACCAGAAAAACGATGTCTCGTTTCCTGTCTATCTTGGAAAGGAAAAGGTTAAGGTATTCCTTCGAACGCGTGAAACTGCCATCCTTTACAAGGTTATAAGCGGTTGCCTGAGAGATGTGATGAACATGAAAAGGCCACTGGAAGATAAAAGGCATGACATGGCTGTCTCCTATGGTATGTATGATACACGAGTTGGTAATATCTGATTTGGCCCGCAGGCATGCATTAAAAACGGCCAGGGGAGGATATTTAAACACCATAGTCCAGAATGGGAAAAACACGGAACCATGCCTTTGCAGCCATGCAATACGGTTTAATTTAAAGTTTTTCAGAATTCTGTTTGCAGAATCTTTCATCATATCGGGTATACGGACAGATCGTTGATTTCACAGTTTTACAGTGTTAAACAAAGGCCGGTAAATCCAGAAATTATAAGAATTGCCCGAACCTGTCTTTCTTGGCTTTGCATATCGGGCACACTTCCGGCGGCCCGTCTCTGGCACAAAGGTAGCCGCAGACCTTGCATCGCCAGACAGGATAAGACAGTTCGTAAGTAAAAGCCGCGGCGACCGCTTTTGCTGATGTTTTCCCTGCTTTTTGCGCATGTCTCCTTTCAGGGATCGAGTGCAATTCCATTGTACCATCAATAACCTGCTGAGAAACATACAGAGCGCAGTAGCATGCGCCGTGCTCATTTATGTCCTGGTCCCTGTAGTCGCAGGGACAGATAATATCGAGATCATCGTTTTTATGTCCGGAGGCCAGCCTGCATGGGCATGATTGATACCCATACCTGCCTTCGTTGACCAGCAATCCGCTGATCAGGGCCTTGGTAAATTCAATATCCGGATTCAAGTGATAACCACTGCTTTCAGCTTGCCGTCTATATATCAAATAAGCCCGGTCAACTGCTTCGGGGGTAATGTCAGTGTTGTCCGTCATACTTTGACCGCCTCTTTTATCTCCTTTTCCTTATAGCCCACGATACATTTGTCCTCATTGATAACCAGGGTGGGAAATGAGCAATCGGGATTCCATTTGGTTACAGTCGACACCACATCTTCTTTATCCTGCCCTGTGAGCAGGTCGACGAACACGTAGTCATAGGCAACGCCCATGTCTGTCAGTAACTGCTTGGTTTTCCTGCACCATATACACGTGCTCAGCGCATACAGCATAAGCTTGCCGACATCCGTTCCCTCAACATGCTCAATCTTCATATTAACCACTCCTGAAAAATCACTTCGAACCCCATTTGGCTACTATTCAAAGATGCATAGTGAATAATATCGTAATGGACACGTAAGGGCAAGTGGCCTTTTTGACAGAGTTTACCGTGCTATGTAATATCATCATCAACTTACTCAATCCGGAGGGTAGGCCATTCATGGAGAGGTATAAGATAACGGCTCAAAATTCAGTATTTGTATTGATAGACGTGCAGACCAACCTTGCATCAGCCATGAAGAACGAAGTGTTGGAAAACACAGAAAGAAACACGGCGGTTATGATAGAAGCATGTCAAAAATTAGGCGTTCCGGTACTGGTCACCGAGCAGTACAAAAAGGGATTGGGAACGACTCTGGAACGCATCAGGCACAAATTGGGGGCTATGTACAAGCCAATTGAAAAAATGGAGTTCAGTTGCTATGCCAACCAAGAGTTCCTCGATTCCTTTACCAAGCTCAACAGAAAGTATGTCATGATTGCCGGCATTGAATCACATGTATGTGTTCTTCAAACTGCTCTGGATTTTCTTAATAATAGATATTTTGTACATATTATCAGTGATGCTGTATGCTCACGCTATAAAAGCGATTGGCGAAATGCCATGAATTACCTGAGCAATGCCGGAGCCGTTATTTCAACCGCCGAGATAGTGGTATTCCAGTTGCTGCACTTGGCAGGCACTCCGGATTTTAAAGCTGTTTCACCAATATTTAAAAATAAAGAAAGCTACTGGTCATCTTGAAGGGGAATAAGAATGAAAAAATACCGCGATTTAATAATAATTGGCGCCATACTGGTCAGCATCTCCATCACTATATATGTAACGCATTATTTGATTTTCCAAGATGTCCATCATATTTTTATCTTTTTAGTCGGCGATATTGCCTTTTTACCCCTGGAAGTCCTGCTGGTAGGCATCGTTGTTGAACGCATACTGGCCCGACGCGAAGCTGAAGAAAAGATACAGAAGCTGAGCATGGTTATCGGCGCATTCTATTCGGAAGTCGGCCGTGATCTCGTTTCCATGCTGCTGGATGCATCTGCTGATAAAGAGGCAATAATATCAAATCTTAACGTAAGAAAGGAATGGGGCAAAGCAGATTTTAAAAAAGCTCACGCTTTTGCCGCAAGCGAAATCACCAGTAGTTTCAATAATATTGACCTGGCTAAATTGAAGTCTTTTCTCGTAAGCAAAAGGGATTTCCTGCTTCTGCTCATAGAAAATCCCAACCTGCTCGAGCATGAGCGTGTTACCGACCTGCTGCTTTCAGCATTTCATCTGATGGAAGAGCTGGATTCACGTCCTTATATAGCTGAACTCCCTAAAAGCGATATCGCTCATATAGGTGCTGATATTAGAAGAGTATTTCAATATCTTTGTGTTGAATGGCTGGATTATCTCGAGCATTTAAAAGCAGCTTATCCATTTTTATATTCACATTATGTCAGAATACACCCTTTCCAGCTGCGACCATCGGCTATTGTTGAATGAGACGATATGGTAAAATGTTCATCCGAAAACACCTTTACTTTGCCGATCTGTTCACGTGAACCGATTTAACTGGATGTGATTATGAAAGAATCTATTATGGAAATTATCGTATGCCCTGTATGTAAAGGGCCGCTTGAACTCAGTGTAAGTGAGAATAACAGCGGTGATATTATCAAAGGTTCCCTGTTTTGCCGAAAGTGTAATCAATCATACCCTATCCAGGATGGTATTCCTAACCTGTTGCCTCCTCAAATAAATATCTGATCTGTCAGGGTTTATAGACGGCACAGGAACCAGGTGATTCCCAGACCTCGACGCTATCCATAAGCACATTTTCGTTAAAATCCGGTGCAAGGCGTTGATAGATGGTCTCGGCTATGCTTTCTGATGTTGGATTTATTCTGTCGAACGGGGGAACCTCATTAAGGCAATGATGATCGTACTCTGCCAGCAACTCCTTAACCTTCTCTTTCAGAACAGTGAAATCATAGGCCATACCGGAACTGCCAAGCACTGCGGATTTCAGCCTGACGACGACCTTGAACCTGTGGCCGTGCAACCTCTCGCACCTTCCTCCATATTCGCGTAAAAAATGTGCCGCTTCAAAGCTGTCTTCTATTGCAACAAAATACATATCAACCCCTTGCTATATCCACTTCCAAGCTACCCCACCTGCGGACTCTCCTGACCACGGACAGCTCGCTCAACATCTGCTGGACAGTTTTATGTAAAATGGGATGCTGCCAGGACGGAGCAATCTCGGCCAGGGGCACCAGTACAAAAGGCCTCTGGTGCAGCCACGGATGAGGTATTTCCAGATCATCTTTTTTTATTACCTTATTTCCGTAAAACAGGATATCAAGGTCCAGGGGACGCGGCGCATTGCGGAATGAAGGCATCCTGCCGGCAGATCTTTCAATGTGTTTAAGTATAGTAAGGAGATCTTTCGCTCCGGTCCCGGTAGCCATGCTGACGACACAATTAAGGAAGTCAGGCTGGTCCTCATACCCCTCCGGTTCAGTCTCAAACAGGGAGGACACTAGTTTGATTTTCCCATAAGACGAAAGCTGCTCCACTGCACGAGCAATATTGGATTGCCTTTCACCCATGTTGGAACCGATTCCTATAAAAACCTCGTCCATTAATATTATTTTCCCCTCGCAATTGCGTCGCTCATGCGGCAGACCATTTTCATCTGGCGGACGTTATGCACCCGCACTATATCGGCGCCCTTGCTTATACCGATGGCGATGGTGGCAGCCGTCCCCTCCTCCCGCTCATCGGGCTCTTTACCCAACACTTTCCCGATAAATGATTTACGCGAGGTACCCAGCAGCAGGGGCTTATTCAGCGTTTTCAGCTCTTCCAGTCGCCTGAGTATCTCCAGGTTTTGCTCGGGTGTCTTTCCAAAACCTATGCCGGGATCGATGATTATATTCCCGGGGGAGACGCCAGCCTCTTCCGCCGTTGAGATCAGCCTACGCAGATTCCCTGTTATAGTTTCCATGATCCTAGTTACGCTTTGTCCGCGCTCATTGCTGGTCAGAACTATGGGTACTTTTCTCTGCGCTGCCAGCTTCACGAGATCCGGCTCGTTTCTCAGGCCAGAGATATCATTGATAATGTTCGCCCCAGCATCCAGCGCTTCCCGCGCAACGTCATATTTGTAGGTATCGATGCTGATGGGCACCGCTAGTGCTTTTGCTGCTTCGCTGATAAAGGGCATCACCCGTTTCAATTCTTCCTCTGCCGTAATCGGAGCTGCGTCAGGACGTGTCGATTCTCCGCCCACATCGATGATGTCAGCCCCGTCCTCCAGCATGCGCTGTACTTGCTCCAGGGCAACGCTCAGGTTTGGATTTCCATCTCCAGAAAATGAGTCCGGGGACATATTAATAATACCCATCACATAAGTACGCGTCCCCCACTGGAACAGGGAGTTTTTACAGCTTGTGACCCCTTTATCTTCTTTATAAATTTGCGGTTCGACCATGACAATTTCCCATTATAATGAGATATACACCAATTTTACCATTTGTGAATAATGTACGTTCAATCTGAATAGTATGTCAGCTATATAATATGCTAAAATGTTGCTCTGATTGTCCAATAGTCAATGAATCTCAAACCGGATGAATTGCAAATATGGGAAAAACTTTAAGTGAAAAGATCTTAAGCCAGAAGTCGGGTATCAACTGCAAAGCCGGCGATATCGTGGTGGCACCTGTGGACCTGGTATTTGTGCAGGATACCACAGGCCCGCTGACAGTCCGCCAGTTTAAATCGGGTAGAAAACAGACCTTGGCCAATGCACAGAGGACTGCCATTTTTATTGATCATGCCAGCCCCAGCCCCAACCGTCAGCTTTCCAATGACCATATATTCCTGCGTGAGTTCTCTGCGGATACGGGCTGCCTGCTATTCGACGCCGGCAGCGGCGTCTGCCATCAACTGGTAGCCGAGAAGCTGGCCAGTCCCGGCGAGGTCATCGTAGGTGCAGACTCGCATACTGTCACCGCTGGAGGGCTGTGCGCATTTGCCACCGGCATGGGATCCAGCGATATCGCGGTGGCCATGTCCCTTGGCAAGACCTGGTTCCGTGTGCCCGAGACATATAAAATAGCCGTAACCGGCAGATTTCAGAAATATGTCAGTGCCAAGGACCTGATACTTTACCTTATCGGCACGATAGGAGCCGACGGCGCCACCTATAAAGCCATGGAGTTCGGTGGTGATACAGTAAGCCACATGCCGGTAACACAGAGACTGACCATGGCCAACATGGCAGTCGAGGCGGGGGCAAAGGTAGGTCTGTTCCCCTCCGATGATATAACCAGGGAGTTTCTCAAAAGCCGCGACCGTGAAGATAAATTCATGGCCCTTCAGCCTGACGCCGATGCGACATACGAACGCACTATCAGCATCGACGTTTCCAAACTAGGGCCGATGGTATCAAAGCCGCACACTGTCGATAACACCGCCCCGGCTAGCACTCTGAAAGATATAAGAGTTAACCAGATATTGATCGGCACCTGCACCAACGGCAGGCTGGAAGATATGAAAGAGACGGCAGAGTTGCTGAAGGGTAAGAAATGTCAGAAAGGCGTCCGTCTGCTGGTCTGCCCGGCCTCGCGTGAGATCATGGCGCAATCGATCGATAAAGGATATATCAAGACCATCGTCGAATCAGGAGGCATTGTTTTACCTCCCGGCTGTGCGTCATGCCTCGGACTGCACCAGGGTGCGTTGGGAGATAAGGAGGTCTGCCTTTCAACAGCCAACCGGAACTTCAAAGGACGCATGGGCAATCCTGAGGGGTTCATCTACCTTTCCAGCACGGCCACTGCGGTCGCCTCGGCCATCACAGGCAGAATCACAGATCCAAGAGAGGTTATCTAATGACGGTAACACTATTAAGAGGCAAGGCCTTTAAATTCGGTAATGACATCTCCACAGATTTAATTATAGCCGGCAAATATGCCCACCTGCGCAGCAACCTGCCGGAGCTGGCCAAGCACGTAATGGAGGATGCCAACCCCGATTTCGTCTCACAGGTCAAGCAGGGCGACTTTATCGTCGGCGGCTCTAATTTCGGACTGGGCTCCAGCCGGGAGCATGCCCCACTAGTGATCAAGATAGCTGGCGTCAGTGCTATCCTGGCTAAATCTTTCGCACGCATCTTCTTCCGCAACGCCATCAACCAGGGCGTACCGGTGCTAATCTGCGACACGGATAGGATCGAGGAAGGCGATGATCTGGAAGTGGACCTGCTCGCCGGCACCATTAAAAATGTAACGAAAAGCGAAAACTACAGCTTTGCCAAGATACCGACCGCCATGCTGAACATACTCAACGAGGGAGGGCTGGTCCCCTATATCAACAAGCACGGCGACTTTAAACTTTCTTGAATTTGAGTTTTCTGAGGTTAGATTAATGACATATCGAGTCACCCTTCTACCCGGCGATGGTATCGGTCCCGAGATCACCGATGCAACGATCCGTGTACTGGAAGCTACGGGAATCAAATTTCAATGGGACGTCTTCACTGTGGGCGAGGCCGCCATTGCGAAGTACGGCACGCCCCTGCCTGAGGAAACCCTTTCATCGATCCGTAAAAACGGCGTAGCCATCAAAGGCCCCGTTACCACGCCGATCGGTAAGGGGTTCAGGAGTGTTAATGTGGCGCTGCGCAAGGAGCTCGACCTCTATGCCTGCCTCAGACCGTGCAAGAGCTACAAGGGCGTGGTCACCAGCCCTTATCAGAATGTCGACCTCGTAATCGTGCGTGAAAACACTGAGGATCTGTACATCGGCATCGAGTTCGCCAAGGATACGCCTGAAGCCGCAGAGCTTTACGATTTTATCTCGAAGCACTACAAGGGGAAGCTGCGCAAAGATGCCGGGTACAGCATCAAGACCATCTCCGAGACCGGCACCCGACGCATTGTAAAGTACGCCTTCGAGTACGCTCGCAAATACAAACGCAAGAAAGTATCTGCCGTCACCAAAGCCAATATCATGAAGTTCAGTGACGGCCTTTTTCTGCACACTGCTCGTGAAGTAGCCAAAGGCTACCCGGAGATAGAGTTCGACGAGGTACTGGTGGATGCCCTGTGCATGCGCCTGGTCAAAGACCCCAGAATGTACGACGTGCTGGCTTTGCCCAACCTTTACGGTGATATTATATCGGACCTCTGCGCCGGGCTGGTCGGAGGGCTTGGTATGGCGCCGGGCGCCAATATTGGCGACGGCATTGCAGTTTTTGAGCCCACGCATGGCAGCGCACCGAAGTACACCGGCCAAAACAAGGTCAGTCCTATCGCTGAGATGCTATCAGCAGTGCTGATGCTACGCTACCTGGGCGAAGAGCAGGCTGCCGACAGGATGGAGAACGCCATCGCTGCCGTTATAGAAGAAGGCAAGTATGTGACCTATGACCTGCACAAAGACCGCAACGAACCCAGCGCGGGGACTTCAGATGTTGCTGATGCAGTAATTGCCGAACTTAAGAAGTAACGGATACAGTAGCGCCTATCCTATACACAGAAGGACATAAGTTCAAATCCATTATCTCCCACCATTTTTATCATACTGATCTTTCCTCGTGTTGTAAAGTTATCCATCTCAATAGCTATACTTATTCGTCAATTTTCCTCTTTTTCATATACGGGTATAATATTAGAATTAATATTTATTTAATATTTTAAACACATAATCTATTACTAGGTTTGTTTGCGTAGAATTTTGATATTTTAGACGTGGTCCTTCACAGGAGATCGTAATGAATCAGCAATGGTTTTCCTGTCCCAGGTGCAGGCAATATATACAATATGGCATCCCCCAGTGCCCCTATTGCTCATTTCAAATAAACTGGGGGCCTACTCATCCTTCCTGGCAGCAGTCGCAGCAGCCACCGACTAGGGTACAGCCTCAATCCTATCAGCCGGCGGGAACCATGCAGTGCCCGCACTGCGGACGTATAGTCAGCCTGCACACGGAGCTGTCTACCGGGCAGCCGACACGCGTCGACCAGCAGTATGGGCAACAGACACGGATACACACTCCGTTGGACCAACGATCAAGCAGCAAGAGGCCGAACAAGGCTCAGAATTCTTTGCTGATTGTTTTATGCATACTGGGTCTGCTGGCCTGTATCGGATATATCGTATATTCGATGGTGATTGAACCGAACGGCGGATTATTCTCGTCAGGCAATACCATACAGACCTCTACAAATCCACTCGAACAGCAGGCAGGTACGGAGCAGGGACAAGCACCCGAGACATATGAAAGCCAAGGTCCCGCTGGAATTCCATACAATCAATCTGGTTCTTACTAAGGCGGCCAGCCTCCGCCTATGTGCAGTCAATAAGACAGGTACAATAATGACAGCGGGTGATATGGTGGTTAGGGCTTATTTTTCGCCTAGGTAGGCTGCAATTACTTCTTTATTGACGGCGATCTCTTCGGGCGTACCCTCGGCTATCTTCCGTCCAAAATCAAGGACGACGATTCTGTCAGCCAGGTCCATCACCACACCCATATCATGCTCGATGAGGACGATGGAGTCCACCCCATCTCTCAGTACAGGAGTATCAGGATATGACTCACCCTGCCCCTCGAAGATATCGTAGATAAAGCGGGCGATATCTTCCTTCTCCTCCAGATTCATACCGGCCATGGGTTCGTCCAAGAGCAAAACTTTGGGTTCCAAGGCAAGTGCCCTTCCCAACTCCACCCTCTTTCTTAAGCCGTAGGGCAGAGATCCCACCACCTTTTTCCTGACATGCTCGATCTCGAGGAAATCGATGATATCTTCCACCGTCCGGCGGTGGGCGACTTCCTCCTTGTGGGCAGGCCCGAAATACAGGAAGGTGCTGAAGATGTTCTGTTTCATAAGCACATGTCTGGCTGCCATGATATTGTCTAAAGAGCTTAATCCCGAATAGAGCTCGATATTCTGAAAGGTCCTAGCGATGCCCATGCTGGCAATCTTGTCTGACCTCATACCATTGATTTTCTTATTGTTAAATAGGATCTCGCCCTTCTGCGGCTTGTAGAAGCTGTTGATACAGTTCAGCAGGCACGTCTTGCCTGCGCCGTTGGGACCGATGATCGCCAGTATCTCGTTTCTCTTTATGTCCAGGTTGATGTCAGTAAGCGCACGGACACCGCCGAACCACAGGGAAAGGTCCCTGATACTGATGATAATTTCTTTATCGTGCATGAGCTTATACTGGGAAAATACCGCTTAACATATTGCGTGAAGACTTATGTTACCACCAATGGCACATCATTGAAAATCATTGCCTTGCTTGCTGCGCTTGACTTCAAGGCTGCGCGACTTCTGCTCGATGCGCGTGTCCTCATCGGTAGGCTTATATTTTAACAGGAATTGCTCCTTGAACTCAGCAAACCGGCCGTGGGATACGGCATCTCGTACTTCAGCCAGCAGGCTGTTCATGAAATACAGGTTGTGTATCGTAGCTAGCCGGTAGGCCAGCAGTTCCTCGCACCTGAACAGGTGATGAAGATAGGCCAGGCTAAAGTTGCGGCAGGTATAGCATCCGCATGATTCGTCCAGCGGGCCGAAGTGCTTGCTGTAGACGGTGCGTTTGACGTTTTTCCGGCCTTCCTTGGTATAAAGGCCGCCATTGCGAGCCACGCGGGTGGGTAAAGCGCTGTCGAAGATGTCGATGCCCCTTGCTATGCCTTCAAGTATGTCATCCGGCGCACCGATACCCATCAGGTACTTTGGTTTAGCCGCAGGAAGTAGCGGCACTGTATGCCCGACTATCTCCCACATGGCAGTTTTGGATTCTCCCAGGCTGAGGCCGCCGATGGCGTAGCCGGGAAAATCGATATCCGTTATTTCGCTGGCCGACCGGGTGCGCAGCACTTTATCAGTCCCGCCCTGGACGATGCCGAAAAGAAGCTGCCCCGTATTGTTATACGCCTCGTAGCACCGCTGCGCCCAGAGCGTGGTCTGCCTGACCGCCCTTGATAGGTCCTCCTTTTTGGCCGTGGTCTCCGGGCAGACGTCCAGCACCATCATGATGTCCGAGCCCAGCTTCTCTTGCAGGGCCACCACATTTTCCGGCGAGAGGCGGTGCTCACTTCCGTCGATGTGAGACCTGAATACCGCACCGTCGTCGGTGACTTTACGCAATGACGACAGGCTGAAGATCTGGTAGCCCCCGCTGTCCGTTAGTATCGGCCTGTCCCAGGCCATGAACCTGTGCAGTCCGCCGGCCTTTTCTATAACATCAACGCTCGGCCTGAGGTACAGGTGGTAGGCATTACACAGTATCATCCTGATACCGATCTCTTCCAGGTCGTCCGGAGTTACTGCACGTACCGTAGCCTGTGTGCCAACCGGTAAAAAGATTGGTGTCTGCACCTCTCCATGCAGCGTATTCAGACGTGCGGTCCTGGCGGAGGTCGAAGGGCAATTATTGATTATCGAAAAGGTTTTATCGGGCATAGGCAATGATCACCGAACTAAAATTCACGCCTGTTCCAGTAATCGACATATTTCTTCATTGTTCCCACCGCCTCTGCAACGCTGTCGAAAGTAGGCACTCCAGCGTCTACCAGGACGGACCTAACCCTGGATATAGTGTTCCAGCGTATGTTCTCCAGATCGTGGTAGGCGGGTTTCGAGCTGCTCAATACTGCCAGCACCGGCTTGAGCCCGGTCTTATATACATTCGCGATATTATCAGCTTCCATCTTAATCACATTGACCCACATCTCGTCATTCAACGGGTTTTCATCGGAGATTTGTATCAGAAGGTAGTCGAAGTCCGGGTTCCGGCTAAATATTTTAGGGACGGCTCCGACCTCCAGCATACTGTCACCCCAGATCGAAAAATCCACGGGATTGTTGACCCAGTCCCATATATCGGGTACTACATCTTTAAGCTGGCTGCGTACTTTGTCGGACAGGGGCGGTACCGAAAAGCCGGCTTCTTCGGCTAGGTCGGCAGCCATGACGGCCTTGCCCCCACCCCCACCCATTATACCAACCCTTTTCCCCGTTACCGGAGGCAATGAATTGAACAGCATGGCCATGTTAGCCATCTCGGCCAGGTCCTTGACCTGAATGACCCCGGCCTGCTGGAAAACTACGCTCCAGATATCGGTGGAACCGGCCACGGCAGCTGTATGCGAGGAGACGGCCCGTGTGCCGGATTGCCCGCGTCCTCCTTTGATGGCTATCACAGGTTTGGCTTCTGCAGCACACTTCAGGGATGAAACAAATCTATCTCCGTCCCTGACACCCTCGAAGTAGCCGGTGATTATTTCTGTCTTGGCATCGCAGGCCAAGTAATCAAGGATATCGCTTTCAGTGATGTCCAGCCCGTTGCCGTAGCTGACAACCTTGCTGAACCTCAAGCCCTGCAGCATGCCGTTTCCTATCAGTATGGTCGAGGCCCCTCCGCTTTGAAAAACGATCCCGACATTGCCCGGTTCAAACGGGAAGTTATAGCCGAAAGCTATGCCGGATTCCGGGCAATAGACACCCATGCAGTTGGGCCCGATCAGTCTGACACCCAGTTCCTGAGCTTTCAGCTTGATGGCTTTCTCCATCTCTATGGCCTTCGGCCTCCCGGTTTCGCTGAGGCGTGCCGTGAACAGGTGCATAACCTTCACATTTTTCAGCGGACATTCGTCCAGTAAAGGCAATACACGGTGGGTGGGGACACAGCAGATAACTAGGTCGACATCTCCAGGCACATCGCTCAGCTTGGGATATGCCGGTATATCCAGCACATTCTTTTTTTGTCGGCTCACAGGATATAGCCTGCCTTTATACCCGTAATGGATCAGGTGGCGCAGGTAGTGATAACCGAAAGAGAAAGGCTGCTCTGAGGCCCCGATCACCGCTATGCTGCGGGGATAAAAAGCATAATCCAGATAATGTTTATAGGTCTGTTTTACATCAGCCATGAATCCACCGCCATTACCAGGAAAATAATGCCCAGGTAGGGGAATGCAGATATCTTATATACCTTCCACGCATTGCGGGACGTGGGATTGAATAATAAACGTATGCTGGCAAAGATCATAACGAGGCTGAGTATGCTCGACACAATCAGGTACAGTAAATCAAATCTGTCAGATAGCCAGTAAACCAGAAAGGCCACGGCAGCAAGTGCTAAGGACAGGATTGCCAGCATCCAGATTACAGTGCTGTCTTTTAAACACAGCGGAAAATAATGCAGGCCTGCATCCTCATAGTCCGAGCGGTTGGCAATCATCAGGGTCCAGACATGCGCCGGGGTCCAGAGAACTATCAGGCAGAACAACAAGACCGGTATTATCTCAATTGCCGGCTGCTTGGTAATGGCATACCAGCCGATCAGTACTGGCGAGCTGCCAGCAATCATGCCAAAGAATGTACAGGAGATGGTCTTGCGCCAAAGGGCGGATGTTATGACTCCCACTAGACCGATGAAGAAGCATACCGGCGACAGTATCAGGGCTAGTACCAGCCCCATCGCAATCAAGAACGTTGATAAGGCCAGCACTTTTTCGGCAGGCCGGATTCTTTTAGAGGGCAGTACACGCATACAGGTCCGCTGCATGCGGGCGTCTACATCCCGATCCAGGTAATTGGTCAGCCCGTTGGCACCGGCGCTTCCCAGCAGAATGGCTACCAGTGTCAGGATAAAGTCCAGTATGGGGAAACCACTAGCCTGGATGGATGCAGCAATTACCGCCGCACAGGCGCCGATAAATAACAACAGGCTTGTTTCCCTCGGCTTGAGAACTTTGACATAGTCAAGAATACTGGAGTGAGTTTTTGTAGTGGCACTCAATTTAAATACAGACCTTTGAACAAGTACTTAGCTACAAGATAACTTCATATAATATAACGTTTTACACAGATTCAGCAAAATTACAGCGGTTATATAGCACAGGCGCAAATGCTCGGGAATTCAGCGGTATAAGAAACGTGGGTATGTGTTTTGTAGAAAGGCAGTTGCCGCTGCATATTCCGCGCCTGCCATGTTGTTCAGTACTGAACCTGATAATGAGCTGCCTCCGCCACTGATGAGGACATCTAATAAATTTGTGGAATGGGGATAAATATAGTCGATAAGCGGGTGCTCGATATGGGCAAGTTCGGCGGCCAGGTCAACAGCAGTCTGGATTCCCCCGATCTCATCAACCAGTCCAAGCTGCTGAGCTTCCAGTCCGGTATAGGTCTGCCCAGTAGCCAGTTCACGTACCCTGTCTTTGCTCAGGTTGCGTCCATCTGCAACCACGCTGATGAACTGCTCATATATTTGGTCAGTCGTCTTCTGGACGATGGCTTTTTCTTCAGGAGTCAACTCAACAAAACCGGAATACATATCTTTATATTTACCCGATTTGATTATCTCCATCTTGACGCCGATCTTTTCCATTAATCCGCTTAAATTGGGCATCTCTGTTATGACTCCGATGCTGCCAGTAAGCGTGGACTCCAGGGCTACTATTTTATCGGCTTTAGCCGAGATATAATAACCTCCAGATGCGGCAATACTACGCATACTGACCACCACAGGCTTGTTAACCCGTTCCATTAAATATACGATTTCCTCGCAGGCGCTCGCATCTCCCCCCGGGCTATTTAATTGAATCACGATCGCTTTGTATGAAATATCATCTTTCACCCTGTCAAGCTGCTTCCTTACCATATCGGGCGTAATAGACTCGCCTCCGAAAATAGATGATCTGCCGCTTATCTGGATGACGCCGTTAAGCGGTATTACGGCTATTCTATTGCTGATCACATGACAGGATATTACCGCTGGCAGCAGACAACATAGTATTAGTAAGCTGATTAATATTCTGTACATTTTAACCTCCCTGTTACGCCTAACTGTATCGACGACTTATCTCCACAGACGAGGCTACAGCCCGACGGTCAATCATATTTACATTGAAGGCGGCTCAAGCTGTGAAATCTCCCCATCGAGCTTTACTTCATCCAGATACGCTTGCAGAATGACCGTTGCCGCTGCAGCATCCATCTCACGCTTTAACTTGCTCCCCTTCTTGCCAGCTTCCCTGAGCTTCTGGTCAGCTGATACGGAGGTCAGACGCTCATCCTGCATAACGATCTCTTTGTCGGTAGCCTGCTCGATGAGTTTGGTAAATGCCAGTACTTTTTCGGCCTGCTTGCCAATAGTTCCATCAAGTGAATACGGTAACCCCACAACGATTTTGGAGACGTTATGCTTGTTTGCTAATTTGATTAACTCTTTAATAGCGATATCGTCAGTAGACCTTATGATAGTATTCAGAGGAGTAGCAAGTATCTGGGAAGGATCGGATAGTGAAACACCAATCTTCCTGTCACCTACGTCCAGGCCCATAGCTCTAGTCATGGCTGGTATTCAACAACTCTTTTACAAAATCGGGTGCTGCTTTAAGCGCTTCCTCGATTTTCGCCTTATCCTTCGCACCGGCCTGTGCCATATCTGGCTTGCCGCCCCCGCTGCCTCCTGCGATTTGGGCCACCTGTTTAACCAGTTTACCGCAATGAACGCCCTTTTTAACGACATCCGGGGTGCCGGTTGCAATGAAGAAAGGTTTATCCTCGTTAACTGTACCAAGTACCACAACACCGCTTCGCATCTTCGCTTTCAATATATCTCCCATTTCCATAAGAGCCTCCTTTGAGAGCGAAGGCACACGCGCCGATATGACTTTCACATTATTTATCTCAATCAAATGATTTTCAATTAAATTATCGATTTCATAGGATGAAATCTCACGCTGTAAGGAGGCAATCATTTTATTGCTGGAATCCAAACGGTTATTAAGGTTTTCGAGTTTGGCAGGGATGTCGGTAATCGTTGTTCGCAACCCTGCGGCAACCTGGTCTAAAATTTCGAACTTCTCATTTATCACGGATTCAGCGCCGCGTCCCGTTACTGCCTCAATTCTTCTTAACCCTGTGCCAATACTGGCTTCGGAAATTATTAGAAAATAACCGATCTCTCCAGTAGACCTGACGTGTGTGCCGCCGCAAAGTTCAGCGCTGATGCCTGGACTGCCTATTTTAACCACACGCACAGTATCGCCGTACTTCTCCTCAAAAATGGCCATAGCCCCTTCACTGATAGCCTTATCATACTCACAACTTTCAGTAAAGAGTGGTAAATCTTTACGAATTATTTCATTTACCTGTGCCTGGATTTCCTTTAACTGAGCTTTATCTATAGGGTGTAATTGGGCGAAATCAAAGCGCAGCCGTTCAGGAGCTACCAGAGACCCCCTCTGCGCAACGTGCGTCCCAAGAATCTTTCTTAATACCGCCTGTAAAATATGGGTCGCTGTATGGTTCCTTGCTATATCCATTCTCCGTTCTTCGTCAACCCGGGCCTCAACGGTATCACCTACCTTAATTGAGCCAGCCAGAACGGTGCCGGGGAGCGCCACTTTACCGGTTATCGGGGCAATAGCGCCGGTTACATTGACTCTGGCCTTTTCTGATACTAGCGTGCCGGTATCTCCTACCTGGCCGCCCATTTCGCCGTAAAAAGGCGTTTTATCAAGCACAAGGATAATCTGCTGCCCTGTTTCAGCATAATCGATCTGGCAGCCCGTATCTGCAGTTAAAATCTGCATAACCGTGGAACTCGAGGCCAGTTTTTCATATCCGATAAATTCCGTGACTTTTACTTCACTCAGACTTTCCGCCGAGGCTGCTCCGGACTGGTTAACAAACTGGTGTGACGACCTAGCCTTTTCCCTCTGTTTATCCATCTCAGCTTCAAAGCCAGCCTGGTCAACTTTTAAATCATGCTCACCTGCTATTTCAACGCTCAACTCAAACGGAAAACCGTAGGTATCCCAGAACTTGAATACATCTTCGCTCAACAGGCAGTCCCTTTTCTGTGATTTGGCATCAATGATGGCTTTTTCACAGAGATTTATACCGGAATCCAGGGTCGCATTAAACTTCTCCTCTTCGTTGTTGATAACGTCAAGTACCAGTTTTCTATTTGTCTCAAGTTCCTGGTAAACAGTACCCATCTTGGCGATTACCGTACTGGCCATATCAGCTAAAAACGGCTTGTTGATACCGATTTTCCTGCCCAGGAAGCAGGCACGCCTCAATATCCTGCGTAATACATATCCCCTGCCTTCGTTGGAAGGCAGCAGCCCGTCAGCCAGTAAGAAAGTAATGCCGCGGCTATGCTCTGCAATAACCTTGATTGAACGGTCGACAGATTCGTCCTTTCCTAGTGGCAGGCCTGATATACTGCATACCTCCTGAATCATGGGGTTGAACAAATCCGTATCATAAACGGTAGGATTATTTTGCGAAGCCGCTACTATCCTTTCAAGCCCCATACCCGTATCTATATTTGGTTTCGGCAGCCGGGTACGGGAACCGTCTCTGGACTGGTTGAACTCAGTAAAAACCAGGTTCCATATTTCTGAAAACCGTCCGCAACTACAATCGGGGCCGCATTCGGGACTTCCACAGCCATATTTTTCACCGAAATCGTAATGTATCTCACTGCATGGTCCGCACGGTCCGCTGTCTCCGGCAGGTCCCCAAAAATTGTCCTTATCACCAAGACGGACTATCTTGTTTTCAGGGAAACCGATGCTTTTCCAGATATCGTATGCCTCGTCATCGTCCAGATAAATGGTCACCCATAATTTTTCGGGACGTAAATACATACGTTCAATGACAAACTCCCACGCCCATTCGATAGCCTCTTTCTTGAAATAATCTCCGACACTAAAATTGCCCAGCATCTCAAAAAAGGTTAAATGCTTATTATCCCCCACTGAATCTATATCTGTGGTCCTAAAACACTTCTGGCATGAAGTTAACCTGGGATTAGGAGGAACAGCTATCCCTAGAAAATACGGCTTGACCTGTACCATTCCGGCTGTAGTTAACAACAACGTGGGATCACCATGAGGAATAAGAGAAGCGCTGGGTAGTATTTTATGCTTCTTCTCGACAAAAAAATTCAGATATGCGTTGCGGATTTCATCGCTCTTCACAGATCAATCACCTCGACGAATTTTATAAAAGTAAGAGTAGCTTAGTCAAAATAGCAGTAGTAGTTTATATAATTATACTTTTAACAAGTTAAATAACATGTGTTACAATCATGTGATCGAGGTGATTACTTAATGCCTGTCTATGAATACTGGTGCACCAATTGTAAAACCAAGTTTGAAATGCTCATGTCGAGGCACGAAAAGACTTTTCCCTGCTGTCCGCAGTGCCATCAGCATTCAGTAAAACGCTTATTCTCGACATTCATGGTCTCAAAATCCTACAAAGAAGTATATGATAACATTCTTTCCGATACACAGCTAACGCGTGGTCTAATGAGAAATGATCCTCAAGCGCTGGCTCAATGGAACAAGCAGATGAGCGGTGGGGAACCTGTGGCGCCTGAATATAGGGAGACCATGGAAAGGATGGAACGGGGTGAGATGCCACCCTCGTCTTCTTCCTCAAATCCTGATGCTGCGGATTAGAACTGATGCTAGAGGTCTGAGATGCCTATCTATGAATATGACTGCCGGAGTTGTCACAGGAGGGTAAGCCTGCTCTTGCGTATCGCTGATTTAGAGCAAAGCCAAACTTGCCCGTATTGCGGTGAATCAGAGATGGTACGCATTTTGTCCCGTTTTTCAGTACATAAATCGATCAGCACCATCTATGAGGAAAGCGGCGAACCCGGAATGTCCCAATCTGCCGACTATTACAAAGACCCCAGGAATATAGGCCGAGGGGTTGAAAAAAGATTTAAAAATATGAATATTGAGATGCCTTCCTCAATACAGCAAAGCATAAATGAAGCAAGGGAGGGAAAATTACCCGATTCCCTGAAGGACCTGAATAGTGCGGCATCGGATACTACGTACCATTGACGCCAATATAAACCGCGTCAGCGAAGGATTACGGGTACTGGAGGATGTAGCCAGGTTTATAGCTGAGGATGCCAGTTCCAGCAAGCAGCTTAAATCTATCAGGCATCAGCTCAGCAAATCAGCGGGAGATCTTAATCTGGAATTGCTGTCTAACCGGGATGTGCCAGGCGATATCGGAGCCAGGTTGGATTTAACTACGGACCACCAAGATCTGACAGCAGTGATCAGGGCAAACTCAAAGAGAGTTGAGGAAGGGTTGAGGGTGCTCGAGGAGTTGGCGAAGTTACCGGAGATGAAAACTGCCTTGTCTGCCCCAAGGTTAAAAGAATCAAGATATGTTGTCTATTCGCTAGAGAAAAAACTGATTTCGGAATTATCACATCCCCGTAGATCGCGTATTGATAACCAGGAGGACAATCATGGACGCAAAAAGCAAGAAGGGAAATGATTTAGAAATGATCGCAGATAAAATACGCAGTTCATTTGCCGAGAAAGATGCCGCACGTGAAATCTGTTTAAAAAACTGCCGTGAAATTATCAGGTTGAGTTCAACATCCATACGGGCCACTCACCGGCGCAATAAAGAGGATGCCCTGGAGATGATTGACTCCGCGTCAAAGCTGGTTAACCAGCTACAGACGGACTATAAAAAGAAATACAGTGAGTTATTATCGGCCAATTATGTGCATGATGCCTTTAAAGAATATGCCGAGGCCAGCATTACATTTAAAATTATTTTCGACAGGGAAATACCGGGACCAGACGGTTTAAAGGTGGCTTATCCCGCTTATCTTAACGGTCTGGCAGAATCAGTGGGGGAACTGAGGAGATTTATTCTTGACGGGCTCAGGACCAACGATTTCA
>JAFGLP010000138.1 GCA_016927965.1 Dehalococcoidia bacterium
CGGAGGAAGGCCTATCTGCGGAGTGCTTTGTTTAGCACCGCTGTTGCCCTGACTGGCCTGTTCTTGCCTATTTTTCATGAATTAATCTTCCTTTCGTCTCAGGCTTCTGCCATATTCAAGCAGTGACTGGCGGTTTTCAGCCGACAATTTTACGCGTAGCCCGTATTCAATGCGGTTATTCTTAAGTGCTTTTTCCCAGCATTCAATACGGGGGCAGATGTAAACACCCCTGCCGGGTTTTTTACCTGTGGTATCTACTTCTATCAGGCTTCCGGCAGAAACCAGGCGCACCAAATCACGCTTGCCGCGGGTTTCACGGCAAGCGACACATGTACGTCCGGGTACGTATTTCTGTCTTGCGGACCGGATATTGTGATCAACATTAGAAGTCTTCATCTTCGTAGTATACTGTTTTCTTATGTTTGGTTTTCTTGGCCTTGGTGCCGGCGTCTTTTCCATCGGCATCCTTTTTAGCAGTCTCTTTTTTCCTGGCTTTTCCTTCACGGCCTGCCATTATATCCTCGGCAAAACGTATCTTGGATGGCTGTGCAGGCGAAGACGTTTCGGCCGACAGGAGAATCTCAATCTCGGCTGTTCCTGCCGTTTCATCTGCATTCACTGTAGCAGCTACAGGTTGAAGTTCCGCTTCTTCAACAGGAGCGGCCTCCTCAACCTCTTCTGCAGATACAGGAGTTTCCGGAGCTTCAGTTGCCTCTTCCGTCTCCACTACCGCAGTTTCTGCCTTGAGAGCTTCTTTGCGGGCTTCAATTTCGGAGGAGCTCTTAATATCGATCCGCCATCCCGTGAGCTTGGCGGCCAGACGGACGTTTTGCCCTTCCTTCCCTATGGCGAGAGAGAGATGCTTGTCTGGTACTTTGACCAGCGCTGTAGTCGATTCTTCATCTGTGGTTACACTTATAACCTGGGCTGGACTTAAGGCGTTGGCAATAAATACTTTAGGATCATCAGACCATTGGACGACATCAATTTTCTCTCCATTTAATTCGTTAACAATGTTCTGGATACGTATGCCACGCAGGCCGACACAGCAGCCAACGGGATCGATCCCGGCCTGACGTGTGGTAACGGCTACCTTGCTGCGGTAGCCTGCTTCCCTGGCGACTGCCTTGATTTCAACAGTGCCGCTGGCGATCTCAGGGATCTCCAGTATGAGAAGGTCCCTGAGCAGGTTTCTATGCGCCCTGGAGGCAATTATCTGTGGGCCTTTCAGTGTGCGGGCAACTTCGACAATATAAAGCTTCAGTCTCTGGCCCTGGCGATAGCGCTCGGTCGGTACCTTTTCGTTAAGAGGAATTATAGCTTCTGTCTTACCGATATCCACTACTATATGCTCAGGGTTAATGCGTTGAACAGTGCCCGTGATAATTTCGCCTTCCTTGCCGACGAATTCCTCGTATATGGCGCCCCGTTCCGCATCGTGGAGCTTCTGTAAAATTACCTGTTTGGCTATTTGCGCAGGGATACGCCCTGCGTTGGGGGGAGGCAGATCGATTGTTATCGTATCTCCAACCTTGAGCGTCTTGTCCTTTTTCTTAGCTTCCTTAAGGGAGATCTCTCGATATTCGTCCTCCGGCGTATCAGCAACCGCTTTTTTCAGCGTAAGCTTAACCTCGCCTGACAATGGGTGTATTTTGACGAATATGTCCTCGCCATGCGTGTAGGACTCCTTTCTGTACGCTGAAACCATCGCCGATTCCAACGCAGTAAGGACTATCTCCTTGGGCAGATTTTTCTCTGCCGCAAGCTGCATGAGGGCATTCATGAACTCAGTCTTTGCCATCTAAGCAGTCTCCCCTTGCTATGCTTTTTTTGTCAATAAAAAAGTGGGTTCAAGGACCCACTTTTCGGACAAGTATTGAATTCAAAATTATATTACCATAATTACTTGGACAATGCAAAGGGGAGTATACGACTGCCCCATAGCTGGGGCTTACAATCTGCCACGGTTTGCTTTGCTGTCGGCTGTGGAAGGGATTGCCGGCATGCCGAGCTTTTCCAGCGAACGCTGTAGCGATCTATACTTGAGCGCATCAAATATCACTTTCCCGTGCCAATCGAAGGTGACGTCCGGCGAGGAAAGAATGGATTCATGTATTCTATGACGCTCGATCACACTGAAAATATGGTCCACCTGTTTATCATTCAGTCCGCGGTAGAATCGGTGAGCCCAGTAGTCTATGGAAAGCTCCTGTTTCAACAGCTTATGCCATTTTTTCTGATACGATGAAAGAAATCGTGCCGACAGGTTTCCTGATTGGAGGGCTTCATGTATTGTTTCCACTGCGATGTTTGCACATAAAAGTCCAAAATATATACCGCCGCCCGTTGTCGGTTTTACTTGACCCGCTGCATCACCGATAACCAGTGTGCGTTCTCCATACGTATGCGACAACGGCTTTATCGGTACAATGCCATATTTTACCTCAGGGCTTTGACAGGAAATGCGACCCTGTTTTTCCAGTTTGCGCAGGAAAGCTGTTATATACGGCCGGGGATTTACCCGGCTGAGAAGCCCTGCTTTAACGCGTGAGTTTCCGGCAGGTACCAGCCAGCAAAAGAACCCCGGTGCAATATTGCGGCCGGAATATACTTCTACTTCGTCAAGATTAGGAAAGGTGATCTCAGTCTGAGCACCCTGCGCATACCTTCTGATCTGTCCCAGTCCTGCATCCCTGGTCAGCGTGGTCCCTGCCCCGCAGGCGATGATGATAATGCTTGTCTGTAAAATCAGCAGTTGGTCATGACAACTGGCATAAACTTCGGCAAACCGGCTCTGGACGTTGATCGATCCGACCAGCGTCGAAAAGCGAAATAAAGCACCTTTTTCAGCGGCCTGCTCGGCAAGGGAGCGGTCCAGGGAAGGCCTGTCCACCACATAAGCCTGCGGGCTGTCACGCTTGACCCGGATCATCATGCCTGATGGGGAGAATATTTTAGCTGAAAACGTCTCGAATTGTACCGCGGATTTTGCGGCGGGCAATAGTTCCAGGCATGCCTTGCTGATGATACCCGTACAACTGCTTTTGCACCCTGCCCGAGAGTTTTTTTCGAGAACACATACATCATATCCGAGCTGCGCCAGGGACATGGCGGCGTAGCAGCCTGCAAAGCCGGCCCCGATAACTATGACGTCAAATTTATTGGAATTATGCATGAGAGCTATTTGATTTTAAACTATTGATATACGGATTAGCGGGCATGGAGACTGCCGAACCTTCTTTGCCGTTTGCTATAGTCGAGCAATGCTTTTTCAAATTCTTCCTTGCCGAAATCGGGCCATAGCACAGGTGTAAAGTATAGCTCTGCATAGGCTGCCTGCCAAATCATAAAGTTGCTCAAGCGCATTTCATCGCTGGTGCGTATAATCAAGTCGGGATCCGGCATGCCCGCAGTATATAGATGTTGTGAGAAGACATCCTCGTTAACGTCCCCAGGACGTATTTTATCAGAGATAATCCCGCGGACCGCGTCAATTATTTCAGTTCTGCCGCCGTAATTAAATGCGATACAAACGGTCAACCCGGTGTTGTCCCTGGTCAAATCAATGGCTTCATTAGCCTTGTATTGAAGTTCAGGAGCCAGCCTGTCCAATCTACCCAGGTGCCTTATGCGGATATTCAGGGATTGGGCGATTTTGACAGCTTCATCAAAATTGTCACTCAGTAGTCGCATGATACCGTCGACCTCATAACGCGGGCGACTCCAGTTCTCCGTGGAAAATACGTACAGCGTCAGGTAAGGAATATTATAGTCTAAAAAAAACTGTACGAAATCGCGGGCATGTATAGCTCCCTGCTTATGCCCGAAAAGCCGCGGCTGGTGTTTCTTTTTGGCCCATCTGCCGTTTCCATCCATAACGATGCCAACGTGTTTAGGCAGATTCATTTTACTTAGATCTATTTTCGGCATGGTTTCCCCGGTCTTTTTACAGTCTCCTATTTATCGCTTCTATGACTTGAGGTGCTCCGCTTCTCAAAATTATACTGCGGCGAGCCGGTAATTATCGTATCGGGGGGCAAGTCCTCAGTTAAGCAAACATGCGAGCCAACTATAGAGTTAGGTCCCATGCGCCGCCCGGGCAGAACGCCGGAGTTTATACCCATTTTGCAGTTGTCTCCTATAATAGCTCCGAAATGATTTCTTTCCGTGCTTACCTTTGCTTGGTTGTATTTCAGTTTAACTTCCTCTTCATCGAAGCGGAAATTAGCTGTAACCGTCCCCGCTCCAAATGAGCAGTTATTGCCGATAATCGAATCGCCGATGTAGCTTGAATGGAACCAGCAATTATCTCCTGTATAGGAACCCTTTATTTCAGTGGAGAAGCCAACGACGCTTGCAGCACCGATATGGCTGTATTCCCTGACCAGGGCGTTGTTGCCGATGATGCAACCGGGCCCTATGTAGGACGGGCCGCGTATTACAGCGTTTTCCAGGATGCGGGCGTTTTCTCCTATGACAACTTTTCCTGCCAGGACTGCACTGTCCGCGATAGTAACTGAATCAGCGATTTTTCTTTCCGAAGCATCCAGGAAGATCTTAACGATATCGAGGATATGCCAGGGGTATTTAATAGGAGACCACCGGCCGTCATAATTGACAACTTTAATTTTATGAGCGTGGCGCGCCATGCCATCCATGGCACATTCATACACATCATCACGCGTAGTCTGC
Source organism: Dehalococcoidia bacterium (assembly GCA_016927965.1). Next base: position 4,693 of record JAFGLP010000138.1, read on the forward strand.
ACAATATCTATATACTCAAACAGCCTGTGTACATCCGTATGCAAATGCAGGAGTATGTTGACAAGGTCGCTGGGCTCGGCGCCCGGCTCAGGTTTTTCAACTATGCGTGTAAGTTCTCCCCGGTCGTTTACAGCCAGGTATCCTCCGGGGAAATATTGTTTTACCCTGTAACCCAGCATATAAGAAGAAGCCGATTGGCTTTTGTGCGCTTCAAGCAGTAGCCGGTATGCCGAGATGTCAAAAACATCGTTGGGATTTACTACCAGTATTTCATTATTTAAAAGGGGGGCTGCGCTTTTTAGTGCGTCGGCAATGCCCATTGGCCGGGTCTGGAGGGCAAACTCGCAGGTAACTCCTTTGACGGCGGCGGCCAGCTGCCTGATGCGGTCTATATTTCCCTCATTGCCGATAATTACAAAATTCCTGAGGCCTGCATCGCGGGCCATTTCCATCTGGTGCTCAAGCAGCGTCTTGCCCATGAAATCAAGGAGGAACTTGTCTTCAGTGATAGGAAACATCCTTTTTCCTACACCGCCGCAGAGGAAAACGACTTTCATGCTATGCTCCCTTTTAAAGCTTCTTCAACGATCTGGACGCCGCTTTTAACCATACCTGCGGTGCGCAGGTCGTTCCTGGATTCGGCCATGACCCGTATCGCCGGTTCTGTACCGCTGGCCCTGATAAGCATCCAGGCGTCGCCGAACTCAAGCCTGATGCCGTCCAGGTTATTTACCTGAGCAGGTCCCAGGCTTTGCGCCCTGCCTGCGATGTGCCGCATAACCGGAGCTTTAAGATCATTGTGGCAGGTTATTTTTTCCTTGCTGAAATACAGGGTGGGCAATGAGCTGATAAATTTCCTGATCTCTGAGATTTCCGTGACTGAAGCAAGCAGCATCAATGCGGCCAGCATGCTGTCCGGATAGTAACCTGCCTGTGGTAAAATATATACACCTACCGATTCAACGCCGATAGCGGCATCATTGTCCCTGGCCAGATGTGCTGTGTAAACATCACCGACCTTGCCTCTGATTACCCTGCCGCCAAGATCCTCTATTGCCAGGTCCAGCAGCATGCCGGTTTCAACCGTCGTGGCAACCGCGGTTTTGCCGGATGATATTACCGCATTCCTTGAAATGAAAGCGATCATCTCATTGAAACCGATGAATCCTTCCTGATCGCAAAAAACGACGCGATCGGCATCTCCATCAAAGCAGACGGCCAGGTCTGCATTTTTTTGCCGGAGAAATTTAATTGTACCCTGCAAGGTGTCCTCTTTGGGTTCGGAGGCACGGTTGGGGAAACGGCCGTCGGGTTCGTTATTGATGGGAATAACCTGCAAATCCAGCTTTTTAAACAGTTCACTGGCGAAACCGGAAGCAGCCCCGTTGCCGGGATCGACCATAATCTTTAAATTGCGATTCAGAGGCCAGGTGCTTACCATGGAAAGCAGGAAGTCAAAATACCGGTCTTTAATATGTGGGGAATACTCAGAGCTGCCGATTTTTCCAGTCCTGAAGTTCTCCGAGTAATAAATATCTTCTAGGGACTGTTCCTGCTGACGGTTAAAGCCGATTGAGTCGGAATTAAACAGCTTGATGCCATTGAACTCAGGGGGATTGTGCGAAGCTGTGATCATGATTCCGGCATCAAATCCGACCTCACGGGTAAGCAGGGCTACGGCGGGAGTGGGAACAATTCCCAGATGGGCAACGTTGACACCAGATTCCGTCAGGCCGTCGGTGACTGCTTTTTTAATCAGCTCACGGCTTAAACGTGAATCAGTGCCGAGGCAAACTGGGGACCCGGCTGCCAACATGGTGCCAAGGGCCTTGCCAACATTTTTACAAAGGTCAACGCTGAGGTCCTGGTTAACAACCCCCCGTACGCCACTGGTCCCGAAAAGAGGTTTATTCATTATTCTACAGATTATGCGCAGGAATGGGATTCCGGTAAAGGATAGTAATGCCTGGCCGACATAATGTCAATTAAGGTAAGCATCCCTGAAATAGAATAAGTCAATTGATCGAACTAAAATTACATGATATTTTTTAAATACAGGATAAATATAAGAAAAGGCACTGGAAAAACAACTGAGAAATGCTGTATTATACGTATGTTGAAGATTTAATATGCAAATATCTTGACTAATAGTGTATAATGCATTGGGTAATTTGGAATGGTATGTGGTAGTTTTTTAATTTTCAACAATTCTTCATGATCATCAGGGTTGTCTGTCATAGGGTAAAGTGGTCCAACAGTCACAGTAAATCCGGTAATTTATGGATTTCAAGCGACGGTATATAGGAGGTGATACTTTAGAAAATACTTAATGTGCGGTAGATACTGGTATCTCGTTTGATGTGCGCAGTAGAAGATTGCGGGAAGCAGAAAGCTCAATAGAGGAGGTCATGTTGAAGGTGAAACGGATTTTATTAATAGCTATTATTAGTGCTTTACTTATCTCTCTCATTATCCCTGCCTGCGCTGCTGAAAAGGCGGATGTTATCAAGGTGGGCGTTATTGGACCGATGAAGTTCCTGGAAGGGCAACATCACTGGATCGGGGCCAGCCTTGCAGCAGAACAGATCAATGCCGCAGGCGGAGTAAGCCTTAACGGTAAAAAATACCAGATAGAGCTGATTAAATCAGATAACAACGAGATATTAAGTCCCACTGATGCAACTGCATCCATGGAACGGCTGATAACCGTGGATAAACCGGATTTCATCATGGGCGGGTTCAGGACGGAGTCCGTGTTTCCCATGCAGGATGTGGCGATGAAATATAAGAAGCTCTTCTTTAACTGCGGCGCTGCTACGCGTGCGCTCCAGGCGAAGGTAGAGACAGATTACGATAAGTACAAGTATTTCTTTAAAATAACGCCGTATAACGAATATTTTCTGGTCACCAGCGATTATAAAATGCTTGGTATGGTCGCTGGCAAGATGGTAAAAGACCTGGGCATAACTGAGAAGCTCAGGGTAGCTATTGTGGCCGAAAAACTCACATGGGCCGACGCCATGGTAAAAAGCGCCCAGGATACCTTGCCGAAATTGGGTATGGAAGTTACCGGTGTATGGAGGCCTTCGGATACGGCAACCGA
>JAFGLP010000139.1 GCA_016927965.1 Dehalococcoidia bacterium
AATATTAATAGATAGCCTGGTACTGTCATCGATGTATATTTTAATGGCATCGGGCCTGGTGCTGTTATTCAGCATCATGGGGATATTAAATTTTGCTCACGGCCAGTTCTACATGTTTGGCGCTTATATCGTCTATTATGTGTTCCAGCAAGCCGGGGTAAATTTCTTTGCCAGCCTGGTCATTGCCGCTATCATTATGGGAGTGGTGGGTCTGCTTATGGAACGGTTTATCATGCGGCCTATTGGACAGCCTCTGCAAATTGTGGTGGTTACGATAGCGATCAGTTCAGTATTTGAAGGTCTTATTACGTTGATTGCCGGGCCGGCGCCCAAATCAGTAACATCCTCTTTTCCGGGCACCATGACTCTCGGTAATATCAGCTTAAGCAACGAAAGGATTGCCACGGTGGTGATCGCCGTTCTGCTCATAGGAGCACTGTATCTGTTTGTTCAAAAGACAAAACTGGGATTGGCGCTGCGTGCTTCCGCTCAACAACCTACGGCGGCGGGGCTTTTTGGCATACAGGTAGCGCGTGTATCCTCCCTGGTGATGGGTATCGGCTGTGGCATGGCGGCACTGGCAGGCGGAATCATGGCGCCGATGTTTTATGTGGATCCATGGATAGGTGCCCAACCGTTGGTAATGGCCTTGCTGGCAATCGTGATAGGAGGTATGGGCAGTCTGGGTGGGGCGGTAGTGGGCGGCCTTATACTCGGTATAGCAGGCAGCATCGTTGCCTATTACATAGGTTTCTGGTCACAGTTATTGTCTTTTGGTTTGGTCATAGCCATTTTACTGGTTCGCCCGCAGGGCTTATTCGGGATATCGGAGAAATAGCGGCAGATGGAATTTACAAAATTTAAATCTAAAATAACCCTGATAATGTTAACAGCAGTCATTATTATAGTGATTGCATTTCCGCTTGTTATCAAAGACCGTTTCTTGCTGTCGATATTAATCGAGGCCGGGGTGATGTGCCTGTTTGCGCTGGGTTTTGCGGCAGTTTTCCGCAGTGGCCAGTTTAGTTTGGGACAGGCAGCTTTCATGGCTATAGGTGGCTATGTAGCCGCCCTGGTAGCGACCAAGGCAGGGTCTCCTTTCTGGCTGTCATTATTGATCGGCGGCGTTGCGTCAGCCATAGTAGCTTTTCTGATCGGAGTTGTTGTTTTACGCATAGGAGGGCTGTATTTTGCCATCGCTACGCTGGCTTTTGGTGAAATCGTCACCATAATTGCTAAAAACTGGGACACCGTAACATCGGGCATGACCGGTATTGCAATCAGCGCCCCGGTTGTTACTCTAGGCAGCACTGTCATCAATTTCGCCACTACCAAATTGCCTTATTACTATATCATTGTGTTTCTTATCATATTATTTGCGCTGATGTTCTGGCGCATCGACGTGAGCCGGCTGGGGAGGATAGTCAGGAGCACCGCGGTAGCACCGCTTTTATCCGAACATCTCGGCATGCAACTTATGAAGTACAGGGTGATCATGTTCACGTTGGCAGCCTTCGTCACCGGGATAGCGGGGGCATTTTATGTTTACTACCTTTCCTGGGTGGGGCCTCCTATTTTTGCCAGCGGTCAATCGACCATTGTATTGATTATGTGTGTGATCGGCGGGGTATGGTCGCCTGTTGTGGGACCCATATTAGGGGCTCTCATTGTAAGCTATTTTGGCACTATCATGCAGATACACCTGGAGGGTCTGCGGCCGCTCGTTTTCGGGGTCGTGGTTATACTACTTATATTTGTGTTGCCCGATGGGCTGGTTCAGCTCCAGGTTAAAATCCCGTTATGGATAAAGAGTATCTTTAAAAATAAATCGGCTGTGACCAAGCAATAAAAGCTTGGATGGTGTAAAGAGATATGGCGTTACTTGAATTAAAGGGTGTAAAAAAAGCATTTGGCAGTCTAATGGCCCTGGATGGAATTGACCTCGGGGTAAACAAGGGTGAGATAGTCGGCATTGTCGGGCCGAACGGTTCAGGTAAAACGACTCTGTTGCATGTAATCAGCGGGTATTATCACCCAACGGAAGGGCAGGTCATTTATAAGGGCGAAAATATAAGTGGATTGAGGGCTGATAAAATCGCTGCTAAAGGCATCGTCCGCAATTTTCAGCAGAATATGGTTTACTGGGATACCGTAACGCTGGAGAATATTTTCAGGGCCTGTTACCTGTCGGACAAGACAAATTTGTGGCAGTCCTTTTTTAATACCAGACCATATGTGAAAGAGGAGATGGCCAAACTCGCCAAATCGCAGGAGATAGTAAATACCTTTGAACTCAACGATTACAGCTTGTCCCTGGCAGTGGGATTGCCGCATGGAAAACAGCGTATTCTGAGTATGGCGATGGCGCTGGCAGCCGACCCTGAACTGCTGCTGATCGATGAACCATTGGCAGGTATGGATTCGGCAGAGGTGGAAGTAGTCTCGAAGAGCATCAGGAAGATAGTTGAAAAAGGTGTCACCATCATGTTGATCGAGCACAATATCAAGTCTGTTATGAGCCTCTGCAGCAGGCTGATCGTGATGGACTTCGGCCACAAGATAGCCGATGGCGAACCTCAAGAAGTGATGAAAAGAAAAGACGTTATCGAAGCTTACCTGGGGGTTGAGTAAAAATATGTCATTATTACTGGAATTACGTGACGTCTACATAAGTTATCTGAGCGTGGAGGCCGTTCGGGGTGTATCGCTAAAGGTCAACGAAAGTGATTTCGTAACCGTAATCGGTGCCAATGGTGCGGGTAAATCGTCGATCTTTAATACTATCAGCGGCTTGGTCAAACCGGCCAAGGGTGAGATCTGGTTCAATGGCGAGAGGATCGACATGTTATCTGCTCCACAGATTGCTAAAAGGGGTGTTATACAGGTGCCGGAAGGCCGGAAGATATTCCCCCTGCTTACGGTTACAGAGAACCTGATGGTCGGCGCTTACATGCAAAAGGATAAGAAAAAGATCTCGGAGAATCTGGATAAAGTGTATCGGCTGTATCCGGCTTTGAAAGAGCGGCCCCATGCCAAGGGTATGAGATTAAGTGGCGGCCAGCAGCAGATGCTGGCAATAGGCCGTGCACTGATGGCGGATCCCAAGCTGATCCTTCTGGATGAGCCTTCGCTGGGATTGAGTCCGATATTCTGTAAGAACTTGGAAAACCAGATGAAAGCACTGCAAAAAGAGGGGCATACACTGTTGCTGGTTGAGCAGAACGCCCGTATGGGGCTGAGCCTGTCCAATTACGGTTATGTATTGGAGAATGGTGAATTGAGAAAAGAGGGTCCCAGTGCACAGTTACTCAAGGACCCCGATATTATAAAAGCGTACCTCGGCGTATAATCAAATATATCCTAAGGGAGTTATTCCATGAAAACTGCGAACAGAGTTATTGCCTGTGTTATTTTTGTCTTAATGATAGTTGCTATGGTTGCGTGTGCCGCAGCTCCGGCTGTAGCGCCTGAAGAAGGTAAAGTCCTCAAGATCGGCTGCGTTATGCCGTTTTCAGGCTCGGGCGCCCAGTGGGGGCTCCAGATACGGCCTGTTCTGGAAATCTATGTTGATGAGATCAATAAAGACGGCGGGCTTAAAGTCGGCGATGACATGTATAAAGTTGAATTATATTTTGCTGACGGTCCCATGAGTCCCGCCGCTGATGCCGCTGCTGCCAGAAGCCTGATATATGATAAAGGCGTCAAGGCAATTGTCAGCTATTTCGGTTTGGGATACTCGACAATAGCCCCGATTACCAACGCGGAAAAAGCTATTTTTGTTTCCTCTACTATCAATATGGGTGCTTATAACGCAGCCAATGAACCATATTCAATATTCGGATATTGTGCTGTTGAGATGAGTATCAACCAGGCTATGGCGGTGATGGAAGCTTTCCCTGAATATAAGACGCTTTGCTGGACGGGCGCAGCGGGCGGTAATGTGGAAGTTGAAAAAATATTCGGACCCGTCGATGAAGCCATTGAGAAAGAATACGGAATTAAAAGTGTCAGGATGTACTATCCTGAAGGAACAACTAATTTTACGGCCTATATCTCAAAGATGGCAGATATGGGAGTGGACGCTCTATACTCTTTCGCCAATCCCATCGAGAACGGGCTGCTGGCAAAACAGCGCCACCAGATGGGATATAATTGGCCGATCATTCAAAATGCGGCAATTGTGGATTTAGATGTTTTACGGGGTATTGTAGGCAGCGACGAAGCCATGCAGGGCATTTGCGGCAACTACAGTTTCCCCTGGGTATTAAAGAAGGTTACAGTCGCTCCCAGGTATCTTGACATGGCCAACCGGATAAGGGCGAAGTATAAAGAGACGCATGAAGGCAAGGAGCCGTTTGCCGGCGGATTCGGTGCAGGCGCTCCCCAGATGGGACATTACCTGGAAGGTGTCCAGCTGGCGGGTACCACCGACCCTGATAAGGTCATGAGCGTGTTAAGGGGCGGCACTATCGAGACATTCCTGGGTAAATATACATTATCAGGAACAGAGACTTATGGATCACCCGTTGTGGTCGGTTATCCTTGTGGCATGGGCATCATTAAAGGAAAAGAACTGGTCTATTTAAACGAAAATCCCCTGTGGGATGTGGATCATCCCGTCGGGGGCGTGATGTTACCCAGAAATTAATAGAGATCGATATTATTTTTGGCAGCCTGTAATAAATATTCAGCTAGAAAATTTTAGTGGGTATCAGATTGGTTGCCACAGCATATCAGGCTGGCGGACTGCTGTATTCCGTACATTGGTCGTTAATGGCTAATAGGCTCGTTGATGAGAACGCACGTATGGGGCTGGGCCTGTACGGTTGCGGCAACGTATTAGAGAGTGGGGAACGGCGCAAACAAGGGCCTAGTACCTGTTTAAGGATGCTGATATACTAGAAAGCAAACTCGGGAATGCAAAACCCATATAGTCTAATATTAATTGAAAGGGTAGGTATTGTGATGTCGTCTGTGAAAAAAGTTGTAACGTGCCTTATTCTGGTCCTGATTGTAATCTCCGTAGCTGCCTGTACTGCTGCTCCAGCCGCCGCTCCTGAAGAAGTGAAAACTCTAAAGATTGGGAGTGTTATGCCATTTTCAGGTCCGGGCGCCCAGTGGGGGCTCCAGGTACGGCCGGTGCTGGAAATCTATGCTGATGAGATCAATAAAGACGGTGGAATCAAAGTCGGCGATGACATGTATAAGGTGGAATTATATTTTGCTGACGGCTCCATGAATCCAGCCTCTGATGCCGCCGCCGCCAGGAGCCTGGTATATGATAAAGGCGTCAGGGCGATTGTCAGCTATTTCGGCTTAGGGTACTCGACTATAGCCGCTATCACGACTCCGGAGAAAGTAATACTAAATTCCTCCACTATCAACATGGGTGCTTTTAACGCTGTGAGTGAACCATATTCGATATTCGGATTTCCTGCAATAGAGATGTCTGTCAACCAGGCCTTGGCCGTAATGCAGGCTTTCCCGGAGTTAAAAACAATTTGCTGGACGGGTGCAGAGGGCGGTAATACGGACGTACAAAAAATATATGGCCCTGTTGATGAAGCCATCGAGAAAGAGTACGGTTTTAAAAGCGTAAGGCTGTACTATCCTGAAGGCACAACCAATTTTACGGCGTACCTCTCAAAGATAGCAGAGTTGGGAACGGACGCTCTTTTCACTTTTGCCAATCCCATCGAAAACGGCCTGCTGGCGAAGCAGCGCTACCAGATGGGATATAGGTGGCCGATCATCCAGAACGGGGCCATTGTGGATTTAGATGTGTTACGGCGTATTGTCGGCAGTGACGAGGCCATGCAGGGCATCTGCGGCAACTACAGTTTTCCCTGGGTATTGAAACAAGTTAAGGTTGCTCCCAGGTACCTGGACATGGCCAACAGGATCCGGGCGATATATAAAGAGACGCATGAAGGCAAGGAGCCGTTTGCCGGTGGTTTCGGTGTCGGATGTCCTACCATGGGACACTACCTTGAGGCTGTCCAGGTAGCCGGCACGACAGACCCTGATGAGGTCATGAATGTTCTGCGGGGCGGGACTATTGAAACCTTCCTTGGTAAGTATACACTATCAGGATCAGAGACTTACGGGTCACCCGTTGTGGTCGGTTACCCCTGCGGGATGGGCATTATAAAAGGAACGGAGCTGGTCTATTTAAACGAAAAACCCCTAATGGATGTGGACCATCCGGTCGGGGGTATCGATGTCTATAAATCTATCGTAAAGTAGTAGAAATTGATTTTAGCATCAGCAGGACGCATCGCATAGCCTGTAAGAAACTTGAAAACAAGGTGCAGGATACACAAAGCCTGTTATTGACCGTGTATACTGCACCTTTATTGTTACCCGTGTATGTTCCAATATTAAATTAAAGCAGGTTGTTTCCCCCGGTTATTTCGGCAAATTGGACTTGGCGATCTCCTCGTCCCTTAGCTGCCTTTTCAGGATTTTGCCCAGCGGATTGATCGGAAGATCATCGCGAAACTCGATGTACTTGGGGACGGAATAAGCGGAAAGCCTTTCCTTACACAGTAAAATTATCTCTTCCTCCGTCACCTTGCCTTTAAAACCATCCTTCAGCTTGATAAATGCTTTCACCCTGTCGCTGCCCGGGCGTTCGGGGTCAGGCACTGCAATAGCCGCTGCCATATCGACGGCTGGATGTTCATAGAGTACCTTGTCCACGAGGATGGTATACACTTTCATCCCGGACACGTTGGCCATATCCTTGATGCGGTCGGTTATGTAGAAGTAACCGTCGTCATCCATCTTCACAATATCGCCCATCGGAAGCCAACCGTCTATCAATCCGCTGCCGGGAGTCGGCCAGTATCCCTTCATTATTTGCTGGCCGCGCACCCATAACTCTCCCTCTTCGCCTGAATCAATCTCCTTACCGGTCGCAGGATCAACTATCTTCACCTCGGTATCCGGGAAGGGCACACCGATGGACCCCGGTTTCTTTTCCGTTACCAGATCGCTTGCTGCCAGGTTTGCATGTGTACCGCCTCCGCACTCGGTGGCGCCGTAAGAATCTCCGATCTCGGCCCCGGTCTGCTCTTTGAATTTTGAAGTCAGTTCGCTTCTTAACGGAGATGTAGAGGATGTAAACGCCGTGGTTAGTTTGCCCAGGTTCATCTCCAATAGCTTGGCGTATTGGGTCGGTACGCATGAGCATGCGTTTGGCTGGTTCTCTTTCAGGATCTTGGCGATAGTGTTTATGTCCCTGGGGTCTGCCACTATGTAGACCTCGAAGCCCATGGAAACACAGAGGTGCGTGATTGTCATGCCCATCTGGTGGAACAAGGGCACAGCTACAAGCCATGACAATGCCCCCCTCACTATGTCGGCAACGGGACCCAGCGCCCATGTCATGTGCGCCAGGTTGGCCAGTTTGCTGGCGTGTGTCAGCATGACTCCTTTAGGATCCCCTGTTGTGCCCCCGGTGAATATCAGCTCGGCCACGTCCTCCACGGGATCGATATTCACCTGTGGTGGCTCAGGGGGGTATTTTGCCAGCAGATCGAGAAAATGGATTGTGCCCGGTATTCTAACCGGCTCCTGTTTGTCAGATAGCATATCGTCAAGTGAAGTAATTATGATCCTTTTAAGCTGCGTTTGGTCTTTTATTTGATTGACAATATCCAGTGTATTATCCATGCAGATGAGAGTCTCGGCCCCGGAGCCCTGTACCTCCCTCAGCAGTTCATTTCCCTTGTGCAGGGTGCTGCAGGGCACATGCATGGCGCCGGTTTTCAATATGCCGAAATCGCTGATGACGAACTGGGGGCTGTTGAGCAGGTAGGTTGAAACACGGTCGCCGCGCTTCACGCCCAGATTTGCCAGCGCATGAGCAAACCTGTCTGAGAGCTCCTTCAGCTTCGCATAAGTAATTATTTTGTCCTTGAAATGTAATGCGGTATTGTCGGGATACGTAGCTGCGCTCTTATCAAGGATTGAGAAGAGCGGCTCCTTGGGATAGGGCTTGATCGATTCGGGAAGAACAATTAATCCCTGTCCTCCCACATCATAATTCTTCAGCCATGGTTTTGCAGATACTGACGCCATATCAACCTCCTTATATAATTAGTATGCTTTTTACCAACCTCTGTTAATAAACGCTAATATTTTACTTGATAGGGCAGGTTTATATTTGCCTGCCTGCTGCCGCACCCTCGGCAATCGCATCCAGCGCTTTGCGCTGTTCCGCCGCATCTCCGATTATATATAACTCGGCTACCTTTTCTTTTGCTTCCGCAGCCAGCTGGTTTACCGATTTTACGCCTACCGCCAGGACCACACCGTCGAAGTCATGGATCCTTTGCTCTTTGCCGTCTTTTTCATAGATGATGGAATCTTCTCCAATGGTTTTCACCCTGGCCTGTGTAATTATCTTAACTCCGTTAACGGCAAGCCGTGAAAGCAGTGCAGGCCTTAACATGGTATTAACTTCCAACGCAATATCGTCTGTCGAGCCAATGATTGTCACGTTTTTATTAGCTTCAGCGAGCAGGTCGGCTATCTCCGCTCCCAGCTCACCTCCTCCCACCACAACGATGCTGGCAGGGGTGAAATCAATATGGAACGGCACCCATGTCTTGCCGCATAATATATCCCAGGCCGTGACAACGTTAGGGCCGTCAACTCCCGGTATTTTTACATCCGCCTGCCATGCGCCGGTAGCCACAATCAGTGCATCAGGCTTCTCTTTTTCCAGTTCTTCCATGGTCAAAACCGTATTCAGCCTCACCTTTACCCCGGCCCTGGCGATCTGCCTGGATAACCAGATCACGGGTTCGGACAGCTCCTGCTTGGTGGGCGGCACGCAGGCCAAGTTCAGTTGACCTCCCAGTTTTTCCGATTTTTCGTAAAGGATGACATCGTGTCCCCTCAGAGCGGCGACGCGTGCGGCCTCCATTCCCCCGGGGCCTCCTCCTGCGACAATGACCTTTTTGCGTTTCTGTGCAGGCGTCAGCTCCATCTCCTTCTCTTTCCCAACGGAGGGATTCACCGTGCAGGTAATAGCCGTGCCGAAATTAAGCCTCTGAACGCAACCCTCATTGCACCCGATACACATATTGATGTCCTGGAGGTTGCCTGCTTGAGACTTGGATGGCAGCTCAGGGTCGGCAATCAGGCCGCGGCCGATAGCTACCAGGTCGCATCGTCCCTCACGCAGCACCATCTCTGCAATTACCGGGTCGTTGATCCGGTTGGCAGCGATGACAGGCACGCTCAGCACCTTTTTCATTTCCCTGACCATATTGGTGTAATTAGCCTGTGGGGTTCCCATGTTGGCTATATTTGACACCCACTGCACCATCTTATGACCGTACAGCAGGTCTGTAAATACCGATGTGGTGAAGTGAAAGCAGTCTACTCCTGCATCCTGTAGAATCGGCGCCAGCAGCATGGTCTCCCCCAGCTTCCTGCCGTTGGGGACTGCTTCCTCCATGTTGAGGCGTATCTGGATGGGGTATCGGTCGCCCGCGATGCTGCACGTCTTTTTGATCACTTCTAGCGGGAATTTCAACCTTCCCATCAAGCTGCCGCCGTATTCATCAGTACGTTTATTGGTGTGGGGTGAAAGAAATTGGGACAGCAGGTATCCGTGCGCCATGTGTAGCTCTATGGCGTCAAACCCGGCCTCCAGAGCCCTTGTAACAGCATCAGCGAACTTGGACAGCAGGTCCTCGATATCTGCCGCAGTGAGCTCGACAGGCATTTCCTGGAGAAAGGGGTCGGCCACGGCCGATACGCCGCGTGGGGTCTCATAGGTGAACATGGACGTCGCTTGCCTGCCAGCGTGTGCGATCTGCAGTGCTACCTTCGCCCCTCCATTATGGCAGGCATCGACCAGTTTTTTCCACCCTTCCACCATCTCGTTTTCCC
>JAFGLP010000016.1 GCA_016927965.1 Dehalococcoidia bacterium
ATCAGGTGATTTTAATACTGTCCATGACTGCTGGACCAAACTATCCAGACAGTCCCGAGACATACTCCTTTTCTCTTCCCCAGATTGGTCCGAGTTATGGTGGCGGCATTTCGGGAATGACAGTATGTTACATCTTGGAACTGTCAATCATAAAGGCCGCTGTATAGGCATAGCACCTATGCGTATTAAAGAGCATACAGCATACTTCATAGGTAGTGATGACGTATGCGACTTTTTGGACTTTATCGTAGAACCGGGGATGGAGCAGGTCTTTTTCACCACAGTCCTTTCGCATCTGGCACAGACCGGAATTGAAAAGCTTGATCTATCATGTTTACTGCCGGAATCATCGGTAAGACGTTATTTTAAGGAAAATTCAGTCATTGATGAGTCAAGGATTGCATGGTCGCAGGAAGACGCTACTGTAGCACTCGACCTGCCGGATGATTTACGCTCATATCATGCCGTACTTAGCGGGAAACAGCGCCATGAGCTGCTGCGAAAAGAGAGAAGACTCAACGAGGAAGGAGATATCTCCTATAAGATATCTGAAAAAGCAGACTCACATGATATCGATATATTCATGCATTTTTTTAGAGAAAGCAGAGAAGACAAGAATAAATTCCTGACCGGCCGCATGGAAGAATTTTTCAGGTCGGTTATAGATAGCGCTACGGCTAACCGGATGCTCAGATTGGGGTTATTGGAATTAAATAATACAGTGGTAGCAGTCACCCTTGGCTTTGATTATCAAGACATCATGTATCTATATAACAGCGGCTACAATCCTGCATATAAGTGGCTCAGCGTGGGCCTTCTGTCTAAATATTATTTAATTAAACACAGCATAGAATGTAATAAAAGCAGGTTCGACTTTTTAAAAGGAAATGAGAAGTATAAATTCTATCTTGGCGGCAAAGAGGTTCCGCTATTTAGATGTATAATAAAAACAATTAGCTAAGAAACGGCAAAAGGTAGGACAGGTGGACCAATTACGCATAGCACTGCTGAGCAGCCATAGTTGCCCGTGGGCACAGCCAGGGAACCGTTATACCGGCGGCATGAATATATATATCCAGAACCTTGCCCGGGAACTGGCACAACGCGGGCACATGGTTGATATTTATACAGCTTCGCGTACCGGTGACGAGCAATGCACTGCTGCTAAGCTCACCCAAGGAATCCAACTTCTACATATCAAAGCGGCTAACTTCAGCACACTTTCCGAAAGCAATCTCGATAGCCACGTATCTGATATTGCCGGATCAATACTATCCAGGTGCAGACTATACGACTACCGCTACGATATTATACACAGTCACTACTGGCTTTCAGGACTTGTAGGCAAAGTACTGCAAGAATCATGGGAGATACCCCATGTAACCATGTTCCATACTCTGGCCAGGCTTAAGAACATGGCAGGTACAAGCTCTTTGGAACCTGATTTCAGGATACAATATGAACAAAAGGTTATTAATAGCTGCAATATGATAATTGCTTCCACCTCTATGGAAAAACAGGCACTGCTTCTGGAATATGGGGCCATTCCAGATAATATATCGGTCATTCCATGCGGAATCGATCCTGAATTATTCAGGCCAATGGATAGGTCGCTGGCCAGGCAATCCTGCAAACTCGATTCAAAGCCAACGATTTTATTCGTGGGACGGATGGACCCCCTAAAAGGGCTGTCGAATTTGCTGGACGCGGTAGCCATGCTTCAGCCACGCCATGATTTTCAGCTTCTAATTATAGGCGGAGATAACGAAAATGAAGCCGAATATCAGCGGATGCTGCAATTAATTTGCAATTACAAGCTCAGCAATGTGGTTTTTCCCCTTGGTTCAATCCCGCACAATCAGATGTACCGGTACTATAATGCGGCCGATTTTTGCGTTATCCCGTCATATTACGAGAGTTTCAGCATGGTAGCGCTTGAATCACTGGCGTGCTGTACGCCCATACTATCCACAGATGTAGGAGAGGTTAAAGAACTGGTAAAGATGTTAGAAGGCTGCCAAATAATGGTTGACAATTCGCCGGCAACAATCGCCGTTCATATTGACAATATGCTTAACAGCATTAATAATCACAAATGCTGTGAGAACAGTATGCTGACAACCCGTTACGGATGGGACAAGATCACGGAGAACTTAATTTCAGTGTACGGGAATACACTGTCATCCTCCAATATTTTTCAACGGTCAATCATTCATTTATAGCAAATAACACTTAATACCATTCACTTAAGAGAAAAATGCTATACAATTTCCATGCCATGATAATCGGCGCCCATCCCGATGATTCTGAATTTGCCATTGCAGGAACCGTTGCCAGGTGGACAGCGGAAGGGAAAAAGGTCATATATGTCATATGCACGAATGGCAACAAGGGAACTGATGATCCTAAGATAACTCCCCAAAGGCTGATGTTAATACGGGAGAAAGAGGAGCGAGCTGCAGCCAGGCTGCTTGGAGTAAAGGATGTAATTTTCCTTGGGCATGATGATCAGTCACTGGAGGATACCCCCGAATTTAGAAAAGAGCTTGTTACGGTAATCAGGACATACAAGCCTGAGATCGTCGCAGCGCCGGACCCGTACCGGAGATATATCTGGCATCGTGATCACCGTATTACAGGGCAAGCAGTGCTTGATGCAATATTTCCTCTCGCCAGGGATCGATTAGCCTATCCTGACCTGTTTAAAGCCGGATTAGGGCCGCACAAGGTAAAGGAACTGCTGTTCTGGGGAGCAGATGAACCTAATTACTTCAATGATATAGAGAATACTTACCAGATTAAGCTGTCTGCCCTTCGCTGCCACAAAAGCCAGTTGAGCCAGTTTAATGAAGCTTGGGAAAAATGGTTAAGACGCATGCATACCTCACATGCCAATATGCATGATTTCAAATTGGCGGAAGCATTCCACCGCGTGCAAATAAAGTACTAAATTCTATAAATTAAAAAAAGGCTGAATAAAATTCAGCCTTTTTCATATCGGTTCATCAGCTTTAAGCTTTGCCGACTTTGCACATTTTGGCGCCGCAGCCGGGGCATACCCCCATATAAGCAGGCCTTCCATTCTTCATAGTGACTAATTTGGGATTTTTCATTTCCTTCATTTTTCTACATTTCATGCAAAAAGCCTGCATTTCAAATAGATCTCCTCATACTTTTGTATGAAGGATAATCCAAACGAGCCTGCTATTTCAATACAAATCAAACCTGCATTATGTTCAATTTTTCAGAGCAGTACTAAAGTACCTTAATAAATTAGTACTATTACGTTCTTAATATACGGTTTCTCCGTATATTAAGAAGACCATTTCTCAGCAAGGTCACCAATGCCCGGCAGCTTGTATTTTTGACCCTGATAAGCTTTAATCATCAAGACTATCCACAAAACAAAGGCTAGCACGCTGAGCAATAAACCTATTATCCATCCTATAACCGGTATGTTTGCCAGTATCCAAGATACAATCATAAGACCACCAAATGTTATGATTGACTGCATGCCATGAAATTTGACGAATTTACTGTCTTTCTCAATCAAGAAAAATATCAACCCCGTAATCCATCCGACCACATAACATAATAATCCCGCGACATTTTCTTCAAGCCCCGTCGATGATTTGGCCATTTAAAACCCCCATCTATTTTTTCGAATTACTAACAATAGCATATCTGCAATATATGATGAGTGTCAATAAGTCATAGTCGTACATGTGTATTACGGCAAGGTAATACTAAAAACAGTCATTTCATTATACCTTGGGCCTGGCATACGCGATAGTAATCACCGCTGCAATAATGAGCAGTATCCCAACCACCATGATTAATATCGCCCATAACGGCGTGACAGCCGTCGCTGACGATTCCTGTAGTTTATCAGATTGGGGAGCAGATTCAGTGTGGAATGTAAAAACGGAACTCGGATTGCTTGGTATAGGGTCAATTGCCATCACCTGCCAGAAATAGCCGGTATCATATTCCAGAGATTGTGAAAGCTCATATGCTGTATTCGGCGTCAAAGCCTCTACGACTATGTCCTGCAGCTGCGCATCCTTTGCAAGGATAAATCGGTACCTGGTCGTATCCTGATAACCCGACCAGCTGAATGATATCGGGGTAACCGGGCAGGCGGCACAACCGTTGGCAGGTTTAAAAGCCTGGACGCTGACAGCATTAGCCCGTGTCGCATAGCCGGACTCGATTGTGAATGATTGGGGCTCTGACCACTGGCCTAAGATACGTTGGCCGGTCGCTGCCTGTGTTACACGCACTCGCCAGTAGTAAGTGTGACCGGCCTCCAGATTACCTGGAGGGTATGAAAAAGCCGGGTATAGACTATCAGCCACATCCATGGGACCGGAATCATACATTTTCAGTGTAAAATATGGATCCCTGGCTATTTGTACCTGGTATTGATTCGACAGGCAATAGTCCTGCCAGGTCAGATCTACCGCAGCATTCCTACCTGTTACGGGGTCGACGTTCACCAAATTTCCAGCAGCCGTTTGCTTTATTTCAACATACAATGTAACAAACCTGATACGTGTTCCGGCATCATTCGATACAGACAATTTATATGTGGTTGAATAGGCGGGGGATACCCGGGTTTGCCCTGAAACCGGCACACTGCCTACGCCGTGATCGATATCGATTGATACAGCATTCTTAACATCCCAGGCCAATATTGCTGTAGAACCTGAATCAATAGAGGCAGGACTAACCGTGAAACCAGTTATCTCGGGCAGTGTAATATTATCCTGCTCCCCTGAAACCAGTACAGGTTTGTTTATCGAAGCCACGAATAATCCTGTCAACAGGATACAAATCAATAGAATATTATGGTATCGCATATCCAATATCTATCAGTGCTACTTTTAATATAATATAATCGTAGTATAATTTACGCTCCGTGACGCTGCTGTTCTAAATAATTATGATATTCGAGTAATTTCACCAGCACCCGTGCAGCACGGTTGCCGGAAGTATAATCGAAATGGTCCCCTCTCAATTTGACCTGCTCTTCGGTAAAAGTAGTTGTAATCACAGGCTTTTTATAACTTCCAATCCACTGGCGTACCAGCGAGCGCAGCAATCTGCTAATCATGTCATTAATTATCCCAACCCTCGTTTTGCCCTGACTGATTATATAAGCCTCACCCTTAGTAAGCTCTAAGAGATCGTCTATCAGGGTTTCATCGAGTTTACCGGAACGCCTGGCTGCTACAGCCGTATTGGCAAAGGCATTCATTTCCTTGTCATCCTGTATTCCCAGCACCATTCCCAGCAGGGCAACCAGTTGCCTTATCGAGTTTTCCGCGCTGGCTGCATCATTGGATTTGATATTCTCAATAATCGGTACAATGGCTCTTATGGCAGCCTCCCTGCCTGCGATTTCATCATGTTTCCTCATCCTGTCTGTAACCTGACGCTGCTGAGCTATCAGATTTCCAAACAATGAGAATCCCCCAAATCCCATAAAAATCAGAGCGTCAACAGTATCCAGTTCGAGAAGACGTTCGGGAGCAGTCAGATAAGCAATGAAATTACGGTCTCCGGCCGGGTCTACAGGGTTGCCGCGGCTCCACCTTGGAGGAAAGATCTTATCCAGTTCAGCGATGGTTTTATCAGGCAATTTCACCACATTCAGCTTCTCCTGCTCACATGCGTCAGTACACAAAACCCCGTAACTGCCTCCCGGCGTAATAATTGCCACATTAGGCCCCTTGGGCAATGGCTGTGTAAGCAAACCAAGCGCTACATCAAGCATCTCCTCAGGAGTATTCACACGGAGGGCTCCCATTTTTTTACATGCTGCATCATAAACCTCATCGCTTCCGGCAAGAGCGCCTGAGTGTGATTTAATTGCTATTGCTGCTGCTTCAGTTTTGCCCGGTTTCAGTACTATCACAGGTTTGGTCAGTGTAACCCGCTTCACTATTTCGATAAACCTGGAGCCGTCATTAATACCCTCGATATATGTCATTATTACCTTAACCTGTGGGTCCCTGCTGAAATAATCGATATAATCTTCTATCTGAATATCGGCGGCACAGCCACAGCTGACATATCTTCTGAAACCCACCCCCCTCTCATAACCGGCAACCACTACAGCGGCACCTACATTACCACCCTGCGAAACAAAGGCCAGTGGGCCGTCTCTTACCAGTAAAGGCATCATGAAAGCACCCAGTGAAGAAGAAGCACTCCAATATCCCATACAGTTCGGACCGATGAACCTTATATTGCCTTTTTGTGCAATGGACAGCACCTCATCCTGCAATATCTTGCCTTCCGGTCCTGTTTCAGCAAACCCTGCGGATATTATTACGGCCGACTTAACGCCCTTCTTTACACAGTCTTCCATTGCAGCAGCAACACGTTCAGCCGGTATAGTAAATACAGCCAGATCAACAGGCCCCGGGATGTCGCTTACTTTCTTAAATACATGCAACCCCTGTATGTCGTCCTCATGTGAATTAACCGGGTATATAGGTCCTTTATATGTGTTGATCAAGCTGGTTATGGTAGAAAATCCCCACTTATTGCGGTTGTTGGTAGCACCGATATGAGCAACTGATTTGGGATTAAATAAAGGATCTAGCTCCTTCAAAATATCTTTATACATATAAACCTATCCTCATCCAAAAATAACACTAACGGAATATTCGGGCGAAAAAAAGGTGCCTTGAGATTCAAGGCACAACATATCATAATAACAGCCTAGCTCGTATTGCACAAACCATATAATTCCGTAATAGTTCATTTATTTGAACTTTATATCTTTCGTTTGGTTAAAGCTCATGCTATAATCACTCGGGTTTAATATAATACCCGATAGTCTATTATAGCGAATATCAGCTTTAAATATAAGAAATATGAGGAGATTTTGATGATCAAGACATCTTTTACAGAGTTGTTCGGATGCAAGCACCCCATAATGCTGGCAGGTATGAACTGGGTCACCACGCCGGAGCTGGTGGCGAAAGTATGTAACGCTGGCGGGCTTGGCATATTTGCAGTAGCCCGGTGCACTCCAGAAGAAGCCCGCGAAAACATCCGTAAAATCCGCGAACTTACGGATAAACCTTTTGGAATTAATGAACTCCTCATCTTGGGACAGGTTGCACGTGACGTAATCGATGTAGCCATCGAGGAAAAAGTGCCCGTTATCAACTATACCCTTGGCAAACCATGGTTCATAGACCAGGTGCATGCCTACGGGGGCAAGGTAATCGGCACGACCGCTTACGCCAAGCATGCTATAAAGGCAGCACAGCTGGGATGCGACGCCATCGTAGTCACAGGCACCGAAGCGGCAGCACACGGGGAAGAAGCCACCACTCTGGTGATGCTTCCTATCATAGCCAGCAAGGTTAATATTCCGGTTATATCAGCGGGCGGCTACGGTACAGGCAGGGGACTGGCGGCAGCTCTCTCTCTGGGGGCCAGCGCCATTTCCATGGGGACCCGTTTCGCCTTAACAAAAGAAAGTATTGTCCATGATAACTTTAAACAGCTCTGTCTCAAAGCCAGTGAGAATGATACTATTGTAAGCACCAAGTTCGACGGCATGCGCGGACGTGCCTTGAAGACACCTGTTACCGAGCACATAGTCAAGGGCGGCTTCCCGCTCATTGAAGCATTTCAGGGCGCTTTTGAGACCAAGCAATACTTAAAGCTTAATTTGCCGCAATTTATCGCTCTAAGCTTCAAGATGATGAGCGCCGATTCCGAACATCCCATCTGGGTACAGGCACGCCAGGCCGCCGGCTTCAGACGTCATGGCAAGGCCATCTATGATGGTGATACCAAAGAAGGCATCTACTTCGCAGGCCAGATCATTGGGGCCTGTGACGATGTTCCGACTGTACAGGAATTAATTGACCGGATTATGGCCGAGGCAGAATCGGTAATTAAAGGCAATTGCGCATCAATATCCTGATTATTAAGGAAACGCTAGAATAACAGAAGAGGGGGAGGGTTATATAACCCTCCCCCTCTTTATTTTTCGTTTAATTCCCGGACTGTCATGCTAAACCAAGACGCGTTGTAGATCCCTGCAATATTGCCTCAGCTTGCTTGACCATCCTTTCCACCATTTCCTGGCAGCTTACCACATCACGGATTAAACCGATAGACTGGCCTACCGGTAACAAAGCATCGTCACAGTTGCCAGTATCCCAGACTTTGGCCTGGCGTAAGCCGGATAAAAACGGGGCGAATTCTTCAAGCTTGGCATGCCGGGCTTCAAGTTCCTGTACTTTCCTGATCATTTCGTTTTTCAAAGCCCTGCCCTGCAGTTCAATGGTATTTCCGTAAAGGACCGTATCCATCTCCTGTCGCTTGACGAGTTCATCTTTAACATTATTGTGCATTCGGCATTCCTTGGTAGCCATGAACCTTGATGCCATCATTACTCCTTCAGCACCTAGGATAAGCGCAGCCGCCAACCCCCTGCCGTCAGCGATACCGCCCGTGGTAATCACGGGTATTTTGATCGATTCTGATATACGAGGCGTCAACACCATAGTGGTTACATCATCATTAAGGGGATGTCCCCCCTCCTCCACACCAGCCGCAATAACCGCATCATAACCTGCATTCGCCGCATGTACAGCATGCCTTACTGATCCTAATTTATGTATAAATTTCACACCGGCGTCATGCCCGCGTTTGATAGCGTCGGGACCGAAGAATTTATCTACAGGAGCACCGGATATCTCGAATGCAGTTACTTTCTCGTCAATACAAGCATTAAACCAATCCATATACATTTCTTTGGTTATACGGAAAGAAGGAAGTAATGATAAATTCACTGAAAAAGGCTGGTCCGTCATTTCGCGCGTTTTACGTATAGCCTTTTTTAATTCTTCACCCGTATCATAGTTGGCAGATGTAAGATTACCCAGAGCGCCCGCATTGCTGATAGCAGCACATAATTCCGGTTTACACAACCACATCATCCCTCCGCACATAATAGGATGCCTGATACCCAAAAGCTCGGTCATCCTCGTTTTCACAATTTACCTCCTCACATTCAATTTGAGCGATTATAACATGGGACTTTGCAAAACAAAAGACATAGAGTTCATGTTCCTGAACAACCTATAATGCCATTCATTGACAATCATGCTAATTCTTGAGAACATTAACAAGCATCGGCTGCAGTTAGGTAAAGGAGGTTGCTTTCATGAAAACCCGCATCACTGAGTTATTCGGCATCCAACATCCTGTCATATTATCTGGAATGGCATTCGTAAGTCTGCCCAAACTGGTTGCAGCAGTCAGCAATGCGGGAGGACTGGGTATATTCAACAGCGTCGCCAATACTCCCGATCAGCTTACAAGGATCATCCAGGAAATAAAGTCCCTTACCGATAAGCCTTTCGCCATCAACGCTACGCTCATTTTTCCCAACGGCAAGGAAAACGCTGAGGTAGCACTGAGAGAAAAGGCGCCCATCATCAACTTCGCCCTTGGCAAAGGCGATTGGATCATTAAAGCCGCTCATGAATATGGCGGAAAGGTGATATCCACCGTGGCCACTGAGCGACATGCAATCAGAGCCGCTGAGCAGGGCGCTGACGCCATTATTGTTACCGGGCACGAGGCCGCCGCACACGGCAGTGATATAGGTGGTATGGTTCTGCTTCCTCAGATAGCTAGTAAAGTCGATATACCGATTATTTCGGCTGGGGGACACTGCGATGGACGTGGACTGGCTGCTGCCCTGGCACTGGGGGCAGATGCAATTTCTATGGGCACCAGATTTTTACTTACGGAAGAAAGTGATGCCCACCCTAATATTAAACAAACGGCCATGAAAACCATGATGGAAGAAACCATCTATTCTGCCGGTATCGATGGTCTGCCGGGCCGTTGGTATGCCAATAAGCGTGCTATTGAGATGGCAAGCGGCAAAACATCATATCTTGACGCAGTTAAAGCCGGGCTGGCACTGCGAAAGCAAACGAATACACCTTTGCTTAAGGTAATTATTGGAGGGCTGCAGCAGCGTGGAGTCACCGGCCTGGCACAGCAGGCTATCGGCATCGATGCCCTGGGTAAAATATTGAGTGACGGAGACCTTGATAATGGAGTAGTACCCTTCGGGCAGGTGGTTGGACGTATACGCGACTTACCGACCTGCAAGGATGTGATTGAGAGAACTGTAGCTGAAGCGGAACAAATTGTTAAATCCCTGCCAAATAAACTGTAATCCGTTTATTTGGCAATAGATCACGCAAACTCATCTCACCGACTCCAATATAATATGTATTATTCAAAGCTATGCTATAATTTTTTCCGCTTGCGGGATTGTTGTTAAGATAATTAAGGAAGGGAAGGAGTAGACCGGTGCCAGCGGAACTGGATAAAAAAAGCATAGAGAAATACTCGACCAGCGTTGCCCTCAAAGACGGCTCAAGCCTGCATTTGCGCCCCATACAAATGTATGACGAAGAGAAGCTTCTGGCGCTTTTCAGCCGTATGAGTAAACAGACCATTTACCTGCGTTTCCATCACGTCCTGACACACATGTCTAAAGAAGAAGCGCGCAGGTTCTGCACAGTTGATTATGTAAACACCTTCGCACTTGTTGCCACACTTGGAGAGGAATCTGAGGAAAGAATAATCGCAGTCGGACGCTATGCAAGGCAGCCCGGCGCAGAGATAGCACAGATTGCTTTCGAAGTCGAGGATAAATATCAGGGCCTGGGTATCGGCACACATCTACTCGATCAACTGGCATATATTGCGCGTGATAAAGGCATTACAAGTTTTGAAGCAGAAGTGTTGGCTGAGAACAAAGACATGATGAATGTCCTGATAAACAGCGGTTTTACCATGAACAGGCAAATCGAGGGGTCCATCTACATCGGAATTCTCGATCTATCTCCCACTGAGATCGTTGAGCAGAAATCATTTGAACGTGAAAAGATAACTTCTATAGCCTCTTTAAGGGCGTTCCTTAATCCTACTTCCGTAGCCGTTATCGGCGCATCAAGGAGTCCCAACACTATCGGAAATTTCGTTTTTCGCAACCTGATAAAGCAGGATTTTAAAGGTGTCGTTTACCCGGTAAATCCGAACGCGGATGTAATAGCTGCGATCAAGGCTTATCCATCCATCCTGGATATACCCGGCGATATAGACCTGGCCATAATCTGCGTGCCGGCCGAGACAGTCCAGCAAATTGTTGAGGAAACCGCCCGCAAGGGAGCAAAGGGTATCGTAGTGCTTTCCTCCGGGTTTGCCGATATCGGTCCTGAAGGCATGGAACGACAACAGAAACTACTAAATACTGTTCGCAGTCACGGGATGCGAATGCTAGGCCCAAATTGTATGGGTATGATTAATACAAATCCAGCTATTAATTTGAATGCGACATTTTCGGCCACAGTACCTCCGGCTGGTAACATCGCTTTTGCTACCCAGAGCGGGGCACTGGGTTCAGCTATTCTGATGTATGCTACCAGCCTCAATATAGGCCTTTCAACCTTTGTCAGCATTGGTAATAGGGCAGATATCTCCAGCAATGAGTTAATGCAATATTGGGAAGACGATCCAGATACGGATGTTGTCCTGCTGTACCTCGAATCCTTCGGCAATCCACGGAAATTCGCCCGCATTGCCAGAAGTATTACCACTAAGAAGCCGGTTGTCGCTGTCACCAGTAATCCCATACAGGACCCCGAAAGGATTATTGCATCTCAAACAGGCGCTATGGCCACCGACCGGGCTGCGACAGAGGCCCTTTATAAACAGGCCGGCATATTGCGCACCGACACACTGGAAGACCTGTTTGATACAGGAAGCCTGCTGGCAAATCAGCCATTACCCAGGGGCAACCGGGTTGCTATTCTTACCAATGCCGGCGGGCCAGCTATTTTAACCGCCGAGGCGTGCAGAGCAAGAGGCCTTGATCTCCCCTCTCTTTCTACTGACACAATCACCCAACTTAAATCATTTCTCCCGCCAAAGGCAATCACCAGTAACCCTATCGATACTTCATCCGAATTTACCATAGAACAATACGAGGAAGCGCTCAAACTTCTGCTTAACGATGAAAATGTCGATATGGTCATAGTAATATTTATTCCACCCATACCCAGGCTGTCCGACGAATTTGCAGCCGTTATCAGAGAAGTTGCACCTCAATACCGTAAGCAAGGAAAGCCCTTGGTCACATCATTTTTGGGTTTAAAAGGGACCCGGATAGAGCTTGGATCAAAAGACAAGGGCTTCGTTCCTTCATATACCTTTCCGGAGTCTATGGCAGGCGCTTTATCCAGAGCACTGGAATTCAGCAGGCGGCTGAAAAGGCCAGCAGGTAAAATCCCCGAATTTGCCGACATTGATAAAGAAAAAGCCGATGTCATTATTAATTCATCTATAGAAAAATCGGGAAAATCTAGCGTTTGGCTGGATGCCGACTCTATTCTAGGCCTACTGGAATGTTATGGTATTAAATTTGTGACGCTGAAGCTGGCAAGGAGCCCGTCGGAAGCCATAGCTGCGGCCAGGGAAATAGAATGCCCCGTAGCTGTCAAGATACTATCCAGCAACATCCCGCAACGCATGGAGGTCAACGGGGTCATACTTGATTGCCGATCCGAAGAAGAAGTAGCGAAGGCCTTTACCGAGATCAGTGAAAATATGGACAGCATCGGCAGGCAGCCTGACATGGAAGGCGTAATTATTCAGAAAATGGTGCAGGGCGGCATAGAGGTCATCGTAGGAGTCACTGAGCATCCCGCTTTCGGGCCGCTTATCATGTTTGGGCTGGGAGGAGTATATGCTGAGCTATTTAAAGATGTCACTTTCAGCATTCACCCGGTAACTGACATCGATGCGCATGACATGGTCAGATCAGTAAAGGCCTACCAGATGCTTGAAGGCTGGAGAGGATCCAAACGTGCGGATATAGAGACCATTGAAGAGGTTATTCTCCGTATATCCGCCATGGTGGAAAACCACCCACAGATACTGGAGATGGACCTCAATCCTGTCAAGGTATTACCCGAGGGCGAAGGTTACCTGGTAGTAGACGGGCGCATTTTAGTCAGTACCGAAAACGACTGATAATCATAACCAGCTGCATCAATTCCAGTATTATCAGATCAGGAGTGTCCTTTCTATAAATTCAAGCGTAGCGGCGCCGTCGGCAGCCTCCTGTATCCGATACCCCTCTTTACTTAAATTAAGGCATAATATCTCGTGCCGCGTACTATCGTCTTCAACTACTAAAAGAGTGATATCTTTCATGTAGCAAATTTACATCCATTAAATATTTATGTCCGATTTAGATTAGCATAAAAGAAAGGCTTGCAACTCTTCTTCGGCTGCAAGCCTTTATTAACTTTACTGAATCGAATTTATCCCAGATAATCTATCAACTTCCTGCTCCGGCTAGGATGCCTGAGCTTGGCCAGCGCTTCTTTTTCGATTTGCCGGATCCGTTCTCTGGTCAAACCGAACTCGTGGCCGACCTCTTTAAGGGTCAACCCTTGCTCGTTATCCAGTCCGTAACGCATCTCTATAATCTTTCGTTCACGCTCAGTAAGTGAGGAAAGCAGGTCTTTAAACTGCTCCTTTAACATACTGTGGGCGGCTTCCTCTTCCGGTGCCGGGCCGGCTTCATCTTCGATGAAATCGCTCAACTGGCTGTCTTCATCGCCAATCGGGATATCCAGCGAAACAGGCTCAGCATATAAAATGCTGATCAGCCAGTCTATCTTGTCCGACTCGACACCCATCTCAAAAGCAATCTCGTCGCTGGTCGGCTTACGGCCCAGCTTCTGCAGGAGCTTCTGCCTGGCGTTATTCATCTTGGTTATGGTCTCAACAGTATGTACCGGCAAACGTATAGTCCTTGATTGATCTGAAATAACCCGATTGATAGCCTGCCTGATCCACCAGGTAGCATAGGTGCTAAATTTAAAACCGCGCCTGTAGTCGAATTTTTCAACCGCCCTCATCAACCCTATATTACCTTCCTGGATTAAATCGGATAACGGCATGCCGCGAGCACGGTATTTCTTCGCCATGCTCAAAACCAGGCGCAAGTTGGCCTTTATCATGTGCTCAACCGCTTCCCGGCCCAATTTATTGACATGATTGAAGTGCATTTGCAGTTCATCGCTGCTTGCCTCAAGAAACCTAATATAATCAGCCCTAGCTACTGCTTCTTTCAAATCTATAACCGTTCTGATTTTGTGGCAGCCATCTATGACCTTCCAAGGCATCAAGCGTGCCAGGATTGAGATATCCACCAGCTTCTGCATGGCCTCTTCAGAATCAATACGCTCAATTTTTGCAGCAAACTGCACCAATTCCTCGTTCACAACTGCATCTATATCCTTTTTCAATGCTTCGCTGGCGAGCTTGCCGGACAACTTCAAATCAACTTCAACACGATAGTATTTAAAGATTTTTTCCAGCAGATTGGCATTTTTGAACAGCCTGGTTATCAGGGCTCTGACAAGCTCCACAACCGGGGCCTTTACCGGCTTATCCATACACTGTTTTTCTATCAAAGCCATAAAATTCGACAGCTCCATGCGTCCTGCCAGCAACCGCTCTTCCGCACTGGATAACAATGCTGTCCTGCTGCACTCAGCTATATAAAGGCTGACCGAATCTTCTGCAATGTCCCTGTTTCTCTTGTCGTCGCTCAGAACCGACTCTTCCTGTTCTGCCTTGATATAAGACGTTTCAAAGCCATTGAGACCGCTCTCAATTCCAGCTAAATTCCTGACAATGCCTGTATTCTTCTTTTCTTTAGTACTTGTTCTAATTCTAGCCATTTCATTTCATCCTCCTATCCCACAACTTTCATTAGGTTAAATTCTCTTTATAGAGAATAATTTAATACAAAATTGTTAATTTTATATGAACCTTAAATGAATATTATATGAACCCCTTATACCAGTAATATTAAAGCCCGGCGGTGGAATAGTAAGCGACCTAGGTCTCAAAATTACTAACGTCTATATACAAAAACGGTTGCATTTAAGAAATAGTTTAGATAAAGGTAAATGCAGTAAAGATTTAGGGAAATGGGTTATTCTTCTGCTAATACTATTTCAAAAGGACACTGCAACGCCCCGGTAGGACATACCAGCTCACAATCCATACACCATCCGCAATCCTCCGCCTTCTCACTAATGAAATTGACAGTATTACTTTCCAAAATAAGTGCTTCGCACTTGCACACCAATATACATAGACCACATCCATCACATTTGGCCGGGTCGAATATAGGCATTACCTGCAATTACATAACCTCAGCAAATATTTTAATACGATTTTAACCTAGATCCATATAAAAAGATGTAACCAATATCACTCAATTTAAGCCGGCCACACGGCTTAAATAATCCTTATTTTTGACTATTATCCTGTGGCGCTCCAGACTGATTGCACCCGTATCTTCCAGGCTTTTTAATGCTCGGCCTACCACTTCCCTGGCAGTCCCGGCCATGGCAGCCATTTCATACTGGGTAAGCCTGTGCGCCCCCTCGCTTCCCGGGTCCGCATTCTGTAACAGGATTTTGGCCACACGCCCTGTAACATTCTTAAATGAGAGGTCCTCAATCAGCACCAGTAATGTACGCTTTTGCTGCGTGATAACTTCAAAAGCTTTTAGTGCCACCTTCCAGTTATTCTCCATAAAATTCAGCATATCATTCTTATGGAGCCAGTATATATCGGTCTTGATACCCAGGGCTTGTGCGCTATACGGGATAGGGCCTCCGCTAAAAACAGCGATCTCATTAAAGGAGCCCCCCGGTCTTACGATGTCAATTATCTGTTCCTTGCCCTCCGGTGACGTTTTAAATATCTTGACCACACCCGCATTTACAAAATACAAGGCCTGTTCAGTATCTCCCTCCGAGATTATCGTCTGACCTTTTAAATAAGTCTTCGTGTTGAAAATGGGCATAAGTCCAACCAGCCGATCTTGTTCAATCCCGGCGAAATAATTCAGCTTACTAATATTTTCAATAGTAACAGCCATAGATTAAGTAAAGGAATTATACCAGCCAAGCGAAAGAAAAACACCATGATACATCGGGACATCATATCTGGTTGACGGTCCAATTCGAAAGTCCCTATAATACATGCAAGCAGATCAGGCGGCTCCTTTATCAGGAGGGGCGCAGCCGGGCTCAAAGCAACGGATTGAACTCCGTGGGACTTAAATTCCACGGAGTTTTTTAATTATGGAAAAACAAAGACAGAAGACTGCAGTAGCCCTGCTTTCTATTATATCCAACAGCGTGCTGGTAACATTGAAACTGGTAGCCGGTATTTTCACCGGCTCCATATCAATATTATCGGAAGCAGCACACTCCTCTATGGACCTGCTGGCCTCGATTATCGCCTTCTTTGCTGTGCGCATCTCCGCAAAGCGCCCGGATCTGGAACACCCATTCGGCCACGGCAAGGTTGAAGATATTTCAGCGCTGGCCGAGGCGCTTTTGATCTTTATAGCGGCTGCCTGGATCATATATGAAGCTGTTCTTAAGCTGGTCAACCCGCAACTGCTGGAAATCATTGACTGGGGTGTGGCCGTTATGTTTTTCTCGATGATTGCCAATATCTTCGTATCCAGAATGTTATTTAAAGTCGGGAAAAATACTGAATCTCCGGCCCTCATCGCCGATGCCTGGCACCTGAAAACAGATGTCTATACTTCCGCCGGCGTCATGGCCAGCCTGACATTAATCTGGCTGGGAAGTATGTTCTTTCCTTATCTTAACCTGACCTGGCTGGACCCTGTAGCAGCCATATCAGTAGCATTGCTGATCTGCCATGCTGCCCTCAAACTTACTATCAACGCTATTAAAGACCTTATTGATACCAGCCCACCGCCCGAGGAGCAGATGTGGCTTTCCACTTATTTAAAAAGCCTGTATCCTACAGTAAGATCAGTACACCGTGTAAGGACACGGAAAGCCGGGGCTGCCCGTTTCATCGACCTGCATATTGTAGTCGATCCGGGCATGACAGTTAGTAAATCACATGCCATAACCGAGAAAATGACAGATGAGATTCGTGATAAACTAAGCGGAGCCGACCTGACCGTGCATATAGAACCATGTGATGGCAGCTGTAAAAGAGCATGCATCAGCGGCTGTATGCTTTCGGAGAATGAAAGGAAAACCATGCAGCAAACGGCCGACAGTCCCGCAATAACACAATAGCGAGTTACAGCATGAGAATTATACGTTTTCAGAACAGCAATAATATAAATTATGGCATGATTGAGGGCAATACGGTGCACATCTTGAAGAACTCGCCTTTCGACGCACCGGATTCTATCGTCCGCAGTCAGGATATAGGTACATTGCCATTGACAAGTACCCGCCTACTGGCCCCCTGCTTACCTACCAAGATAGTCTGCCTGGGGCTGAACTACATTTCGCATGCAACGGAGTTTAAACAGAAGCTCCCTGATTTGCCGTTGCTTTTCATAAAACCGCCCTCCGCAGTAATCGGCCCTGATGCCGACATCGTTCTGCCCCCTAACCCGGAAAGGATCGACTATGAATGCGAACTGGCGGCAGTCATCGGTAAAAAGGCCAGGAACGTGCCTGAAAAAGACTTCTCCTCTTATGTCCTGGGTTACACGTGCTTTAACGATGTGACCGACCGTATCGCACAGGCCAGGGATGGACAATGGACCAGGGCCAAGGGATACGATACATTTGCCCCATTCGGCCCCTGGATAGAAACAGAGCTATCTCCGGATAACCTCCAGATTGAAACACTGGTTAACAGTGAAATAAAACAGTCCGGGAATACCAGGGACCTGATCTTTAATGTACCCAGGCTGGTCAGCTTTATCTCAGGCATCATGACACTTATGCCTGGAGATATCATAGCCACAGGCACACCTGAGGGTATCGGCCCTCTGAAAGCCGGGGATACAATCGAAATACGTATAGAAGGTATCGGCACGCTGAAGAACGGTGTAGTATCCTCAGGCGAGGCCGATACCTAGATTTCCCTTAATATTCAATAAAAACCGCATCTGTGATAATATCCTGTATATTATTGCAGATGCTATCTAGTGTATTTGCAAAGTGGAGGTATACAGATGGGTATAAGCAGGTTCTATTTACCTATAAGGTTCATCATCGGCGCCGACAGCATTCTTCAGCTTGGCAAAGAATCGGTAAAAGCGGGGAAAAAGGCGCTGCTTGTCACTGGTTCACGCAGCATGCGCAGCACCGGCACATTCGACAAAGCCGCACGGCTGCTGGATGAGAGCGGAGTTGGCTGGGTATCCTACGAAAAAATCGAACCCAACCCGCGGGCAGCAACCATAGATGAAGGAGCCAGCCTGGCACGGCAGCACGGGGTAGATATGGTAATCGGCCTAGGTGGAGGAAGCGTAATGGATGCCACCAAGCTGCTGGCACTGGCCGCCTGCGGGACCGACAAGGTCTTTTCCTATTACGAGAATAAGGCCAGCAATAAAAATGCGCTTCCTATTATCCTTGTTCCCACTGTTGCCGCCAGCGGGTCCGAAGCCAACAACGGGGCTGTTTTCACCAATTGGGAAACACATGAAAAAGTAGTATATAACCACCGGGCCATATATCCGCGAGTCTCAATAATAGACCCAGTGCTTACCCTGACTTTGCCTGTAAAAACCACGGCACAGGGTGGAGTTGATATCTTTTGCCACCTAGTAGAGCCGTATATTATCGGCAGCGACCCGACTCCTATTAACGACGCTCTTCGTGAATCCTCCATGAAAACAGTAGTTGACGCTCTGCCCCTCGTCCTAAATAAACCCGATGACCTGATGCAGCGCTCCCGTATATCATGGGCCAGCACCATAGCCTGCTCACAGTTTGCCGGCCTGGGCGGAGGCTCCGGTACTATGACGCTTCACGGCATGGAACATGCCCTGAGCGGCGAATACAATATAGCCCACGGCGACGGACTGGCAGCGCTTTTGATCGAATGGATGAAATATACGGAACCCGCTCGCAGGGAAAGGTTCCAGCAGCTCGGCAAAAATGTCTTCGGTGAAAGTGACGGCATAGCCGCCACAGAGAAATGGTTAAAGAGAATCGGGATGGATGCCAGGTTAAAATCCCTCGGTGTAAAAGAAACCGACTTCGAAAAACTGGCCGATAACGCCGTGAAGACCGGGTTTTGGGTCAAGCTGAACCCCGTGATGCTTGACAAAGAATCCATCGCAGGCATATACAGAAAGGCCTTTTAGTAAATCTCCAATTTTGATGGGATGAGGGGGCGGGTGCCAAAAACCCGCCCCGTTATCCAGAATCACAAAATCCCCTTAAGCGGCAACCAGTTCACGTGCACCGCTTTTCCATCTTTCAGCATTCTTTAAAAGGGCCTCCGCACCTTTAAGCATTACGCCGCTATTGCGCTCAGAGCCTAGCATAGCAGCCAGCTCTTTCAGCCTGTTCTGTCCATCAACGATCTCCACCCTGGTGCAGGCACGCCCAGCATCTATCTCTTTGACCAGTTTGAAATGACTGTCGCCGAAACAGGCTATCTGCGGCAAGTGGGTGATACACAAAACCTGGTGGAAGCTGGACAGAGTGGCCAGCTTTCGCCCCACAGATTCGGCGCTTCTGCCCCCCACACCCATGTCGATCTCATCAAAGACCAGCGTGGGTATGGGGTCGGCCACTTTGAGAGCGCTTTTTATAGCAAGGATGATCCTGCTCGCCTCGCCGCCGGAGGCAATGGCGGCCATAGATCGCATCGGCTCACCCGGATTGGTCGCAACCTGGAATTCCACCCTGTCTATTCCATCTGAAGTATATACATAGCTTTTACCGCCTGATACGGCCAACCCATCAGCAGCCTCCCTGCGGGAAAGCACAATATCAAACTTGGCCCATTCAAGGCGGATGTCAGCCAGCTCTTCATTTACCAGGCTTATCAATTGCTCCGCCGATTCCCTTCTGGCCAGCGATAACGCCTCGGCACTCCGGGCAGCTTCATTTTTAAGGTTCTGCTGTTCGGATTCCAGCCTGGCCCGCCTGGCCTGTCCGTCTTGCAGCGCATCGAGTTCAGCCTCTGCCTTGCTGCTGAAAGCAATGATGTCTTCAATAGTGTTTCCATATTTTCTCTTTAACATCGATAGATCTTCTATGCGGCGCTCTATCTCCTCCAGCCTTTCCTGGCTGTTCTCAATCTTGCTGGCATGATCCTTCAAATCCCGGGCAGTCTCTTCGATTCCAGCCAAATCATTCTCCAGCCTTTCAAGGAAGGCGGAGAGACTACTATCAATTGAACTGATGCTACGCAGACTGGCTAGCGTTTTATGCAGCATAACAGATACCGACCTCTCATCCCCATATAGCGTTGCATAAGATTCCAGGCAGCCCCCACAAATAGCTTCCGCCCTGCGCAAAATGTCCCTCTCCTGCAACATTTGCTCCTCGTCTATTTCATCCAGCCCTGCACCACCGATTTCCTCGATCTGGTATTGAAGGAGCTCAGCATAACCTTCCTTCTCAACTCCATTCATAGAGGCCAGTTCCTTTTCCCTGGCCCGCAAATCCTCCACGGTTTTCCTCAGATCCCTGCGCAAATCCAGCAGATTTCCATAGGCGTCCACCAGGTCTAACTGGTTGGCCGGGTCTAATAATGAAAGGTAATCCATCTGCCCGTGTATATCAACAAGATGCCTGCCCAACTGCTTTAACAGTGAAAGAGGCACGGCCCTGTTATTGATACGAGCAACGCTTCTTCCCCCATCCTGAAAGTCCCGCGATATCAGTAGCATACCATTTGCCTCAGGTTCAATCCCGTTATCGTCCAGTATACTGTTTACACGTTCCACCGTTGCGCCTGCCGGCCAGAAGATGGCCTCAATGCGGGCAGAGGCAGTCCCGCTACGCACCAGGCCGGCAGGCGCCCGTGCACCCATCAGCAGGCTCATGGCATCTACCAGCAGTGACTTACCACTTCCCTCCTCACCACTGACCACATTCAAACCAGGAATAAAGCTCACCGACATATCTTTTATCACGGCGAAGTTCCTGATATGAAGTTCTCCCAACATGATATTCCTCCTAGTCCGATTTGTCATCGCCTAATACATATGTACTATTATCTTATAGAACATCCGTACTATTGTCAAGGGGTTTAGCAGGAATTTTTTAGTGCGATGCGGCAGCTATCAAACGGCTGGCTGGAAAATCAATCTGAGGAGAACGACCTTACGAATAACTTGCCATCCTGGATAATATCTTATCCTGTAGAAAGTGTGGAAGAACGCGGCCAACTACAACTGCAGCCTTTAAGGAAGCAGGAAATAAATATTCCCTGGCTTCTGATTTCAACGCTTTCAAAATATGTTGTGCAGCTTTATCCGTACTCAGCGTAAGAGATCGGGGTATTCTTCGCTGCTTATTTCTCTCCGTAATCACAAAACCGGGACAAATCGCAATTACCCCAATATTGAACTGTTTCAATTCAATCCGGGCGGTATCCAGGAAAATACGGCACGCTGCTTTTGCGGCAGAATATTGCCCCTGCGTAGGAAGCCCCAAGAACCCTGCCAGTGAGTTGGTATTAGCTATAATCCCGCCTGAATCCTGCGTTTTCATCTGCCGCACAACTGGACAAAAGAAATTGACCATTGAATCATAATTCAACCTCATGTTCTGCTTAATATCGTCGGGACAGGCCGTTGCAGTGTTGAGGGAGGGACCAGTGCCGATATTCAATAGCGCAATATCGATCCTCCCGAATCGCGAGACCGCATCATGAACGACACTGGCCGCTTGTTCCTCATCAAGTGCATCACCGTCAATCGCCAGTGCCTCGCTGCCGTTCTTTTGAATGTCGTTTGCCACTTGCGATAACAGTTCTTTACGACGGGCCGTAATAACAATGCGGTTATGTTTATGGCTGAGCGCCAGCGCCACCGCCTTTCCGATTCCAGATGAAGCCCCGGTTATTAATACTACTTTCTGTTCCACTTCCATTACGCTTCCCCCATTCTCAAAGCTGAGCACCAATGTCCATCCAATTTTTGACAGTATGGCAAAGGTAAGTATCGTTGTCAACGCCCTTTTCACCTTATAATATGCATAAACTGCCCTTCCTGACATTGGCAAAAAAGCACATATACATGTTAAACTCAATTCACATAACGTTATCGAGGTAGCCGGATGGATAAGAAAACGCAAAACTTTGAGTTTCTCAAAAAAGCGGGACCCTATTCCAATGCTGTGGAAGCCAACGGCTTCCTCTTCTTCTCAGGCATGCTGCCTTATGATGAAAACGGTACGGTGGTCACTGGCGATATAAGCAAAGCGACTAAGTTAGCCCTGGGCAATATCAAGCGCGGCCTGACATCCATGGGCAGCCACATGGATAAAGTCGTGAAAGCAACCGTCTACCTGAGAGACATGGCCGACTTCGCCGCCATGAACGAGGTCTACAAAACATTCTTCCCGACTGATCCACCTTCCCGTACCTGCATTGCAGTCAAAGATATACCTGCCAACGCACCACTTGAGATAGAGATCATAGCCCTGAAATAAAGCTGATCGAGGCGGTGCAGTTCTATATTTGATGGAGAGGAAAGCAATTGGGAAAAGCTGATTCAACACATGCCGGCGAGGTAAAACTTGGGAGGGCAATGGGACTGGGCGGTGGCATAGCACTGGTAGTCGGCAGCATCATTGGCATGGGCATCTTCGCCCTGCTGGCCCCTATTACCGCATCAGCAGGCCATGCATTATGGCTGGCTTTCATTATCGCCATGTTCATCTCTGCCGTTGGGGTAATACCAATCATCCAGGCCGCCAGCGCCATCCCACGTGCCGGCATCGGCTACCTGCTGGCCAGCCGTCTTTCCACCCCTCTGCTGGGCAGTGTCATTTCACTGTGGGCCGTGCTAGGGGCAGCCTGTACGACCTGCTTCGTCTGCATCGGCTTCGCAGGCAACATAGCGGCCTACTGGTCATGGGGCATCAACAAAGATACCGAAATTCAAATACTCTCACTGATAATACCGGCCCTGTTCATGGGGCTTTACCTGTTCAAGCTGCAGCTCGCCAACTGGGTCCAGATCGTGATGGTCGTCCTCAAGGTCTTTGCCCTGGGCATATTTGCCATAGCCGGTCTGTTCGCGTTGAACAATCCCATCCAGATGACGTTCGACTTTCCCCAGGGCAGCACGGGAATGATACTTGCAATCGTATTGTGCTATAGCACCTGTATGGGTTTCCAGGTAATCGCCGAGATGGGAGAAGAGATAAAATCTCCCAAACGCAATATACCTCTTTCCATGATTATCGGTGGTCTGATCGTCCTCGTCATATACATCGTGGTAGGAGCAGTCTTCATCAACTCCATTCCTTACGACTATGCTACGCTGATGAATATGAAAGCACCGCTACTCGATTCAGCCTACACTTTCCTGCCGCCAGGATGGGTGGCTTTTATAGGGTTCGGCGCTCTTTTTGCTGCCGTTACGGCCATCAACGCAGCGGCCATGGCTTTACCGCGCGAGTTCGTTTCACAAGCACGTGACGACCTGCTGCCCTCGATGATCGGCAAGGTCGACCAGCGCACGCTCACACCACTGCGGGCAGTAGGCCTGTATTTCCTGGTAGTCATGCTGTTCCTGCTGCTGCAATTCACAGGAATAGATATCGATTTCTATGGGGTGCTGGCAGCGGTGGGCATACTCCTGATGACAATCATAGCAGCATTTGTAGTAATCAACCTGCCCAAAAGGTTCCCCGATGAATACAGTAAAGCATATATCAGGATACCCCGGCCGTGGCTTATTGTCATCGCCATTATCACTGCGGTCACCAGCATTCCTTTCATCATAGGTGTAATGCTCGATTATGAAAATACAGCGTTAATAGCAGGTATATTAATCGGCCTTACCGCCCTTTTTATTATTTATTATTTTCTGCGTGTCAGGTGGCTGAAAAAGCAGGGCGTTGACTGGGAGGAGAGGACCAAACATATCACCGGGTTCGGAGAGTAGCTAATAGAAAAATACGCCATTGCTGTGTATAGCTAGATCTAGAGGAATTATGGATTACTTAATCCATAACCCCATATTAATTTCACTGAAAAATAAAATATGGCTCAATTCAGCACTTTTGATATAACAGCCTTGATCTCCCCCATCAGCACCTTCCCATCCACCCGCTTGCCTTCGAAGGCCGTCTCGGCCAGCTCCGGGCTATAATTGATAATTCCGAAGACCTTAATACCACGTTTATCCAGCTCCTGTTTGGTACGAACAGCCAGGGCTTCCGAGGATATCTTATTGAGAATGGCCCCTACACGTCCAATGCCCATGCCCTGCGCCATTTGCGATATGCGCTCTGCAACAACAATGGACTCAAAAGAGGGTTCAACGATGATCAATATCGTATCAGCATGGCGCTCAACGCCTCGGCCGAAGCTCTCCACCCCCGCCTCCATATCCACCACCAGCACTTCGCCTTTTTTCATGACCAGTTTTTCCACAACCTGGCGGGCGGACCCGGCCAAACCACATCCGCAACCCTGGAACGGATCGGTAATCTTGCCTACGGCCATAAAGCGTATGCCGTCCGTACCTGCAACATATTCCGCAGGAATATCATCCATGGTGAATTGATCACGGGCAGTCAGCAGCCCTACAGTCGTTTCCCCTTCCTGACCAGCAAACAGTTCAGCCATTGCCTTCGGCTCACCATTGACGCCCAGCATCCTGCCTAATCCAGGATTGGACTCGTCGGCATCAACGACCACCGGCTGATAACCCGCTTCTTTCAATGCCAGTGTTAACAGAGTAACCGCAGTAGTCTTGCCTGAGCCGCCTTTTCCA
Organism: Dehalococcoidia bacterium; assembly: GCA_016927965.1. The sequence goes on from JAFGLP010000016.1 coordinate 24,863, forward strand.
CATACAGCTATCTTGCTGACAGACATAGTCGGGGCTGAATGGGATTTCATGTATTCCCTGATCTTTCTAGATGCTTCAACGCGCGCCTCGGCAGTCCGGGCAATGCAGAGTCCGCAATCGATGCAGGCATCATCTTCATAATAGGCTGCGCCCAAAGGACAATGAAATAGACCCATCTCAAAATATTATCTCCGCAAAAGGATGCAATTAAATTTTAATAGATACTGAGGGACTCTGGCACATGCTCTACTGGACACACCAGCTTCATGGTTCGTGCGCCGGCCTTGCATGTAATATTGCAGCTGCCGCAGCCGCGACATATTTCCGGATCAGTATACGCTTTTTCACCTTCTATACCATCATATTTTATCATGGAGTTGGCCTGAAACTGGCATCTCTCCACGCACGCCTTGCAGCCTTTACACTTATCAAGATCGACCTCGCTGACAAACCGGCTTTTCTGTGCCACCTTGATAGCCATACAACAACAGTAATGGCAATTGCAGAGAAGCTGTGCCACCTCTCGCTGGTTGACCGTTACATGCACTGCAGGCAGCTTGTCGAATCGCTCGATAACCGCAATAGCCTCATCAACGCTAACTTTTCTGCCTATATTCCTGTCAAGATTATACTGCGCAGTGCGGTCCAGAGTGAGACAAGACTGCTCCGGCAATCCGCACCAGCGGTCAGTGTGGGAACGCTTGCATCCGCAGGGAATCAGCGCTATCAGGTCACGCGACTTTAATATAGCATGGGCATCTTCAAAAGGCTGCACGCCCGGCACATCCTTGATGGAGGCCCAGCGAGGCACTACCCTGAACTCGCTGTTATGGGTCGTTGGTATGTCTTTGGGCGTGGGCTTCTCCATTACACCTTCCATATATCCCCAAAGATCATAGTAGATCCTGCCCAGCTTTTCATCATAGTTAGGATTGCCCAGCGAGGCATCGTGTAGTTGAATAAAGGTACGCGCCATGGCAGGCCCTTTTTTAGTGGGAAAAAGCAAACCTTTCTCGAAAAGCTCCCTGATATTCCTGTCCACCACGGCCTTATCCATACCCAGTTTGACTGCAAAAGCATCGCTTACCCCGAGCGTGCGGCCGGAGACAGGCAGTTGATCAGGGTCAGGCAGCGCCGCAACAATCCTGGCCTGTTCGCTATCAGCCAGCCTAGCCATTATTCGCGGCATGATCTCTTTATCTCCGGGCAACAGTCTCTCGGCGAGCTCAAAATAAACAGGATCAACCGGGAGTTTTTGCTCACCAATACGCTCTTTTAGCCTGGCATATACTTCCCTGGCATCTAACGGCTTGGGCATGGGCTGCCTCCTTTTCTCATAAAATAAGGTTAACGCGGCTTAATATATTGTACAGCCGCGGCGCATATTTGCAATTTAGAGCTTTGGGTCATCCCTGTGAAATGGTCTGCAGATGAACAACAGGGTATTATCCATCACGCAGGGAAACAACCGGGTCGAGCCTGGCCGCCTTATAAGCAGGATACGTACCGGATATGAGTCCTACCACTACCGAAACAAGGATGGCAATTAATACAATATCGGGTGAAACCGGCACGGTTACAACGTAACTGCCCATGGTCTTGCCCGTAGCAAACATGGCCAGGACGATTGCCATTACAAGCCCCAGTATACCGCCTCCCAAGCTGAGCAGTGCAGCCTCTACCATAAACTGCTTGAGCAGATCACGCCGTTTGGCCCCTACAGCCTTGCAAATGCCGATCTCACGTATCCTTTCATTCACCGAGACCAGCATTATATTCATAATCCCGATCCCACCGACCACCAGTGAAATGACAGCAGTACTGGCCAGAAATATCTGGAAGGTGAGCTGCATCTCCTGCCTGCGCTTGAGTATTTCCTGCATATCTATAATGGAAAAATCAGCATCTTCCTCTTCCCTCAGATGATGGGTTTTGCGCAGGATTTCTGTGATATGGGCCTTTGCTAAAGTTATTGATTCAATGCTTTCCGCCTGGATTATAATAGCGCTGACGGGACGGCCGCGCGGTGAGATATCCCCCATGAATTTGGATTCCATGGTTGAATAGGGAATCATAATGAAATTATCAGCGTCAGGACCTCCGAATCCTCCTCTGCTTTCCAGAACACCAGCGACTTCAAAGTTACGTCCCCCGATACGCATCCTTTTATCCAGCGGGTCCTCCGTACCAAAGAGGTCCATCGCCGTCTGCGCCCCCAGTATAGCCACACTGGCATGGCGTTTAAGATCAAGCTGGGTAATAAAATCACCCCTGCTGAGACGGTAATTGCTCATCTCTTTTATCTCAGGGATAGCACCCCTCACAGAAATAGTCCTGATCTGGTTGCCGTAAACAACAGTGAAGCTGCCGGAATTGGAAGGAGCAATCCTGAGGATACCCGAGGCAGTGCTGGAATTCATAAGAGCATCAACATCCGTGCTGGTAAGCGTTCCCGCCGGCCGCATACCACCCATCATCTGGCGAGTTGACCCCATTACAAAGATATTGGTGGGTCCCAGTGCATCAAATATGGCTGTCAGGGACTGCTCCTGCCCCCGGCCAAACGACACGACGAATACCACGGCGCACACACCTATCGTCACCCCTAGAAGCGTAAGCGCCGACCTCAGTTTATTAGACCGCAGAGATACCAACGCACTTAAAAAGCAATCACGGAATTTCATTCCCACCAGCCGGATGGAATTAATCTTTCATAAATTGCATGAAAAGAACATCTTATTTTATTAAAGGTTCCAATGGATTTCAATCCGTAAGGACACTCATTTCATCAGCAGTTTAATTTGCATTTAATGCTGTATCTATCAAACTGTCTTGAGGGACTGACATTCTCCCAGAATCTTTTCAGCTTCTTCAACGATTCCTTCGATCAATTCCCGTACAGTTGGTACAGAGCGAGCATACGTGGCCCCGAACGATACTGCTCTAGCCCAGTCAAGCTCATGATTTGAGGGCAGACTGCCTTTTGGCTGGACCCCGGTCATAACGTATTTGCGCAGATCGGGTGTATCGGGATTAATATCGAGAATACGTTTTTTAGCCTCTTCGCTGATCTGGCACTCTTTAGTAACCATAAAAGCAGAACCCATCATTACCCCATCCGCACCCAGCGCCAGCGCACCCAGAAATCCACGGGCATCGCCGATTCCGCCGGCAGCTATGAAAGGCACTGATATGTTTTTCTTTCCCCACAGAATTGTAGTCATGGTAGGCAGCTGCTCAGGACTCTTTAATCCCGCTCCTTCCAATCCTACCACGATTATGGCATCAGGCCCCATTTCCTGTGCATGCACGGCGTCCTTTACACGTGCTGTCTTATGTATCCAGGTCAAACCCGCCTGTTTAATACGGGGCGCCAGCGCATCAGGTTTATAAGCGGATGTTTCCACCGTTACTTTCTCTTCGATACAGACTTCCAGCATCTCATCAATGCGCGGGCAAATTCCTATACTCAGGTTGACTCCCCAGACCCCCTGCGTAGCTTCCCGGCATTGCCGGATATCTTCACGCAATTTCTCAGGAGTTTTAGAAGTGGAAGCGGTGATAGTACCCCAGGCCCCGGCATCAGCCACCGCTGCGGCAAACCTCCAACTGCCCAACCCCACAATTGCGCCCTGCAAAATAGGATATCTACAGCCCAAAAGATCAGTTACCCGGGTTTTCCATGAAATCATACGCCTTCCCTACCATTTTTTATTACTTCGTTATTGTCGGGGACGTTCACGATCTCCCTGGCGACTCCCAGATGAAACTGCTGTCCCCCCTGTTTGATAATCTTTCCCCTTATCTCCACAGGCACCTTTACGCCATCTTTGCGCACGCATATGTCTTTATACCTGACTTCCTTATGCTCGGAGTACTGCTTGAGACGAATTTCAAATTTATACTCCCTTTCAGAGAGGGCCAATTTTAATATGTTCATAGTCAGCAATTCATCCCTTGTATAGCCGGTCAGCTCACTGACTGAATCATTAACCGCCATTATTTTACCAGCACTATTCATTATCATTATCGCATCGCTTACAGAGTCAAGTATCTGCGCCCGCATGGCAAGTTCATCCCGCATTTTTTTATCTTCGGTGATATCGTAGAAAATAACCAGTACAGCCGGTTTTTCGAAAAATTGTGCCTTATAGGCAAAAACTGTAACAAACCTTACAGTTCTGTCTTTTCTCAGTATTTGCCATTCTACCGGCATGTTTGGCTTATCGCCTGCCAGCAGCATAGAATTGCGGGCTTTATATTTCTCGCGATAGTCAGGCAATATTGACTGCTCTACATTTAGTTTTAGAATTTCTTCCTGCGTATAACCAGCAATCTCGCTTGCAGCCCTGTTGGTCCAGACAATCTTGTTTTCCTGGACCAGCACAACACCTTCATCAATTACATCTGCAAATGTATAAATAATACTGGCAAGCTCATTCATATATATTTCCAGCGCTTTTAAATCGCCGGCCAGACGGTCCAAATCGGGCAAATATTCCTGCATTTTGCCTATCAGATTGAGCATTCTTCCTTTTTCTATTGCTTCTTCCTTCATAATAATCTCCGGCTACTCATATTATACTTATGGATGTCTCTTTTAATGCCGGATACGCCCCCTTTGCCATTCCACCAACCTGGACATGGCCAGAGTGGCTTTTTCAATCGAGTGAAATACAGGTAAACCAGCCTTTACGAATGATTCCTGCACTTCCATGAATTCCTGCATGGACATTAGATCCGACACCGGGCCCAGGGCCAGCACAACTGGTTTATGCAGTTCAGCAGCGGCTTTAGCAAAAGCCTCTGTGCCCTGTTTGAGAAACATGTCGCCGGCAAACAGCCCTCCACCCCACCTGGTTACAGGATGGAAGCCCATATGATACATCAGCATATCAATACCGCTGTCCTGCCCGACAATTTTAAGGGCTTTATAGAAAATGTCCGGAAACATCATGTTGGTTGCATCCAGAGGATTGGCAAAAATTGCGCCAGCGCCCGGCAGATAGTTACGCAATTCAGCATTTACCGTGCTGGAAAATGGAGGCAACTTTAAACCAACCTGTTCTACACTGTCGCTGGCTTCAACAGTCGGGCCACCACCAACACCCAGGACAGCCATATTACGGCCAACGGGATAAGGCACAGCATAGCTTAAAGCCACCAGTGCATCAATCATCTCATGGATATCGTTGACCTGGATAGTATTCACCTGCCGACATAAAGTACGGAATACTTCCACCGATGAAGTCATGCTGGCAGTGTGACCCATAGCCGCCCGCAGGCCAGCCTCACTTTTTCCTCCCTTATATATAACAACTGGTTTCTTTTCGGCAGCCTTTTGCAGCACATCGCGAAAGCGGGTGCCGTTTCTGACACCTTCAATATAAGCGGCAATAATTTTTGTCTCGGGATCATCGGTAAAATATTCTAGCAGTTCACATTCATCTATATCGATAGCATTACCATAGCTCATCACCTTGCTGAAACGTATGCCACGGGGCCCTGCATGCAGTGGCATATCCTGCGAATGACCACCGCTCTGCGACATAAAGGCTATGCTCCCAGGCTCCATTGGTAAACGTGTCGCAGTTGTAAAACGCATTTTAGGCACATACAGGCCGGTGCAATTGGGTCCGATAATGCGGAACCCGCCTTCTCTGGCTTTTTTCAACATTGCTTTTTCCAGCTCTGCTCCTTCCTGCTCGCCGCTTTCACTGAAGCCGGCTGTAAAGAAATGAACGGACTTAACACCCTTCCTGGCACAATCATCCAGCAAATCCAATACCCTGGCCGCCGGGATGCAGACAACGACATGATCCACAGGATTGGGAACTGAGGAGACCGTCGGATAGCATGGGAGACCGGCGATCTCTGTAACCCTGGGATTCACAGGATAAACAGCCGGGAAGCCCGACTCTGTCAGCGCTGTCATAGCAAGTTTAGCAAAGGTAAACGGGTTCTCAGCAGAAATACCTACAAGAGCAACGCTGGTGACATTAAACACCTGGTCTAATGTTACAGCAGATTTATTTACCATAGTATTTAATAATAACAATACAAAACCTCATTATCAATTCGCCCCCAAAATGTATTAATTACCAGGGTAATTCCAATGCATACCCTCACCTATTTGACAAAGGATTTGCCATATCTATAAACTTGGCAACGGCCCTTTGCATTAACGCCCAAGAATCAGGATTATGAAAACAGTAGTAACAGGCGCGTCAGGCCATATCGGGGTTAATCTCGTCAGGGCCCTTCTTTCGAAGGGAAGGGATATACGAGTATTTTCACATAACAGCAACCTGGGATTGGAAGACCTCCCTGTGGAGTTCTTCAAAGGCGATATCTGCGATATTGATTCCATGGAAAGGGCATTTCAGGGCGCTGAGTTTGTCTACCATCTGGCCGGCCGCGTTTCCCTTCTTCATGGTGACTGGCAGCGCTGTTCGGATATCAATGTCGAAGGTACCAGGAATGTAATTAAAGCCTGCCAACGGACAAAAGTCCAGAGACTGGTACATTTCAGTTCGATACATGCCTTTCGTTCAGACACCTGTGCCGTTATAAATGAATCCCAGCAGTTAGTGGAATCCATGAAATCACCTTCTTACGACCGCTCTAAGGCAGCCGGTGAAAAATTGGTGCGTCAGGCTGTTAAAGAGGGGCTGGATGCAGTAATCATAAATCCCACCGCAGTGATAGGACCGTACGATTACCGGCCATCACACCAGGGACAGGCACTCATAATGATGGCATCGGGAAAATTGCCTGTACTATTAAACGGAGGCTTCGATTGGGTGGATGTCAGAGATATCGTAGAGTATGCAATTAAGGCACAGGAAACAGCGCATGTCGGAGCGAGTTACCTGCTGTCAGGGCACTGGCTATCCGTCAAAGAGATGGCACAGATGGCAGCGGAGGTGACTGGCATCAGGCCGCCGTGGATAACCTGCCCGATGGGTCTGGCCGAGTTTTGCGCTCCCATCGTAACAGTGACATCACAGATGCTGAAAATCAGGCCTCTTTTCACCCGAACTTCCCTGATCGCACTAAAAAGCAACAGCAATGTCAATTACAGCAAAGCTACCAAAGAGCTTGGCTACAACCCGCGTCCCATACGGGAAACCATAGTTGATACGATCCAGTGGTTCCAGGAAAACGGCTATCTTAATATACAGCAAAAAGTTACCGGGATATGACTCCAAACCCTATTTACAACATTACTTTGCTGGCCTGGCTGATTCTTTCGCCGGTTATATTTTTGGCTCTTCTTTATATGGTGGCGCCCTACGGCAGACATGCCAGAAGCGGCTGGGGTATCTCTCTGCACAGTAAAATCGGCTGGATTTTAATGGAATCGGTTTCTCCTCTGATATTTGCCCTGTGCTTCATTTTCGCTGAGGCGCCATTGTCAGTAACATCATGGGCATTGCTTTTCCTGTGGGAAGCGCACTATATACATCGCGCTTTTATCTATCCATTCAGTTTGAAAAGCTCCGGCGAAGGAATGCCGTTGTCTATTGTACTATCCGGTATCTTTTTCAATTTAATGAATGCCTCCCTCAATGGCTATTATGTTTTCACTCTGTCCGGAGGCTATGAAAGCAGATGGATGGGCGATCCGCGCTTTATTATCGGAACAGCGGTTTTTATCTGCGGTTTTGTGATTAACAGGCAATCGGATTATATCCTGAGCAAACTTCGTCAACCGGGAGAAACAGGCTATATAATCCCGCAAGGCGGTCTCTATCGCTGGATCACCTGCCCGAATTACTTCGGAGAGATATTGATCTGGACTGGATGGGCAATAGCTACATGGTCATTGGCAGGATTGAGTTTTGCCATGTGGACAGTAGCCAACCTCGCCCCGCGTGCCATATCTCACCACAAATGGTATCAAGAAAAATTCCTCAACTACCCTGCCAGTAGAAAAACACTTGTCCCGGGCATCTGGTAACAGCATAAAAACCTTAAAGATTCAGCCCAGCATATTCATAAAAACCTGGTTGGATACCAGTACCCTGTCCGAAGGCAACTTGTATATATGCCCGGTCTTTTCCAGCATCTTTTCTTGCAGCAGCCTGTCCAACCGATCCCTGAGTAATCCTACATTAACACCTGCATATCGTCCTTCCAGGTCCACAAGATCAAGGCCTTCCTCCAGCAACCGCAGCCGGAGCATCGCCTCCTCCGTCATCTTATCCTCTTTAACAAGACTTTCTTCCTCAGACACAACTGCTTCAGAACATTGAAGATATTCCTGCAAAGAGTTTTTATTTTTAAAGCGTTTGCCTTCTATATGCGAAGCTGCAGCCGGACCAAGACCTATATATTCACCACCCCGCCAATAATTCAGATTATGCGAACATTCTTTTTCCGTTAGTGAGAAGTTGGAAATCTCGTAGTGTTTAAATCCTTTCCGTATGAGAAACAGGGCAGCATCTTCAAAAAGTCCGGCCTGTGTGTCATCATCGGCAAGATCGGCAGGCTTGTTAACGCCAAATACAGTATGCTCTTCAATCGACAGGCAATAAGCCGAGATATGTGATAGCGGTAAGCAACATAGCTGATTAAGTGTAGAAAATAATGTTTCCCGGGTCTGCCCCGGTAAACCAATAATAATATCGGCGGATATATTCTTGAAGCCGCTATCCCTGGCAGCATATACAGCATCGACGGCTATCCCGGCATTGTGAATACGTCCGGCGTTTTTAAGCTCCCTATCATTCAGCGACTGTACGCCTATTGAAACTCTGTTGATACCAAGTGAAAGCGCAGCCTTAAAAAATTCCTTGCACGCTGATTCAGGATTGACCTCTATACTGGCTTCACCCAATGTATTGAGATTTAAGCGTTGGGACAGGCCATGCATAAGCATCTCCAGTCTGTCGGGGCCAAGTATACTGGGAGTGCCACCTCCAATATAGAGCGTCTCAAACCGCATATCACTATATTTCTCTGCTTCCCTGAACAATGCTTCCAGATATCGATCCAGCAGCTCTGTTTCTCCCGCCACTGAGTAGAAATCACAATAATAACATTTGCTTACACAAAATGGGATATGCACATATAACCCCGGCATTATTATTCCTCTATTTTCATCAGGGATAAGAAGGCTTCCTGTGGAACTTCCACAAAACCAACCATTTTCATTTTCTTCTTGCCTTCCTTCTGTTTTTCCAGCAGTTTCCTTTTCCGTGTAATATCACCGCCGTAACATTTGGCCAGAACATCTTTTCTCATCGGGAAAATGTCCGCTCTTGCTATAATCTGAGACCCTATGGCAGCTTGCAGGGGTATCTTGAATAAATGCCGCGGAATGACTTTGCTTAGCTTGTAAATAAGAGCTTTGCCCCTGTTAGCAGCTGTTTCCTTGGGAGCAATGTAAGAAAGTGCATCTACAACACCATTGTTTACAAGTATATCAACTTTTACCAGATCACCCGTACGGTATCCGTTCATTTCATAGTCCATACTGGCAAAGCCGTGGCTGACGCTTTTCAGCCGATCGTAAAAATCAATGATCATCTCAGCCAGGGGCAGATCATAGCTGAGAATGGACCTCCTGTCATCGGGATGCTCTATGCCTATCAAAACACCACGCTTGGCATCGGCAAGTTCCATGCATGGACCGACGTAGTCAGAAGGCACAATTATCCTGACTCGTACTATAGGCTCCTCAATATGATCAATCTGCCCTATGGGAGGAAACTTGGATGGATTATCCAGCATCAGAATTTCACCGTCTGTACAGACAACCTTGTATATGACAGATGGCAAAGTGGCAATAATATCCTGTTCATACTCCCGCCTCAGACGTTCCAGGGCGATCTCCATGTGCAGCATACCGAGAAATCCCATGCGGTAACCGTAACCCAGTGCAGCCGAGTTCTCCTTCTCATATATAATCGAGGAATCGTTAAGAAGAAATTTCTCCAGAGCAGTGCCAAGCTTTCCGTAATCACTGGTTACTATAGGATATACTCCGCAATACACCATAGGCTGGGACTTTCTGAAACCGGGAATTGCTTCTACCTCAGGATGATCAACTGATACAAATGTATCACCGACATTTATCTCCCCGGCATTCCTGATCAAAGCTACTGCATAGCCCACATCGCCTGCCCTAAGACTGACTGATTGAGATAATCCAAGGCTGAAATAACCGACATCTTCGACTTCAAACACCTTTCCCGAGGATTTGAGCATAATTTTTTCACCGGGGGAAATTGAACCTGCGAACACCCGCAGGTGTGATACCACTCCTCTGTAAGAATCATAGAATGAATCAAAAATCAGGCATTTTAGAGGATCGGCAACATTGCCTACAGGAGGAGAGATTTTCTCAACAATAGCTTGCAGCAACTCGGGTACTCCCGTCCCGTTCTTGGCTGATACATGCAGTATATCTTCTAGGGGAAGACCGAGCATTGTATACAGCTGCAGGCTGCAATCATCAACCATAGCTCCCGGCAGGTCGATTTTATTAATTACAGGAATTATTTGAAGCCCGGCATCAATTGCCAGATTGGCATTAGCGATAGTCTGAGCTTCCACTCCCTGCGTCGCATCTACCAGTAACACCGCTCCTTCGCAGGCCTTCAGGCTGCGTGAAACTTCGTAATTGAAATCCACATGTCCCGGGGTATCTATTAAATTCAGAATATATTCATTTCCATTTTTTGCCCTATACGGTATTCTTACCGACTTTGCTTTGATGGTAATACCCCGCTCGCGTTCCAGGTCCATATTATCAAGCATCTGGTCCATGCTGGTTTTTCTTACCATGCCGGTAATCTCGAGTATCCTGTCGGCCAGCGTGGACTTGCCGTGGTCGATATGTGCAATGATACAGAAGTTTCTTATATTATCCATATGATCAATAATAAAAAGCAGGATAACTGCCATTCACAGGAGCAGTTATCCTGCCTCATACACCTTGATTTATTATACTACTCTTCGTTGAAATTGACTTTTCGGGCTAATCTCATCAGCATACGCTGCTCTGCGGCAGCTATGTTATATCTGGTACGTGTGATTACATCTGGATTTACAGACACCGAAGTTATACCCCATTCCACGAGTTTTTCAGCGTAATCAGGATAATTGGACGGAGCCTGCCCGCAAATAGAGCAGGTTATCCCCATCTTGCGACATGTATTGATGATCATGTGGATAGCATCGGTAACTGCCTTGTCCCTCTCATCATAGATGGGAGCACACACTTCACTGTCGCGATCGACACCAAGTATAAGCTGTGTCAAATCATTAGACCCTATTGAAACGCCTTTAATACCTGCCTTGGCATAGTCCTCAAGCCAGTAGACAACTGACGGGACCTCGGCCATGACCCATAGCTGCATGTCCCTGTCTTTTCCCAACGCACTGTTATCGATTATCTCCTTGCAGCGTTTAAACTCCCATAATGTCCTGACAAAAGGTATCATCAAATGCAAATTTTTATCCTGCTCCCTTACTTTTTCTAACACCTTTAGCTCAAGCTCAAAGAGATCCGGGTTTAATACATAGCGGAAACAGCCGCGAAACCCGATCATAGGGTTCTGTTCTACAGTCTCAAATTTCTCACCGCCGCGCAGGTTACGGAACTCATTTGTACGGAAGTCGATTGCCCTGTAAATAACCGGCCGCGGGTTGAAAGCACGGGTGAAGATGCGCAGCTTTTTAACCATAGCATCTACGAACTGTTTACTTTTACCATCCTCCATCAGCTGTCTGGGATGCACACCATCACATGCATCGATCACCATAAACTCAGCCCGCAACAGCCCCACCCCATCCACATCTTCCCGGGCAATCCTTTCAGCCTCATGCGGCATGGCAAGATTAACGTAAACTTTGGTTGCCGTGATAATAGGGGCATTGGCAAGCGCCGGCAACTCCGGCCCTTCTTCTCTCTTGTCTTCTTTTAATTTGCCTTCGTAAACTACGCCGTGAGTGCCATCTACCGTGACCAGCATCTTATTCTTTAATAACTTGGTTGCATTTCTGGTCCCGACAACACAGGGGAGTCCCATCTCGCGTGATACAATAGCCGCGTGACAGGTCATACCACCACCGTCCGTCAAAATGGCCGACGCTTTTTTCATAAGAGGGACCCAGTCAGGAGTGGTCATCTCTGCTACAAGAATATCCCCGCTTTCAAAACCTTCGTCTTTATCAGGGGAGGAAAGAACACGCACTTCACCGCTGCCGCGTCCTGGACTGGCGCCCAATCCCCTCATCAATTCCTTGGCCTCCTCATCCTCCAACTCCTCTCCTACCTCTCCAGCCCCTTTAATAAGAGTCGTTATCGGCCTGGATTGGACCATAAATACCTTGTGATCCTCGATTGCCCATTCGGTATCCTGGGGACTGCCGTAGTGTTTCTCGATTTTCAGCCCCAGCCTGGTTAGCTCCTTTATCTCAGCACTGGAAAGCACCTGCTGCTCAGCTTCCCCATCTGTTAGATCAACATGCTTATTCTGGCCTTTGCCATCCCTTATAATCTTGAAATTCTTATGAGCAACCCTGATGTCTTTTACCTTACCGGAAGCTTTATCCACCTCATAATAATCGGGCGATACCAGTCCACCGACTACGACTTCACCCAACCCAAAGGCACCTTCAATAACCATATTGCTGGCATCATTATTGCTGGGATTTACCGTGAACATTACGCCGGCTTTTTCAGAATCCACCATCTTCTGCACAACCACAGCTATCACAGGCTCATCCAGGAACTCCTTTTTGGAACGGTAAAAAATAACGCGAGCTCCATATAGGGATGCCCAGCACTCTTTGACTTTCCGGATCAGATCTTCTCTGCCATGCACATTAAGAAAAGTAGCATTCATACCGGCAAAAGAGGCCTGCTCAGAGTCCTCCATGGTAGCAGAGGACCTTACTGCCACGAACTGGGCTTTTGAGTTTTCTTTTTTAGAAAGCTCTTCATAAGCTTGAAGTATCTCATTGCGTATGGTAGCAGGCATATCAGTGCCGATGATCATTTCCTGAACCTCACGGGCTTTAGCCTGCAATGCATTGGTATCATCCACGTTCACACCTTCGATAGAACGGCTGATTTTCTGTGATAGTCCGCTCTCAGTTGTAAAGAGCAGATATGCCTGAGCGGTAACAACGAACCCCCCCGGCACCGGCAAACCGGCTTTCAACAGCTCACCCAAATTGGCGCCTTTCCCGCCGGCTTTATTTACATCGGTTTTGCCAAGGTCTTCAAACCATTTAACAATTTCCATGAAAAACCTCCAGAAAGGATTCTAAATTATATACGAGATGAGGGAAACAATTCTAACTTATATTACAAAATGTATTTTTCTGACAGGATCATAAATGAGTGAAAGTATAAGCAATTTTAGAGAGACAGAATTGGGATAGCCTTAAAAAAGCGGTCTTCGATGCCCTTTTTCTTCTCCCAAGTGTCTTTAAACGGAGTATATACGATCTGGCCCTTTATTTCACCGACTGCATGGCCCTTTTTGCCACCTATCAAGCCTTCGACCGCCGCAATACCAAGATTGCTTGCCAGTATGCGGTCAGTTGAGGTAGGAGAGCCTCCACGCTGTATGTGTCCAAGTGTGCAGACACGGCATTCAAGTTTCATCCTGAGTTCCACATACTTGGCAATATTTATGGTATCTTCCACATGGTTTCCTTCAGCTACAACTATGATACTGCTGCGTTTTCCCCGTTTGAAGCTGTCTTTCAGATTCTGGCAAAGATCTTCAAGATCAGTCTTAATTTCCGGAATGATGATTTGCTCTGCCCCACCCGCCAGACCAACTTCCAGGGCAATAAAACCCGAATTACGCCCCATCACTTCTACAAAAAATATCCTCTCAAAGGCAGATGCAGTATCCCTGATACGGTCGATGGCATCCAGAGCTGTATTTACCGCAGTATTAAAACCAATTGTATAATCACTTCCCCAAAGGTCGTTATCAATGGTCCCCGGCACACCGATAAATGCGATATCGCTCTCATTGCTCAAAGCTTCCGCTCCCCGGAATGTCCCATCACCACCAATTACAACACAAGAATCAATACCTTCGTTATTCAAGGCTTCTATAGCCTTTTTCCTCCCTGCCAGCTCATACATTTCCTGACAGCGCGAAGTTTCAAGTATAGTCCCTCCACGCTGTATTATATTCGCTACTGAGCGGCGGCTGAATCTCTGGAATTCACCATTAATCAGCCCGGTATATCCACGCCGTATACCGATTATCTCCAGCCCGTGATATGCTGCGCCACGTACAATAGCACGAATAGCAGCATTCATACCGGGAGCATCACCGCCGCTGGTTAATACCCCCATCTTTTTATAGCTTTTGCTCATACTATACTATATATAAATTAGCAAATTTGCATTATCTTCACAACGTGCAGCAAAACTGCTTGAGCATTATATTTGCCTTTTTATTATTGATTACCGGCTGGAGCCAAGACTTTCAGATAAAAACGTTCTGTGTATTCCTTGGCCATCCTGCTTGTATTAAAAAACGGTGTATTAGAACGTATGCACTCCTTCATCATCTTCACCCAGCCAACCGGCATACCGGAGCTGTCAACTTCATAATAAAGTGGGATTACTTTATTTTCCAGGAGGTCATAGATTGCACTGGCTGTACAATCATCTAACTGAGATAAATCTGCATTTTCTTTTTCTCTGATGCCCCATCCATTATTCCCGTTGAATGCCTCAAACCACCATCCGTCGAGAACACTTAAATTTAATACGCCATTCAAAGAGGCTTTTTGCCCGCTGGTGCCGCTAGCTTCCATAAGAAACCGGGGGTTATTAAGCCACACATCTACACCGCGTACAAGGTCCCTGGCCAGATGCATATCATAATCTTCTACAAAGGCTATCCTACCGCCAAACTGAGGGTCCTTGGCCAGATGATAAACCTCTTGAATCAGCTTTTTTCCGTTTTCATCATTAGGATGAGCTTTACCTGCGAAAATGAACTGGACCGGTTGTAGGTCACGGCTCATAATCTTTTTTAGACGTTCCAGATTTCTAAAAATCAAGGTAGGCCTTTTATAAGCAGTGAACCTCCTGCAAAAGCCTATGGTTAAAGCTTCAGTATCAAGCAACGCTCCCATTGCCAGAGGCTGTACAGGAGCAACACTGGACTGCGCCCATCTACGCCTGGCACGTTCCAAAATGGCACCGATCAGTTTAAGTTTTAACCACTTGTGCGTATTCCAGATGAGCTCATCAGGGATTTTGTGTATGTTATCCCACATCGACAGATCGTCCTGCCTGTCAATCCAATCTTCCGCCAGATATTCCGAAAACAGCAGGTTAAATTGCGGAGCGATCCAGGTTGGTACATGCACACCATTTGTAATGGAACAGATTGGCACATCTTCTTCCTGTAAATCAGGCCATAATGGCTGCCACATCTTCCTGCAAACCTGGCCATGCAGTTTACTGACTCCGTTGCTAAAACCAGCCAATTTCAAACCCAGCACGCTCATGTTATAGGACGCTTTTTCAGATTCTAATGTACCGAATTTCATAAATCCATCACAATCAAGCCCAAGCTGATCCCAGTAGTTATGAAAATACTTGTCAACAAGATCGATAGAGAAAGCATCATTACCGGCCGGCACCGGCGTGTGTGTGGTAAAAACAGTCGCTGACCTGACCGTTTCCACAGCATCGTCAAGAGACTTCCCCTCCCGCACCATCTCACGAATCCGTTCCACCATCATGAAAGCCGTGTGTCCCTCATTAGCATGCCAGATAGATGGACTAATGCCTAAAGCTCTAAGTATTCTGACACCACCTAATCCAATAACCAGCTCCTGTAACAGACGCACTTCACGATCGCCGCCATACAGCCTTGCAGAAAGCCCGCGGTAAGCCTGCGGATTTTCTTCCAGGTTGGTGTCTAGTAAATAAAGCGTCACGCGGCCTAGCTCAACCTTCCAGGCAGAAACGTAAATTGACATGCTGTCCAGGGGTACGGGCACAGTCAATAATTTACCATCGGCCGTTTTTACCCTCGAAACAGCTACATCCTTGAAATTTAATTGGTCATAAATCTCATTCTGCCAACCATCCTGTGAAATAGCCTGATGGAAATAGCCCTGCGGATACATGAAACCGACTCCCACAAGAGGTATTCCAAGATCGCTGATTTCTTTGCAATAGTCTCCGGCCAACACCCCCAAGCCACCAGCATATAATGGTAGTGAATTATGTAAAGCAAATTCCAGCGAGAAATAGGCAATTAAACGATCCTGATATTCATGATGATTTCGCTCAAACCATGAATTTATAGGGGAAATCCCTTCTCTGTAAGCGTTCAGGCAAGCATCATAGTCATTTAAATACCGGGCATCTTCCGCACAGGCCACAAGCTGATGATAAGGAATTTCATTTAACAAAGCAACCGGATTATGTTGAGTAGATTTCCATAACGACCTGTCCAGATGTTTGAACACACGCCGGGCAATGGGATGCCAACTCCACCAGAGGTTATGGGCTAATTCACCAAGTCCTTCAATTCGTTCAGGAATTTTATCTTTTACCACAGAATCCATTAAAGAACCCAGCCAACCTGAATATTATGCATATTATTATGAATAATTCCTAATTATAAGTAAATCGCCTTTTACTTTACAAGCAACTCTCAAATATTGCTTTGCGCGCAAATAATTTAACCTGTATACTTAATATCAGCATAACACAATTTATAGCTGACCGGGGATTTCTCATATGAAGATAAATATCATGCAGGATGTCTTGCAGGCCAACGATAGAATTGCTGCCGAAAACAGGGAGCTGTTTAAGAAAAACCGTAATCTTGTCCTGAACCTGATAAGTTCACCTGGAGCCGGCAAGACATTGCTACTGGAAAAGACTGCCGAAAAACTCGCAGGCAAACTCAGGCTTGGCGTGGTAGTGGGTGATATTGAAACCACCAGGGATGCCGATAGAATAGCCAAATACAATATACCTGCCGTCCAGCTCACTACCGGTACAGCCTGCCACCTGGATGCCAACATGGTAGCTTCAGCATTGCCTCATTTACCGCTTGATAAAATCGATATACTGGTTGTTGAAAACGTCGGCAACCTGGTATGCCCGGCTGAGTTCATTGTAGGTGAGGACTGCAAGATAATGATCCTGAGCGTAACTGAGGGTGACGAAAAACCGCTCAAGTACCCTCTTATATTCCGTGAATCAGCGCTGATGCTTATCAATAAAATAGACCTGGTGCAGTATACCAACTTTAATCTTGAAGAAGCTAAGGCCAACGCCCGCAAGGTCAATCCCGATATTAATATCATCGAGATTTCCTGCACAAACAACACAGGTCTTGACGAATGGATTTCATGGTTGACAACACGCTACCAGAAAAAGCTGGGTGATCTGACCAATGCATGAAATGGGCATCGCCCAAAATATCCTTGAAATAGCCTTAGAAGCTGCCAACCGGGAAAGCGCTGCAAAAATCTCCAGGATAGACATCGTATCCGGCGAATTGCGCGGCATCGTTCCCCTTCAACTGACCTTTTGCTTCGGTATAGTAGCCCAGAATACTATCGCCAGCTCAGCCTACCTCAATATCGAAGAGACGCCTGTTACCGCGCATTGCGATGAATGCGGAGAAGATTTCAAAGTGGAAGAATACCAGTACTTATGCCCTAAATGCAGCAGCGCAAATGTGAAGGTAACAGGGGGATCAGAGCTTAGGGTCAAAGACATCGAGATAGAATAGCCGGACTTATTAATAGTCAGCCACCGGCATTTTTCATTACTTATATCTCAATCCACTCATGTCTATAATACATAACACCAGCAGAAATTGACTGTTTTCTTATATGTGTTAAAATATATTGACCAGTCAATTAATAGTATTTAGCTATGTTTTTCCAGCAACCACATTATTAAAACAGCTCATTAAATATACTAAGGAGAGTAGCCACGATGGACTTCCAGCTAAATGAAAAACAAAATATGATTGCCAATGCGGCAAAACAGATTGCCTCTGAATTCGGGCCGCAGTACTGGCGTGAAAAAGATGAAAAAGGAGAGTTTGGCCAGGAGTTCTGGGACGCCATTTGTGAAGCCGGGTTCCCGGGTATAGTAATACCCGAAGAGTATGGAGGCTCCGGCGGCGGAACTGTCGATCTATTTATAGCTATGGAGGAACTGGCGGCTAACGGATGCGGCATGGCCGGTGCATGGTACCTGGTACTGACCGAGGTTTTCGGCGCACTTTCCATCCTCAGGCACGGCACCTCTGAACAGAAAAAAAAGTACCTTCCCGGTATAGCCAGTGGAGAAATCGAGTTCAGCATGGCTCTTACAGAGCCCGATGCAGGCTCCAATACGCTCAATATAAAAACCATCGCCCGCAAAGACGGCAACTACTGGATAATTAATGGAGAAAAGACTTTTATCAGCGGCGCCGACAGGGCCAAGGGTATGCTGATAATTGCCCGGACTACCCCCAAGGAAGATGTTACACGTAAGACGGCAGGATTAAGCCTTTTCCTGACCGACCTGCCCAACAAAGCTATAGAGGTCAATCCCATAGCCAAGCACGGCATTAACTATTCTCATACTTGTACCGTTTCTTTCAGCGACCTTAGACTGCCTGCTGATGCTCTGATGCCTCCTGAGAACAACGGCTGGAGCAGTATCCTTGACACCCTCAACCCTGAACGCATGAGCTTCGTGGCAGCAGGCATAGGTATTGCCAGACTGGCCATCAACAAAGCGGTTGAATACGGATTGGAAAGAAAAATATTTGGGAATACACCTATAGGCAGCTATCAAGGGCTGCAATTCCCACTTGCTGAAGCTTATGCTGCACTGGAGGCTGCACGCCTGTTGAACTTTAAAGCCGCAGATTCCTTTGACAGGGGAATGCCCGCAGCAGAGGTGGGAACTGCCGGGAATATGGCCAAAGCAGTAGTGGTTGAAAACGCAACTAAAGCAGTTTACTGGGCCATGCAATTTTTCGGCGGTTATGCTTACACCAAGGAATACGATGTCGAACGGTGGTGGCGCGAAATCAATCTTATTCGGCTTGCCCCGGTATCACAGCAAATGACTCTGGCCTATATTGCAGAGCGGGTGCTGGGTCTTCCTAAAAGTTACGTTAGCTAATTATCCTGAAACCTGAAGGGTGATATTTGATAATAAATACGGACCAGCCGGCAAAAATAAAGGGGAGACATATAGATTTGACACGCGTCACCGTATTTATTATTATATTGACCGAACAATTATTCAATGATTAATCGTTTGTTCAATTACGTTTAAGCAGGTATCGATGGCGCCGATTGAGTTCAAGATCCGCACCCATAGCAATGATGAAGCTCTGGTCAAGGAGAGGCGCAGCCACATTGCAAACTGCTGTACCCGGGTTTTTGCCAAGAAAGGTTACTCGCACAGCACCATGCGTGAACTGGCCAAAGCCTGCTGTATGAGCATCGGCAATCTCTATCATTATTTCGGTTCCAAAGAGCAAATACTTTACTCGATCATCAATGACGCCACGCTCCGGCAAGTGGAATACGTGGAGCATTTTTCAGTAGAAACATCAAACCTGTCACCAATAGATGCGCTTAAAAAGCTCATGCAGAAATTTTTTGAATGGCATGATGCTAATCAAAATATCACTCTTTTCATATACCAGGAAACACGTACATTGCCACAAAAAGCACAGGAACAGATCTTTAAAAGCGAGAGACGCATACAAACAATTATTGAAAACGTTATTAAGCAAGGAATCGCCTCCGGCGATTTCAACACAGCGGAGCCGGGCCTGATAGCAAATAATATTATGGTGCTGGGGCATGCCTGGGCTTTACGCCGATGGTCGCTACAAAAACGCTGGACTTTTGAGACATTTGTCAGGGAAGAAACAGCATCGATTATAGATTTACTGCAACGAGAGGGAGGTGCACCGGCTAAAATAAATATTAAAAATATCGTCATTGAACCAGTACAAATATAATTTAAGAGGTATTAAATGATTAAGTTACAAAAGGGTAATCTCCGCATACCCAAATGGAACCGCAAGGTATACGCCGTGGCCGGCGGATTGGTTAGCTACAAGAAAAACTGTTATGACCTCAAGCTGGAAGAGCAGGTCATGGTAGCTTTCCGTCAGATGCTGGAGCAGAACAACTTGAAAATGTCCCCGGTGGAAATCAAAGGGTTAATTAACTACGTAGCCTGCGGCGAATTCGCCGACCATTTCCAGGACCAGTTGCTCTGTGAAGCCAAGGTTACCGATTATCTTGGCCTCGATCCCATGTGGGACTGCGGTATCAAAACCGGCGGCGCCACCGGTGGCGCTACCATTCTTTCAGCAGCTATGGCTGTCGCCAGCGGCTATGCCAATGTAGCTCTGGCAGTCGGCTGGGAGCGCATGGGTGAAGTCGATACCAGGACCGGCAACTATTATATTTCCACTGCAGCCTGCAAAGACTTTGAGACACGCCTGTCACGTATCTATGCTGCTTATTATGCGCCCATGGCCGTACGCTTCGCTGAAACCTACGGTCTTAGTGAACAGATCAGGGCCAAGATAGCCGTGAAGAACCATCTGTATGGTTATTATTCACCATATGCCCAGCAGCCGGGCAAATATACTGTTGAAGAAGTTTTAGCAAGCCCGATGTCAACTTATCCCCTGCGCTTCCTCGAGTGCTGCGCCATGACCGACGGTGCGGCCTGCATGCTGATTTGTGATGAGGAGACCGCATATAAATTGTCCGATACCCCTTGCGAACTCCATATCGCCGGCGGCACTCATACCCTCAGGGTAGCTGACAGGCGAGATATGCCAATCCCTCTACTTCCCAACGAACCCGAAGGCACATATGACCATCTGTACAAGAAGCCAGGATTCCGCTGGCCGGGATTCGAGAGCTTTGCGGCTGCACGTTTCGCAGCCTACTTTGCCTACAATATGGCCGGCATTAAAGATCCGCTGGAAGAGTTCAGCTGCATTGAGACCCACGATGCCTTTACCATCAGCGACATCCAGACCTACGGCGACATCGGCGTCCGCCCCTATGGAAAGGAAACAGAGTATATTGAGTCCGGTGACGCATATTACGGCGGCAAGTGCCCGGCTAATCTCTCAGGCGGCCTTATCGGTACAATGCACGCAGTGGGCGCTACCGGCATATTCCAGGGTGTGGAATGTCTATGGCAGATGCAGAGTAAATACGACCAGTTCCACGGTGATCCCAAGATCTGGAAGTCCTTTGGTAAAGAGAAACCCGGCGACTGGAAGAGTCTGCAGGTTCCCGATCCGAAAAAAGCATGCTGGATATCACATGCCGGCGTAGGTTCCCATGTAACCTGCGGCATTCTTAGCAAGGCATTTTAAAGGAGAAGACAATGTTAGAAGAATTGAAAACCAAGTATATCGGCACTCCGTGCGAATTAGCTAAAGATGATGAAGCCATGGTAGTCAAATTTCCCCGCAGTGGAGTACACAATCACACCTACGGCAAGCTTTCACCCTTTTTCAGGGCCTTACAAAAGGGAAAACTGATGGCCACCAGGTGCAACAATCCAAAATGTGAAGAAAATCGCCTTTGGCTTCCCCCCAGAGCAGACTGTCCGGATTGCAACCAACCCATGGACTGGGTTGAGATGCCGCAGCCAGTAATCGGCACCGTCCATACATATGCCAAGGTAGTCTACGGCGGAGCTGGCCTCGAACTTGAAACTCCTTATTATCAGATTGATGTCGAGCTGCCGGGCTGCTGCACGATATTCAAAGGTTATCTGTCTCACGGTACTGCTAAAATAGGCATGAAAGTCAAGGCCGTTTTCAATACTAAGAATCCGTCCAATACCATCCTGGACATTTGCTGGGAACCTGCCTGACGCGACGGTACATTTACCGGTACTCGTAATTATTAACCCGGTTGGGGTTAAGGTATAATAGTAGGCAGTCCTGTGCCAGTGGCGCAGGACTGCCTGCAAGCGTTCAAATAACGATTTCAATAGAATTTGAAAAGGAGTGTATACCAATGGAAATATTGAAGGAAGGTAAAGGCAAGCTAATAGGCTGGCACGATCCCGATGAAAACCGTGAGTTTGTCCTTCACAACAAATCCCGGGCATTGAAGGATAAAACCACCACTGCCAAGGACGCAGTAGCCAAATTTATTAAAGACGGCAATATCATCGCCAGCGGTGGTTTCGGACATTGCCGCGTCTCGATGAACATTGTCTACGAGATCATCCGGCAGAAAAGACGCAACCTCACCATGTGCGGTAAAACAGCAGTCCATGACCTCGACGTACTGATCGGCAATGAATGCATCAGCGAGGTAGAAGCCGCTTACAGCTTCGGCCACGAAGTTAGAGGACTGTCACCCGCCAGCAGGCGCATGGTAGAAGGCGGTAAAACCAAGGTTGTTGCTGAAATAAGTAATGCAGGCTACCAGTGGAGATTCCTGGCAGGAATGATGGGCATTCCCTTCATCCCATCCCGCAACCTGGTGGGCACCGACACTTTCAATTACAGCTCAGCAAAAGTGGTTAAGGACCCGTGGAGCGGTAAACCTGTCGCACTCCTGCCGTCCATCAACCCCGACGTCGCTTTTATCCATGTTCACCGATGCGATATCTACGGCAACTGCCAGATCGACGGAATCATGGTTGAAGACTTTGAGCTCGCCAGGTGTGCACGCAAGCTCATTATCACGACCGAGAAAATCATTGATAATGACGTTATCAGGGCTACACCATGGAATACAGCAATTCCTTTCTATTTGGTCGATGCAGTAGTGGAACAGCGTTACGGATCACACCCCTGCGAGATGCATGGGGAATATTTTTATGACGAGGAACATATAGCCGAATGGCTGGCCCAGTCCAAGACCGAAGAAGGCGCCAAGCAGTATGCTGAAAAATATATTCACAGTGTTGCGGATTTTGATGAATACCTGGCAGTCTGCGGAGGATTCAAGAAGCTGGACTTCCTGATCAAACGCGAGGAGATGCGCGTGCCTCTGTACACGCCATGGCGCAAATAATCCGGTTACCCGGCTATTTATTAC
>JAFGLP010000003.1 GCA_016927965.1 Dehalococcoidia bacterium
GCCACGCGGTAGCCTCTGGCTTTTAACTCAGCAATGAGCTTTTCTATGATCACGGTCTTACCGGACCCTGATTTTCCAACTATTGCCAATGCAGGTATCATCGGCCCCTCCTCTTAAATGAGTTCGCTTTTGCAATCAATTAGCTGGACGGTTACTTTATCTCCATCCCTTACCTCGGGGCAATCTTCGGGAATTACCGCTAAACCATTGGCCCGAGCCATGGATGTCAGTATGCCCGAGCCCTGCGGACCGGTGAGCGATGCTTTATAACCACTGCTCGATCTGGAGACAAGAACGCGTGCATAAATACGCCTCCCGTCATTGTTTTTTATACTACCGTCTATCACAGCTGTCAGCAAAGGCCTTTGAAAGTTTTTTTTACCCATCATTTTTAGTATGGCCGGCCTGGCAAACTGCTCAAAGGTTATCATCGAACTGGCAGGGTTCCCTGGCAGACCGAGATGAGGTATCTCACTGGTGTTGCCTTTGCCTCCCTTTTTAATGGTGCCGAAAGCCAGAGGTTTGCCCGGCTTCATGCGCACCGTCCAAAAGGCTATTTCTCCCACATCGGCCAGAACGTCCTTTACCACATCATAGTCTCCCATTGAGACGCCGCCGCTGGTTATTAACATGTCTGCATTCAGCCCATGGTTGATTTTCAATCTAAGCGATTTGAACGTGTCCCGGCCGATACCAATCACTTTAGGGATGCCTCCACAACTGAGGACACTGGCAGCTATGCTATATGTATTACTGTCGTATATCTTACCCTTCTTCAAAGGCCCATTAATATCGCATAACTCATCACCTGTGGATAGTATAGATACAACTGGCCTGCGGATTACAGCAATACGGGCAATGCCCAGGGATGCCAGCACCCCTATTTCTGCTGAGCGAAGGGGGATGCCCTTTTTTATTACAGTCTGCCCGACACTGATGTCTTCTCCCCTGTACCTGACATTGAGCCCCTTGCTCACAGGACCATTCATGCCTATATTATGCAGCCCTTCATTGCGGCTTTTACGCTCCTGCTCATCGGTATTTTCAAACTGCACTACAGCGTCAGCACCTTCCGGCAGAGGAGCCCCGGTCATAATACGCATGGCACAGCCCTCAGTGACTTTTTCCTGTGCCATATAGCCCGCAGCAATTTCTCCAATTACTTTTAAAATTACCTGTTTGTTTTCAGAGGCAGAAACAAGATCAATGGAACGGACGGCATAGCCATCCATAGCCGAATTATCATGGGGCGGTACGTCTATGCTGGAGACGACATCAACGGCCAGCACCTGCCCAAGGCAATCAAGTAAAGGCTTTTCCTCGTACCCAAGTACGTGGACCGTTTCCAGAATTTTCTCCAGCGCCTCTTCAACCGTTTTCATATACTGCCTCGAGTACTAACAATGGCACTATTTTCAGAAGCATTGACCTGTATAAAACCAAGTTAATTGCAGAAATCTATGTGTAGATAATTAAACAATTGAAATTTTATTACATTTATTCTACCACAAGGTTATCCGGTATTATTTACATGATATCGGCTCTTATTGTAGTTCTCCCCTATAGCATCATAAGTTGCGTTACTCATTGTAATTCCCAATAGAAGCGGAGGATTACAAATAGTAGATAGCATATTATCACCATGCAGGGAGAATGGACAGGATGCAGTATGTCAAACTTCTTTTCGGGATATTTTCAGGTCTGCAATAAGGTCCTGCGGCAATGACTCCCTCACCCTGACAGCCGCCTGAGGGCCCAGCATTTCGGCTGCTTCACTGGCGCCGCAAGCAGCCTGTTGAACAGCATCTTCCTTTTTCAGTTTCAGAGTTCGCGCGGTTTCTCCTGCGGCGGAAATTATTTCGCCTGTAACACGTGTCAGGTCACTGCCGGTCTCACCAGCACCTTCAATAATACCGTAAGCAGCGCCGTGCAGGGCATCGTATGGGCTGATGTGGGCCCTATCCAGAGCACGCACAATGCCGACTATCGCCTGCCCAACCATGTGCCCGGATTCTCCCGGAGTCTCATTGATCGCACGGAACGCTCCTTTTGCTGCCTGCCGGGCAAATTCAATATCATACTCCGGCGTTTCAGCGCCGATCTTCCACAGGCCGGCAAATCCGCTTGTCAGCGCTCTTACAACTTTAACTGCAGTCCTGCCTCCCTGCAAGGCCGCCGATGTTATTTTTTTTGCAGCATCAGACAGCTGGTAGGCTGTAACACCAATAGCAACATCTACACCAGGTACCCTGCTGAGCAAACTTAAAGGAAACAGGTTCAGAAAATTTGAACCAAGGACGGGACTCACCGACTGAAAGATCGGGCTTGACTGTGCCCTTAATTCGCCCAAAACGACGTCGCGGTCTGCTTCCCCTTCTTCACGGAGTGCTGCCAGCATGTTTAAAGTAATCAGTCCTATGATGAAAGTCAGCATGAAAAGAAAATCAAAGCCACTCAGGTTGAAAACTCCCAGATTGAATGTTCTCTCAGGGTCAACCCAGGTAAGGTCCAGCGCCAGTTTGCGTTCATTGAAGAAGAAGGCCAGCAAACCTCCTGCGATAGGCCCGATACCGGCCCCGAAATTTGTTGCCATAGATGCGCCAACCAGGTAAGGAGCAGCTTGCGCCTTGGGCGCCAGTTTGAATCCGATTGTACTCACTGTCAAGCTCACTCCAGCTGTAGCTATGCCTGCAAAGATATGCAAAATGATCAGTAAGGGAATGGTCAGGAAGTATTGCTCGGGCATGGTAGTGAAAGTCCACCCCAATATGACCAGCAGGTACAGTGAAACACACAGGGATAAAACAGACTTGCTGCCGAACCGGTCGGCCAGCGGTCCCCATACCCGCAGAAAAAGTATGTTGAATAACTGCGACAGTACATACAATGCGACTACTGCTGATAGAGATAGGCCTATCCTCTGCAGCATATATACGGCAAAGAAAGGAACGGCCATATTCAGGGCAAAGCTCCAGGACAGTAAAAACCTCATCAATTGCCTGAAGTTGCGGTCACGTAGCGGACTGATGACTGTTTTCCATAGGGAAATCTGTTCGCCTGACGGTTCTTGCATCAGCGGTTCCGGCATGCGGGTCATGAAAAAAGGGCTGGCCAGGCCAAGAAAGAAAGCACCGAAGAGCAGTACATAGGTATAGCCGATAATAGCGCCGCCCTCCGTCGCCTGCCCACTCCAATAGTCGACAAAAAACGCTGCTCCCAGGCCAAATGCTGATGCAACAGCCGTGGACAGAGCTAACCGACTGGAGAAAAACCGTCCCAGTATCTCCTGTGGTACCAGGTCGCGGATCCAGCTGTTATAACTGCAGTTGGTGATGGAACCGAATACTCCTCGAATCCCCATTAGAATAAGCAGCAGTGAAACTGCACCGGCGCCGGGGACCTCACTGAAAATCGGGATGAGCGCTACGGGAAACCACAGCAATTGTGCTACCAGCCAGTTTATAGCAGTGATAGCTTTGCGCCTACGCAGCTTCTCCACGAGCAGCAAAGCGGGTATCTGCAGGGGTTGCATGATAAAAGGAAGGGCTGCCAGAATACCGATCTGGAGGTTGTTGGCGCCCAAAGCAAGCGCATACGCTGCCAGAAATCCGCTGGTTATAATACTGGTGAAACCCAGAGAAGCCATACCTTCCAGGGTCATCATGCGAAGTCCCTGGGTCCTCTCACTGCTGGAGAGCGTTGATTGCGGGCCAAGAATATTCATACTATTAAATATCTCTGAGGCCCTGATTCATATTATCCCGACGCATTATCAAATTCTAACATCTAACAGAGGTTTGTTATACTCTTAATTGGATATTTCCTATACCCTGAATATATTATCTTCCAAATCTGCCATGGCAAATAAATAATATTCCAATGTTTTTATCATTTATTCTGTCAACAGCAGAGGCTGCACCCATCAGGGCTTTTCATCTGCCCTGAAACGTCATTAATTGAAGCATTAATCTGATATTATTCACTACTCCATGTCAACAGCCCGCACCAATTAGCGGTATTTTCTACCCGTTATATGTTACGATTTAATATAATGTCATCTATCCCCAAAAAGAGCAGATGGTTCACTTTGATTAATTACCATACAATCTGCAAAATAAACGGAGATACTATATGAGTTTGAAAGATAAATGCGTTATTATCGGGGTGGGGTACACCCCGCAGGGCAAACTGCCCGACTGGACCCCACGCAGCCTCATCCACGAAGCCGCCAGAAATGCCATGGCCGATGCTGGCATCACCGCCAAAGATATCGACGGCATACTTCTTGAACCCTGCCCGGTCGAAAAACCCATCAATAATACGCTCCATTACCAGCTGCAGGAAGACCTCGGCATCGATACTGCCAGGTTCTGCGGCAATTACTACGTCATGGGAGCTACTGCCGGCTGCGCCATCCAATCTGCCGCCATGGCCATCGAGACCGGCCTCTGCAATACCGTGCTCTGCGCCTATGTAGAAAAATCTGCTACCGCACCCCAGGTGCCGTACCGCAGCTTCGTCTCACAAAAAGCATCATCGGCAGGCCCCACTGCCAACCCAACCTACGGCCTAATCGGCCCCATGCCCTACTACGCCATGATGGCCAGGTACCACATGCTTAAATACGGCACTACCAGCCGCCAGCTCGGAGAAATAGCCGTCACCTTCCGCAAACACGCCAGCATCAATCCTGTTGCCCAGATGCGTACCCCTATCACCATTGAAGACCACCAGAATAGCAGGATGATCTGCGACCCGCTTCGCCTGCTTGATTGCTGTCTGGTTTCCGATGCTTCACGCGCTATCATAGTAACATCTGCTGAAAGGGCCAGGGACTTCAAAAAGCCCCCCATATACATCTCAGGCATAGGGCAGGGTTTCGTCATTCACGATCTTAAAGTACGTAGCGACCTCACTACCACCGGGGCCATACCCTCAGGAAAGAGTGCCTTTAAGATGGCCGGTCTGACTCCGAATGATATCGACGTACTCTGGCTTTACGATGCTACCACCTTCACGGTCGTTATCCAGCTCGAAGAACTCGGCTTCTGCAAGCCCGGTGAAGGCGGGCCATTTGTAGAAAACGGTCGGCTTTCCCTGCAAGGCGCTCTACCTACCAACACCTCAGGCGGCATGCTCTCTGAAGTTTACATCCAGGGGTGGACCGGCTTCCCTGAAATCGTCCGCCAGCTCAGGGGCGAGTGCGGCGAACGCCAGATTAAAGATGCAGAGATCGGCCTTGTCACTGCCGAAGGCGGCATCATGAACGCCCACTCCACCACCATTTTAAGGAGATAGCCATGACCAAAATAGAAAAACCCCTGCCTGAAATAACCCCCGATAAGAAGACCTTCTGGGAAGCTGCCTACAGGCATGAGCTCCTGCTCATGAAATGCTCCTACTGCGGCCATTACCGCATGCCCCTCTACGCCGGCGACAGCTATATGTGCTCAGATTGCAATAGTACTCAACCTCCCCTGTGGGTCAAATCCTCAGGCAAGGGCAAAATCATCACCTGGACAACAGTCCACCGGGCCTTCCATCCATCTTTCGCTGATGAAGTCCCCTATATCGTGGCCCTCGTCCTGCTGAATGAAGGTGTCAGGATGTTCGCCAATCTGCGCGGAATCAAGCCAGAGGATATCCACGAAAATCAAGAAGTGGAAGTTTTCTTTGAAAAGCTGTCAGCTGAAATAATGCTACCTCAGTTCCACCCGGTCACAGGCTGAGCCGGGACCATTTATATGTAAGTCACCCCTTCATGTAATCAGGGCTTATCAGCAGCACTCGTTGACACCCACTTCCTCCCGGTGCTACTATGCGACAATAGTCTCAGCAATCCAATATGAAATGACCTGCACTCGCAGGAAGGTCAAATGTCAGATACAAAATATTATGAAAGGATCCACTACCGCTTTTTAAGCAACACAGTTACCATCCATGTTTTCGTATTTCTCGGTCTTTTTGCCCTTCTGGGGAGCATCGCCGCCTCAAACTATTTACTGGTCTGTGCCGCATTATCATTTTCCGGAGCGATATGCGGGGCCTTCATGCGCGTAAAGATAGCCATCGAGAAAAAGGGCCTCTGACAGTCTTGTAGCATTCCGGGCTTATCCCAACATTTTTTACTTGATATATAATGCAGCCAACAGTCGGGCTCGTTTAACAGGTCGGTTTATTAACGCAAAGGATATTTCCCCACCGGCATGACTGCAATAGACATTCCTCTATGAAAATGGATCTGATCGGAAATATCAAACGTAATGAGGCGCTCATTATTCTCTGCGTCGTAGCTATGCTTCTGTATATGGGGATCGGGCAGGTCAGTCCTGTGCTGCCCCTGTATGCCCGGCAGTTCAGTATTAATATCACGATGATCGGCCTTATCATAACCACTTTCGCCATCGCCAGCGCCATCATCGACATACCCGCCAGCACCATTGCGGAAAAATTCGGACGGCGGCCTATATTGATTGCAGGTACCATGGTGCTGGCCGTGGGCTCACTGGGATGCGCACTGGTAACCAATTACTGGCTGCTGCTGCTCTGCCGCTTCATCCAGGGCAGCGGCTATGCCCTGTATACCACCACCGGCATGATAATGCTGGCCGATATCAGCACTATTAATAATCGAGGCCAGAACATGAGCCTGTATACCGGCAGCGCCTGGGTGGGGTTCGGGCTGGGCCCCATGATGGGTGGTTTCATGGCGCAATACTTCGGACTCCAGGCTGTCTTCTATTTCTACGCCTTTTTTTGTTTCCTGGCCGGCGTCTGGGCCTATTTCCGTCTGCCGGAAACCCGGCCTCAGCCGGTACAACAAAATACCCAACAGGATGTTATCACAGCAAAAGCCGGCGGCCAGCAGGGAAAGTCGTTGAAAGAACTCCTCTCAAACCCCAATTTAATACTGGTCCTTCTTTTAACATTTATGATTTTCCTTACCAATAACGGCTCGAGGAACCAGACATTGCCACTGCTTGCCCACGATCGGTTGCTGCTGAATACAGGGCAGATAGGAATCGCCATGTCCTTAATCGGGATGGTCAATATAGCCGTCCTCTTACTGGCAGGCAGAATGTCCGATAGAGTGGGAAGAAAACCCATGGTGCTGCCAGGATGCCTGCTGCTGGTAGCGGCAGTAGTCATGCTATCACTGAGCTTTAACTACTGGTTTATGCTCCTGGCCTGCGTGATCTGGGGTATCGGCATCGGAATAGCCGGACCAACGCCGGCTGCTTATGTAGCCGACATATTAAGCAGGGAAAAAACCAGCCTGGGAATGGGTTTATTTCGCTTCATGTGCGATCTGGGACTGGTGGCTGGTCCCGTTCTATGCGGGTGGTTATCAGACCTCAACGGGTACAGTTTCTCACTTATTATTAATGCCATATTACTTCTCACCATAACACTGCTGTTTCAATTCATTGCCCACGAGCACCCCTCATTTCTCAACAAGATCGCCGGGCGAAAATAATATATATCCATATTCAGTTTTTCTTCATGACAAGAACGCTTCAATTTAGATCAGTATACAATGACAAGGCCGACCGATATAGCAAAGGAAGCCTTATTCATCTCTCCCGACAATGGATAAATCTCCCAACCTGCCTTTTTCATTATGTCAATAACGTCGATGCCCATAGCCTCCATAGCGGGCCTCGCACTGAGGGGGAAACGGCATTTTCCGCTGTCCATATACTGGCATGATTGGCCAAGGCAGAGGTAGTCTTTGCACGATCCTGCTCCTAATCCCATGGCAAGGTGATAGCCCTTACGGTAAGCTATCCGTTCAAGCTCGTCAACAATCTTTCCGGTCTGCTGGTGAAAAATCAGCGCCCTGTCCACCCCAGTCTCATCCAGGTTGCCAGGGCCATAGTCTTTAACCGGTGCCACGTGCGTTTTAAATAGTACCCCCCAGGAGTAACGCTCAAAAGCCTTGCGGACAAGTTCCAGGTCAGGAGTATGCGGGGGACAATTGGGCGTCTGTCCGGCATGCAGGCAACGTGGCACCACGCATTTTAACCTGACACGCTCGTCAATAACCAGGTCACCCGCCGGGATTATGGCAGCGTCTACAGCTCCCAGCTCGATGGATTTAACACGCAGCCACTCCAGATCGGCAGCCAATTTTATATCCGGAATATTTGCTGCGAACTGTTCCTCTTTATTATTAATGTCCGACATCAGCCGCTCCCTTTAAAGACCCTCTTTAAGATTTATCTTCTGTATTACATTTGCAGATTGTAGCATAACCTTATAGAATCCCTTAGAAGGCAATATGGGGCGGGTTGTTTCCTCTATAACAAAGTTTATGTTGGAGGTGCTAATTGGCTGATTACAACGCAATCGTTATCGGTGCGGGTGTGGGAGGACTGGGTATCGGGGCTTTGTTGGCAAAGAAAGGCCGAAAGGTGTTGATCCTGGAACAGAGCAACAGGGTGGGGGGATGCTGTTCTACCTTCGAAAAAGACGGCTACCATTTCGATCTCGGGGCTTCCATTATCGAAGATGCAGAGGTAATCGACTGGTGCTTCCGGCGGCTGGGCACATCCCTGCGCAAAGAAGTGGAACTGATAGCGCCAGACCCGATTTTTTCGGTGCTCTTCAGGGATGGGACCAAAATGAAATATCCCTTATCAATCGAGGGATCGGCTGCCGAAATAGCCAAAGTCGCTCCTGAAGACGTTAAGGGATGGTATGCCTTTTGCAAATACATGAAAGAGTTCAATGACGCTGCTGTCGGCGGCTTTTTTGTCAAACCGGCCAATACCCTGGGTGACATAGTCAGGATGTTTGCCGAAACTCCCAAAATGCTCAAATACATGTCGCTTTTTAATGGCAGCTATCAGAATACTCTCAAGAGATTTTTTAAAAGCGAAAAAATACGTGAATCGCTTTCTTTCCAGGCCTTCTACGCCGGATTGCCCCCCGAATTGCTCCCCGGCCTATATGCCGTGATCCCTTATTCGGAGCATGAGGGTATTTACTACAGCAAAGGCGGAATGATTGCTATCCCGGCTGCACTGCAAAAAGTGGGACAGCAATACGGCATGACGGTTAAGTTAAATTGTCTGGTTGAAAAGGTGCTCGTTAAAGAAGGCCGGGCAACAGGAGTTGTCCTGGCCGACGGCACCGAAATTACAGCCGACCTGGTGATCTCCGATATCAACGCTAAAAAACTATACCTGGAGCTTATTGGTGAAGATCTGCTCCCCGGCGTAGTGGTCAAAGGCGTTAAAAGCTATGAGTGCTCAATGTCGACCCCAACCATTTACCTTGGAGTCGACTATGTACCTCCTCTGGAATCGCATCATACATTAGCCACCCTGCCTGTTGAAGAGATGAATAAATACTGGTGGGATGATTACGAAGCCGGCCGCTACCCGGCGGAGCAATTCGGTATTATAAGCTGGACCTCCCACTCGGACCCCAATCTGGCGCCACCGGGCCATAACGTGATCATACTTACACTGGGCGCCGGTCCTTATAAGCTGGAGGGCACCACCTGGGACAATGAGAAGGCAGGGCTTATGGAGAGAATCATCAATTACTACTCGCAAAGATACGTGCATGGCCTTTCCGAACATGTAAAAGTAGCCGAGTTTTCTACACCGGCTGATTATGAAAGGAGATTGCTCACCCCGGAAGGAGCTATCTATGCCTTGAGACAGGATGTACCCCACTCAATATGCTTCCGGCCTGCCGCAAAATCCAAGTCGCTAAAAGGGCTTTACCTGGTCGGCGCCTCAACACATCCAGGAGGAGGCATTCCCGTGGTGATCTCCTCGGCTATGAACGCCGATGATCTTATAGAAAAATACGAGAAATAACTTGCGAGGACAGCAATGGAAAAGAAGAAGAAAGTTAAAAAAAGGATCGGCTTTTTCGGGAATTTCCTCAGGCAGATAAAATACTTAATCCCGCGGTATCGGGTGTAATCGTTAGTCTTTTTTACCTGCTGGTGAGGCCAAAATAATATAAGCTAATTAAATTCGCAGCCTTTTAAGAGTGCGGCTTTATTAAGCTCGAGTTGACGTTTGTTCTTCGACATCATCTGGTTGAGTACTTTAATTATGCCCGATGTCGTGACAACGGTTGCATTCGCCAGGATAGCACCCAGAGCAACGAGATTGCCTGTCGATTCATCGCCAAGCTCCTTGGCAACCTCAACTAGAGGAACATAGACCACTTTAATGTCGGTACGCTGGCTCCTGGTTCTAACCAGCGATTGATTCACTATCAGGATACCGCCGGTTTTCACGCTCGGCTCCAGCATCTTCATGGCAGCCGGATTCATAGCGACACCGATATCCGGATGTGAAATAAATATGGACCCTATCCGCTCACCTGAAATATTAACAAAGCACGTGCACATGCCGCCGCGCTTTTCCCCGCTGTAGTAAGGCAGCCAGCTAACCTGCTGACCTGCACTAAAACCAGCCTCCATGAGTAAGCGGCCGATAAAAAGCACACCCTGTCCGCCAAAACCTGAAACAGTTATCTCCCAGCTCAACCTTTCACCGCCTTCTTAATCTCGTCCATCGCAGCAATACACTTGAATTCACCGAGAGGATACTGCGGGATCATATTGGCTACCATCCATTCCGGCGCCTTAACAGGATCTACTTTCCAGTTTATCGGGCACATTGACAGCACCTCAACAAATCCCATGCCCAATCCCTCAAGCTGCGCCCTGAAAGCAAGCTCAATAGCTTTTCTGGCTTTCCGGACATTAGCAGGATTATGTAAAGAAACACGGGCGATATAAGCAGGCCCATCCAGAGTAGCCAACATCTCGCTTACCCGGATAGGAAATCCATGGTGCTCATGATGACGTCCTTTAGTAGTTGATGAAGTGTACATACCCAGCAATGTAGTCGGCGCAAGCTGACCGCCGGTCATACCATAGTTGGCATTGTTGGCAAAAATGACCGTGATTTTTTCTCCGCGAGCAGCAGCGTGTACGATCTCGCCGGTTCCTATAGAAGCCAGGTCCCCATCCCCCTGGATGGTAAAAGGCACCAGGTCCGGCCTGCAGCGTTTTATACCGGTGCATACAGCCGGAGCGCGGCCATGGGGCGCTTCCATTCCGTCAACCTTGTAATAATCATAAGATGTAACCGTGCATCCGATAGAGCCAACGCAGATAGCCCTTTCTTTTAAATCAAGCTCATCAAGGACCTCGCCTATCAGCCGCTGTGTAATCCCATGTCCGCAGCCGGGGCAAAAATGAGTGGGGCGGTCTTCCATTACGTCAGGACGCTGGAAAATTGCATTCTCCAGTTCATTAATACCATGTTCACTCATTAAATAATCCCTTTATGCCAGTAAATCAACAGCCTCAAATATCTGGTCGCTGGTCAGCGGAACTCCGCCGTAGCTGTTTGCTAATCTAATCTCATTCTGGTTACCTACCGCCATACGCACATCTTCTAGCATCTGGCCACCGCTCATTTCAGCAACAACAAACTTACATCCTTTGTCTGCTAGGTCAGCCAGTGGTTGACTGGGAAATGGAAAGGCAGTAATCAGCCTCAATAATCCGACTTTTAATTTATGCTGCCTGGCAATTTTCATGGCAGTCATAGCTGCTCTGGCAACACTGCCATAGGCTACCAGCACTATCTCTGCATCATCCAGCAGCAATCCTTCATAACGAACCTCATTCATCCTCATTCTTTCATATTTGTCCAGAAGGAGCTTGATCCTGGCTGGGTGATCCAGCGGATTCATCTCAAAAGAATTTATTAATTTTTTATGCCGGCCTTTCGCTCCGGTTATCGCCCATTTCTTTTCAGGCAATTTTTTAACAGGGTCACGTTTAATGATGGATTCCATGGACTGCCCCATGAAACCGTCCGCCATGATCAGTGTGGGGTTGCGATACTTATCTGCCAGATCAAAAGCCAGCATTGTCAGATCCATCATTTCCTGCACAGAAGAGGGAACAAGGGTGATCAAGCTATAGTCCCCATGCCCGCCGCCTCGCGTGCACTGCATATAATCGCCCTGAGCGCCACCAATATTACCGAGGCCGGGACCGGCCCTCATGATATTGGCAATCACAGCAGGCACTTCGGCGCCAGCCATATATGAAATACCTTCTTGCTGAAGGCTGAAACCCGGGCTGGAAGTGGATGTCATCACGCGCATGCCGATCGCTGCCGCACCGTATACCATATTTATGGCAGCAAGCTCGCTTTCTGTCTGCAAAAATACGCGGCCTTCCGCAGGCATGCGCTGGGCCATATGTTCAAGAAGATCGTTCTGAGGTGTAATTGGATAACCGAAGTAAGCGCCGCATCCAGCCAAAATGGCGCCTTCAGCTATGGCAATATTGCCCCCCATGAGTACCCTTTCAGACATCTGATAATCCATCGGAGATCAAACGTTCAGGAAATTGTATCGCCTTCAAGTACATGTCTGCGGTATACGGAGATAGCAACATCGGGACACATAATTGCACATGATTTACATCCGGTGCATTCGTGATCTCTTCCGGCTACAGGTTCAGCGTAGTTGACACCAAATCTGTTGATATCTTTGGAAAGACCAATAACCTGTTTGGGGCACACCGCAATACAATACTGGCAGGCTTTGCATTTCTCTTTTTCGATTACTATATAGCTGATTTTCCGGCTTTCAGAAATTAGCACAATAAATTATACCTGCAGCTTGATTGATCAAAAAAGACACGCGACGATTAGTTTACTCAAAGGCATACTATATGTCAAGATGCGCAAATACAATTACTTTTACGAATAACAGCAAAATAAATATGCTGGGAAACATAATGATTAATCGCTTATCACGATTGACCTGAGACTGCAGTCAGTCTATTCCGCCTTCCCTTTATACCGCCCGGCACAGACAATGTAGAGTTTGCCATCACTGCCGGTGACTGCTTTATAATACGCGGTTTTATAATACAGACCTATTTTACCCGGCATGGTAAATACGTAATCTTCCCAGCCTGTACCATTCTTAACTGCATTATCCACTATAGCATCGCGAAAAAGTTTACCGGCCATATCCGGTACTCCCTTGAAATTCCGCCCTATGGTAGCGGGGTTATCTGCGTTAGCTATTTCAGTAACATATTTATCATATACATATACATACAGGGACCTGTTTTGTGTATCGCAGTACGGACTGACTCCCGCATTAATATTCGCTATCGTTTCCGGTGCATTGCTTTCAATGTCCCCGGCAGTCTTTTCTGCCAATTTTACTACCACCTCTTTAGACACGCTGTCAGTCACGTAATGAGGAAGAGCATAACTGGTGACTATCTCCTCGTAGACACTCATCTTATCCGCATCACTTTTTTCCTTTAAATTGTCCAGCGCCTGCTGCCAGGCCTGGATTGTCAAATCCGGCGTGCTTCTATTAAAAGCAATGTACCAATCAGCCCGGCGTACAAACTTCACAGCTTCTATCTCCGCTGGATTGATACCGGCAGCATAAGCAATAAAATGAAGACCTTCGG
Source organism: Dehalococcoidia bacterium (assembly GCA_016927965.1). The sequence continues at coordinate 13,493 of JAFGLP010000003.1, forward strand.
CAGGGCCCAACCACAGGTCCACCTTGCCGTTGACCAGTTTCTTAATACATTCAGAAGCATCCTGGCTTACATCCATATTATCAAATCCCTCAGATTCCAGAAAGATCTGGTTGGAATCGTCTTTATAGACAGCAATACTGTTAACCTTTTTAGCATCATCAAGAGAGGTAATTGCTATATTAGCACCGCGTTTGCAGTAGAACCAGTTGTCCGCAGTTCCAATAGGTCCTACCCATTTAAACATTTTCTCCCTTTGAGGTATGCGGCAGGTAGAGTATAGGGCAGTGCCCTGTTCTAGCTGCACCAGGCTATAACCCTGTGCCCACGGTATCATCTCAATACTGACATGGCTGCTAGTTTTGCTCACTATCCGTTTGAGCACCTCAGTCGACTGCCCCGTAATATTCCCCATCTCATCCATAAAATTATAAGGGGGATTATCTTCAGTTATAATCCGCAGGCCCGCCTGATTACATCCTGATAAACAAACCGACGCCAGAATAAAAACTGCAATTACCACCATCATGTATCTCATGAGCAAGCCTCCCTGTTCATAACAAATAATAAGCCGGTTACCAACCGCCGATCAAACTTCAGCAAATACTTCACATATCTAATATTTTCATATATCATTAAATAATATTGATTGAACCAACAATAAAATTCAATATTTCTCGTCCATCCGGGAAATGGTAATTTTAATAATATAATAAACAATATAAACGATATTGAGAGGATTTGGCAATGGCAATCAGAAAAAGACAGAATTTGATAGTGAACCGGACTGCAGGAAAAAGACTTAGCCGGAGCCAACGCGGCAAACAAATTGCTGTAGCCAGGAAAAGGCAGATCACTCAGGCAGCCTATGAAATCATAGCGGAAAAAGGTTATTACAATTTTACGATGATGGATATAGCCAAACGTGCAGGGGTCTCTTCAGGGTTGATTCACCACTATTTTAGAGACAAAGAGAATATGCTGGTCACTTTGCTCAGGGAGATGCAACAATCAGTTAGAATTACTACTGAACAGGCTATTGAAGAGGTGAGCGATCCTAAAGAGAAGCTTGAAGTATTTATGGACAGGGCTTTTGCCCTGGTTGAGACGCAACGTGAGTATCTTTATGTAACCTACGATTTTCTAACGCAGATAAAATTTAATGAACGTATGCAGCGCATTATGACCAAGCTGTACCGCGGCTACCGCGAAACTATGGTAGAAATCCTGCGTGAAGGCAAAGCCAAGGGAACATTTAAAAAAAATGTTGATGAACATTACACGTCCACTTTGTTTGTGTCTATCATGCTGGGTGTTGAACTGCAGTACGTAATCGATAACACCTCTTTTTTCTACAAGGACTATACCACCAGGATGAAAAATTATATATTTGACCTCACAGTCAAATAATAGCAGCGTCCATTTTAATCAACGATGTGCAGTGCGGACAGCGCGTGGCTTTTAAAGGGATTGAAGACAGGCAATAAGGGCAATCTTTGGCAGTAACTTCAGGTTCATTGGCGAGCGGACGTTTTATACTGCTTATAGCATGTATCAGCAGAAAGATTACCAATGCAACGATGATGAAATCCAGCACAGTGTTGAGAAACAGGCCGTAGTTGATGGTTGGAGCGCCTGCCGCCCTGGCTGCTTCCAGAGAAGCATAAGTATTGCCGGACAGATTGACATACAGGTCCTGAAAATTTACCTTACCTAGAAGAAGACCGATGGGAGGCATAATTACGTCATTGACCAGCGACGTTACTATTTTGCCGAAAGCCACCCCGATAATGATACCAACAGCCATATCAATAACATTACCGCGCAGGATGAAATCTTTGAACTCTCTGAGCATCTTCCTCATAACCAAAACCTCCCCGATAATTGTATTTATTTATATCTTATAAGAACGAAAATGCTTTTTCAATAAAACGGTAGGCCGACACCAAAATAAAAGACCTATCTGCTATCCTCTGCAAAGGTTTTTCAATTGGGCAAAAGCCGATTCTTCATCCAAATGGCCTTCCTCAAATTGCTTCTTAATCTTGATTACCTCGTCCTTAATACCGATTGATTCCAGTCCCTTCTCATCGAGAGGAAATTCGGGAAAAAGGAAAAACAATCTGGCTATTTCACCCCGGTCGCCGCATATCAATTCCTCGATCGGCTGCTGCATCATGTCCTTTCCTTCATCCGTCAACGGCGCAGCTGTGAAAACTTCATGACAAAAATGATAGCGGCATTCGCGTGGTCTGCGATCGAAGATAGGACATGTGCTGAAATGCCTGGAATAAAAAAGACAATTAATATTCTGGCAGCACCATCCATTGCAGGAAGGACAAACATTAACAGCCGCCCTATTCATTATTTCAACCAGCCTTGCTATCCGGGGGCCGAATAACTCAGCAAAGTCATTGTCCGTGAGAAATATTCTGGTATTCAGATCTTTAACAGCCATGACATGCAACACCTTTGAATGTAAGCTGCCTTATTTTAGCATAGCGTGATTAAGACGTATTTTATCAGCAATGATTGTTAGTTGATAACTCCATGTACAGGTTTGCCCGTATACCGGCGAAATCATATAATGCACAGCAAAGGTGAATTATGGCTGATAGCACAGATATCATAGTTAAATTTAAAAAAGCCGCTGCCAGGCCGGGAACCAGCGTTTGTGTAGTAGAAACAGCTTCAGATGCTGTCAACTATATCATCAGCATAGTCAAAGATAAACATATCCAGACTGTAATTAAAGCCAATTCAGCAATAGCTGAAAAACTGACGCTTAACGAGCGACTAGCCGAAGCCGGCGTCAGGGTGATCGAAACGAGCGTGGTGCAATTGATCGCACAGCTTGCTAAAGGTCAGGAAGTTCCAATCGAAAAAGCGGCCGCACTGATATCTTCAACCGCAGGGAAAAAGGTCAAGCCTGAACCTGCAATAGTATTAGAAAAGGCACGGCAGGTATTGAAAGAAGCGTATCATAAGGCCGATTTAGGAATAACGGAAGCCGATCTTGGTATAGCTGAGACTGGTACGCTGATAATACTGGAGAACGAAGAAAATGCCAGGCTGGCAGCAGTATTACCGCGCATCCACCTGACCTTGCTGGACTGCAATAGCATTGCCGCTGATCTTGCAGAGGCGGCGGAGAAGCTTAAAGGTTCCTCTGAAGGTATTCCCGGACGCAAGGTATCGACGTTTATCACGTACCTGACCAGGCGAAATACTGCCGAGGAAATATCAGGAGAGACACAAACCAAGGAGCCTGTGGAAGAACATGTCCTGCTGGTCAATCTTCCTTGAAAGGGACCATATTATCGTACCAAAAACATCCAGTATGGATTACTGGATAATTTCTAAGACCGAAATAGCTCATCTTGAATAGGCTCAAAATTCCAAGTCCTGCTATCCTATATTTTGATATCTGTAGCTAGAATTTAGAAACCGGACTCCAATAGTATTTATTAAGGCGGGCATTTTCCGCAGAAAGAGCGGAAAAGCGTGGTGCTCAAATACCTGTCCCCGCGGTCTGGTAAAATAACAACTATATTACCGCTGTCCATCTGGCGGGCAATTTTCATAGCGCCAACAACCGCCGCCCCGCTGGACATGCCTACAAATACGCCTTCTTTGAGAGCCAGCACCCGCGTCGTTTCATAAGCGTCATCATCTTCTACAGTGATCTTCTCGTCAAAACCTTTGGTATCATAGATGCCAGGCTTGATAGACTCATTCATATTCTTCAAACCCTGGATAGTATGCCCTTCGGTGGGCTCTACCGCAACTATTTTAATGGCCGGTTTCCTTTCCCTGAGATATTTTCCTGTGCCGATTAAAGTACCCGAAGTGCCTATGCCCGCTACAAAAACATCCAGCTCGCCATCTATCTGTTCATATATCTCAGGGCCGGTGGTTTCATAATGCGCCAGCAAGTTATTGGGATTATCAAACTGGTTAGGCATATAGTACTTGTCTGGCTCCATTTCAACAAACTGTTTAGCCCGCCTTATAGCACCGTCAGTAGATTCCCTGGCCGGTGTAAGCACGACGTCAGCGCCATAAGCATGGAGGCAGATTTGTCTTTCCGAACTCACGCACTCCGGCATAAACAACTTCACATGATAACCTTTGGCACAGCCAATCATAGCCAGGGCTATTCCCGTATTTCCGGAAGTTGGTTCGACTATTATCTTATCTCTGTTAAGCTGGCCTGATTCCTCAGACTTCGAGATCATATAATAAGCAGGCCTGTCTTTGATCGACCCGCCGGGATTGTTCCCCTCGAGCTTGGCAAAAATCTTGACCTTTGGATTAATACTATCCAAGATACGCAGTTCCACCAGCGGTGTATTGCCAATAGCCTCATATACGTTGTGCTTGGCCTGTTTCATTTTTTGTCCTCTCAGACTGACCCTCTCGTAAATTATATGTCAAGTTACACTATCAGTCACAAAATAATAATCCGGCAGTAATTACAAATTGTTAATATAGGAATCCTTATTGTTCATGAAATCCCTGTAGATACGGAAGTAATCCGTTTTTTCATAATCTATCGCTTCGATGTAATCAGCATCGAAGTTATATAGCACTGCACCCGGAAAAGCCAGCAAGATGGGAGAATGGCTGGTAATGATGAATTGAGCATGGTCATCTTTTATCATCTCCTTCAATAGCTTCAACAGTTGCAACTGGCTTTTAGGAGAAAGTGCAGTTTCCGGTTCATCAAGAAAATAAATCCCCTCTATACTATATCTCGCAGTGAAAAACGAGATAAGCGACTGCCCATGAGATTGCGTCAGCAGAGACTCACCGCCGAAATAATCAAGCATACCCGGGTCGGCATGTGCCCACTGATCAAGATAGCGTGCAAAATCTTGAAAGATCTGGGAACTAAAGTAAGAACCCTTGACTGGACCATCTGTCCATTTTATTTCTATATATTCATGGAAGGAGCTTTCATAAGGATTATATTCATATCTTACGCCTTCCAGGTTCTCCCAGATATGAATCCCGCACTTAAGGCAAATGGCCCTTAGTAACGTGGACTTACCAGTACCGTTTTCGCCGACGAAGAAAGTCACAGGGCTGGTAAAATCAATATTCTTTGACCTTTGAAATATATTGAGATTAAACGGATATGAATCAAGCACCGGATATCGCTCCGGATGCAAAGTGACGCTACTTATATGCATTGCATCTCCAGTATAAGATTGATATTATATCATAGTCACATTAACAGTCCGTGCTGTGCTATGGGCGCATTAATCCATAAAAGGCTTACGTTAAGATTAAAGCAGTGTCGGGAAAACAATGATAATCCTCCACTGCAAACCGTAATAACGTGGGGAGCAGTATAAGGAATATACCTTACGTGTGCCAGTTCCCGCCGGTCAGGAAAAAACGGCCGAAAAACTTCTAGATTATTTCAATAATACAGATGACTGACCAGTATCATATCTGCCTTATTACTCTTTCATAATGTCTTAATGTGCATTAAATGCATTGTATGACGTATAATTTTGCAAAATAATTTAAGGAATCGGGAAAATTCTCCCACAAATAATATGACACCTTCTAACGATATTACTATCAATAACGGTGATTTTTTAAAAGAACCCAGATTCGAACTGATACCCATGAAAGGGGTAGAAGACCAGGCGCAATTTCTGCCTGACAGAGCCATGGTAGCAGTGACCGCTTCTCCAAGCAAGGGACTGGACGCCACTTTTAAGCTGGCAGAAACTATGGCAGCGCGCGGTTTCCGCGTGGTGCCCCACCTGGCAGCCAGGCTGGTGCGTAGCCGTGAACACCTGGAAGAGCTGGTAGACCGCTATGAGGAAGACGGTTTCGATGAGCTATTCGTAATAGGAGGCGATGAAACCGAACCAGCCGGACCGTATCATTCAGCTACACTTTTGCTAAAGGACATGCAGGAACTGCCCAATCGCCCCAAACGCATTGGAATTGGTTCATATCCGGATGGACATCCCCTAATCAGCAGGGACGAGCTTTTCAAAGCATTGCAGGATAAACAGCCGATGGCCGATTATATGATTACACAGATATGTTTCGACCAGAAAAAAATCAGCGCATGGCTGAGCGATATGCGCAAACGCGGGATTAACCTGCCTGTTTATATCGGCATACCGGGCGTTTTGAAGCGGCAAAAATTGCTGGATATATCTCTCAAGGTAGGAGTGGGGGATTCAACACGTTTCATCATGCATAATCTCGGACTGGCCGCCAGGTTGCTTGGCAGCCAGATGTATACTCCTGACAAGCTGGTCAAACAAGCTATCTCCATGTCGGGCGATAAGACCAACGACATAGCCGGCTTCCATATCTATACCTTTAACCAGTGCCAGACTACCGAGCAATGGCATCAGAAATGTATCAAAACATAACCGGAAAAGCTGTAAGCGAGTCTATCCCCCTATCATTTAACCACCTGCTTTACAGGATTTAGTTATTCACGCCCTCTGATCCGTAAATGCAATTCCCATTCGTTTGATATACTCTATTCCAGGTACATAATCTACAGCGAGAAGCGAAAATGAAATTATTGGCATTAAACGCCAGCTTGAGAGGAGATCACGGCCATACCGGTTATCTGATCAATAAAGTATTCGAGGGCGCAGGTGAAAAGGGCGTAGCCTGTATAAGCTCCAAACAGTTTGTTCCCCTGGTATGCAGTAATAACATCGAGGATTTAACGCCCAACAATACGATCTCATACTTTCATACTTATTCCAGATTTATGGATACTCCCCAGATTGGATCACTCACACGCAATGGGGGCCTGATTGCTGGTTACGGCAAAGACCCGGCACGCCAGCACATTTTCCCAAAGTTGAAAGAAGTTAATGATGCATATGTTGAAGCAGGCCGCGAACTGGCAACAAGGGGATATATCAGCAGATCAACACAGAAAAAAGCCAATCAGGAGATACTTACCATACCGATGTTTAATATAATGAAAAAGATCGGTCCTTTTAAAAGCAAGTTTGTCGATAAGGCACGGCTGTTTGTAAGGCCCTCGGTATAAGGCAGGTCATACAATGCCAATTACATTGATAAATGGAAACCGGACATATTACGAAGTACACGGCAAGGGAGAACCACTGATCATGATACAGGGGTTCACTGGAACCGCTCAGGCCTGGGGACTTCAAGTACGTTCGTTCAAGCAGCATTTCAAGACAATCATATTCGACAACAGGGGAATAGGCCGCAGCGATTGCCCGAAAGAACCATTCTCTATTGAAACGATGGCAGCAGACGTCACCGGTTTAATGGACCATCTTTACATAGAAAAAGCCAGTATCCTTGGTCTGTCTATGGGAGGCCTTATAGCACAGGAGATCGCCATCGCCCATCCGGCAAGGGTAAAAAAGCTAATTCTTTGCAGTACTTTCTCCACCAGGTACGTCCCTGAAACTGTAGCCGGGGCAAATACAGAAACCATCTCGTGGCAAGAGCAGCCGCATGCAGAAATCCGTGATCTCGACCTGAATACTATGATGACATCAGTAGTTTCATCAGCTTACAATAGCACTGTCTACCGTATCTTATTTCTGCTCCTGCTGAAAATTAATAAAAGATCAATTAGAAGTCAGGGAATTTATGGACAGGCCGAAGCAGTAAACAAACACAGTACGCTGGAAAGGCTGCACCTGATCAAGTCACCGACACTGGTGATGACAGGTGCAGCAGACAGGCTGGTCTCTCCCTTGCACTCAGACATACTGGCAGCCCGCATCCCCAATGCAAAACTCGTTAAAATTGCCGGGGGATCGCATGCTTTCTTTTTTGAAATGGCAGGCAAGTTTAATAAAGAAGTGATCAGTTTTCTAAACAACGACCGGGCATCATATAACTAATCATCAAACAACCGCCTGCTCATCATTTTCCATATACACGACTTAAATACCGGACATGAAAGGTACTTACAGGGGATTCATAAAAACTGTGCTTCAGATATAATCTTTTCTTGTTGTTGGTAGCTTTTAATAAATGGATTTGCATTAATCACCACACGATAAAGGAGACAACAATGTCTTTTAAACACATAAAGAACGCTACATCAATGTTTTTTAAAGATCAGCAAGGAATGACATTCACAGAAATTGCTTTAGTATTAATCGGGATTACTATCGCCAGTATAGCAGTATCTTTTATCACCCTTGGTACTTCCCTCTTCACAGTAGACGCCAGCAGCGGAAATATAAACAGCACGAGTTCATATAAGATCAGCTCAGGGGCTTTCAGCCCTATCACAGAACTTGAAAAACAACATCTTAATAATCCGGAACGCATCGATTCAACTGTGAAAGGCGCTATTGCCGACCTGGAATCATTCACAGATAATAAAACTGCGGACGGTCTATAGCCTTGCATATCTGCTCACAGCAGTTAAAACAGCAGGAAAACCAATTCTGCTGATCCATTACCAAGTTTTACAGCCGCCGTTGTCCCTGTATTCAGTGGCAAATTTGTGGACAGCCTTATCCTGATCTTCCGTCAATACAGAACCCGGCCGTTTATCCTTTACGAAACTTATAGCACCATCAGGAGCCATCCCCCTGGTAATAAAGAAACACGACAGCAGGCAGCCGGTCCTTCCATAACCGCCATCGCAGGAGACCCCCACCGGCATACCCTGCGAAATGCACCGCTCAATAAACCCAATCATCGTGTTTATATCCTGCAGTGCCGGCGCCGACATGTCAGGTATGCTGAGATGATAATCAATCATTCCTTCCCGCTCAATATCAGCAGGCTTAACTTTGGGCACCTGTGTCATACGGATGAGCACCTTGATACCTTTGCTTTTAAGGAACTGAAGGTGTTCATCTGACTGGATACCACGGTGACCGGCCAGCTCATTATCTATGAGCCAGCTGAAATTCATATAATTTGGGATCACGATTCCCGGCATTTTACATGTAAATCCAAATCAGAATATGCTTATCCAAATTACATTGTACAATTATTTCGACTTAATAATCATAGGATAAAAACCTGCCGCCGGGCTTTTTCCCCGGTGGCGAGGCACATTATACGTTACATGTCGTTCAAACAGGCTTAAAATACATTATGTCTAATATACTGCCTTCCCTTTTATCCTTAAACACAGCCTGCAATTTCATACCGATTTTAATGTCTTCCGGCTTCACTCCTCCGATAAGGTGGACCAAACCGGTATCGGCTCCATCCAGCTTCACCACACCGTATAAAAAGGGCGGCTCGACTGGATGCATTGCTTCTTTATACGAGACCTCTGTGAATGTCTGCAGTATACCTGTACTGCCAACCTCAATCAGTGAGTCCAGTTTACTGAAACAGTAACCGCAGACCGACTTCGGCGGTACATAGACCTTGTTACACTTGGTGCATTTAGTGCCGGTAATCTTTTTATTATCCCGCAGTGCGATCAGAAAATCGCTGGCCAGGGCGCCTGCCCAGTTATGATAGGGAATGGCCATTTTCCCCATGATGGAATGATATTCTTGTTTCTTTGTTTCACCAGTCATTCGTCTACTCCTGCTCTTTCTTAACAAAGTGAAGGATGTCGTGGTATTCCCCGATGCGTTTCTCATTCCAGACAACCTTGTAACGGTCGCCTACCTTGTGCTTGGTCGGGTCGGGTGGCACCATATAATGTTCGAATAGTGCGCCATGGTCCATTATA
>JAFGLP010000017.1 GCA_016927965.1 Dehalococcoidia bacterium
AAGGAACATATCAGGGAAATAGTCAATCTCATGCTTCGTGAGGCTATTGCTTCAATGAAAGAAAAGCAGATTACGCTTGAGATTACAGCAACTGCCAGGGATTATCTGGGAGATAAGGGATACGATCCGAACTACGGCGCCCGGCCCCTTCGCAGGGTTATCCAGCAGGAAGTTGAAGACAAGCTTTCTGAGAATGTACTGCGCGGTGAATATGAGACTGGTTCAACGGTACAGGTTGATTATGACGGTACGGAGATTGTGATTCGTAAGCATGGGAAGGCCATAGCAACTGTAATTGAAAGCAAATTGCTGACTAATGAAAGCGATATGCTTCTAAGTGACAGCAACACTCAACCGTAAGTGGTTTAAGCGGATATTATAAAGGGGCGGAGTCTAGCCGTAATGCTGGCTTCGCCCTTTCTTTCCATGGTTGTTTTTAAAGCATAATAATATCATTTTTGCTATTATTTGCTAGCACAGTCGTCCCTTTGCAGGAAAGCGATAAGTTGGGAAAAGCGAAATTCAAGGCTATTTACGTTTGCCAGAATTGTGGCAAGGAAAGTCCTAAATGGCAGGGCCGCTGCCCTGCTTGCCAGGAATGGAACTGTATGGTGGAAACAATGGTCACAACCACTAAAAATATAGATGTATCCCGGCTTGATACATCCAATGTCCCACAGGAACTACTTAAAGTACAAAAAGACTCCTATACCCGTACAGCTTTCCCTATAGAAGAGTTAAACCGTGTACTGGGTGGTGGACTGGTTGCCGGATCGGTAGTTTTAATTAGTGGTGATCCGGGCATCGGGAAATCAACTCTGTTGCTGCAGATTTCGGATGCCATAACGCGTAATAAGAATGGGCAGGTCATGTACGTCTCAGGTGAGGAGTCGGCCCAGCAGTTAAAGATGAGGGCAGAGAGGCTTGGTGTCAACGGCGGCGGGCTGTATATCTATGCTGAAACAAATATGGAAAATGTCATGTCCCGCCTGGAGAGTATGGAGCCTGACCTTGTGGTAGTAGATTCCGTGCAGACGGTTTACCTTGAAGATATGAACGGCGCTCCGGGCAGCATAGGGCAGATCAGGGAGTGCACATTGCGTTTATTGCGATGGGCCAAGAAGTCCAGCGTACCGGTTTTTATTTCAGGGCATGTTACCAAAGACGGCGCTATTGCCGGGCCAAAGGCTCTTGAACACATAGTGGATGTTGTACTTTACCTTGAGGGCGAATCGTTTAACAGCTATCGTATATTAAGAAGCGCCAAGAACCGGTTTGGTTCTACCAATGAGGTGGGCGTATTTGAGATGTGCGGTTCAGGTCTGGCGGAAGTCGCTAATCCTTCACAATTCTTCATGGAGTCATTTGTTAATGGGGCCATAGGAGCGGCAGTAGTGCCGACCCTTGAAGGAAGCAGGCCTCTGCTGGTAGAAATACAGGCCCTGACCAGCATTGCTGCGTATGGTCCTCCCAGGCGTATAAGCAACGGTGTGGATTTTAACCGCCTGTTATTGATAACGGCTGTACTGACCAGACGGGCCGGGGTAGGTTTGTATAATCAAGACGTGATAGTGAATGTCACCGGAGGAATCAAGATATCCGAACCGGCTGCGGACCTGGCCATAGCTATGGCGATAGCATCGAGCTTCAGAGATGCCCACGCTATTCCTGGAACGGTTTGTATTGGTGAAATTGGTTTAAGCGGTGAGTTGAGATCAGTCCCGCAGTTAGATAGGCGTATCTCGGAGGCCGCCAGGCTGGGTTTTACAAGGTGTATAGTCCCTGCTTCTACTAAGAAGTCACTGGCCGGGTTGAATGGTATAGAGATCATTAAAGCCGGGAATATAGCTGATGCTCTAAGAGTTGGACTGGCAAAGGTAGCGCGTAGAAAAGAGACAGAGGCGGAGCAGGATGTCTAAAGTTGCTGCGATAGTGGTGGCTGCTGGTATGGGGCAAAGAATGGGGAAAGATAAAATTTTTACGTTGCTGGGCGGCAAGCCGGTTATTGCATGGTCGCTGGATGCCTTGCAGAAAAGTGAAGTAGTTGATGCCATTGTTCTGGTTTTACATAAAGATACAATGGATATGGGGCGAAAATTGGTTTCCTTCAATTCATGGCCCAAGATAAATACGGTGTGCGAAGGTGGTGAGCGGAGGCAAGATTCAGTACGAAACGGGCTAAGCGCTGTTAACAACAGTGACTGGGTACTTATCCATGATGGTGCCAGACCGTTTCTGACAGGGAGGCTGATTGAAGATGGTCTGAAGGCAGCCGCCGAAACCGGCGCCGCCGCTGCCGCTGTTGAAGTAAAAGATACCATCAAACAGGCTGAGGAGACTGGTATTTGCATAAAGACATTTAAAAGAGATATGTTGCGGGCTGTACAGACGCCGCAGGTTTTTCGCTTTGATTTAATTAAGAAGGTGTATGAACTGGTTAGTGGGGAGTTTACAGATGATGCCGCGATTGCGGAGCGTGCCGGCTACCGGGTCAAGCTCTATCCCGGCGAATATAAAAATATTAAAATAACAACGCCTGAAGACCTTCTAATGGCCGAAATTTTAGCAAAGGTCGGGTAAAGCATGAGAGTTGGCATAGGGTATGATGCGCATGTATTGATAGCCGGGCGTCGTCTGGTAATAGGTGGTGTGGACATTCCGTATGAAAAGGGATTGGAGGGATATAGCGATGCAGATGTGCTGATACATGCTATCATAGACGCTTTGCTGGGGGTTGCGGGACTTAAGGATATAGGTCATCAGTTTCCTACAGGTGAGCCGCAGTATAAAGATATATCCAGTATAAATTTGCTTGAACGTACGGGACGCATGGTTAGTTCACAGGGCTTTATCATTAAAAATATTGATTGTATATTGATAGCACAGGCCCCTAAAATAGCGCCTTACATCGATCAAATGTGTCATAATATTGCCGTTGCTTTACGTGTGGAGGATGATCAGGTAACGGTCAAGGCAACTACAACTGATGGAATGGGATTTACGGGTAGAGGCGAAGGCATGGCTGCCCAGGCTGTTGTGTTGCTGGAAGAATAGCGATATTGATTTACGAGGTGTTTCAATGAAGATATTTAATACATTGTCCGGTCAGAAAGAAGAATTTATTCCCCATGACAATGAAGTAAAAATGTATGTCTGCGGAGTTACTGTATACGATCTTTGTCATTTCGGGCACGCGTTATGCTATGTGTCTTTTGACGTTATCCGACGCTACCTTGAATATAAGGGATACAATGTAAAGTACGTGCAGAATTTCACTGATATTGACGATAAGATAATCAACAGGTCTAACGAGCGTGGTATTCCCTGGATGGAACTGGTAGAAAAATATATTGCTGAATATTTTATTGACATGGATGCGCTGAATGTAAAGAGGGCCACTATTTATCCTAGGGCCACGGAAGAAATTCCTATGATTATCGATGTTGTGAAGACGCTGGTTGAGAAGGGACATGCTTATATATCGGAAGGCAGCGTTTATTTCAGCGTAAAAAGTTATCCTGCATATGGGAAATTAACTCATCAGAATGCAGATGATATGCGGGTAACTTCAACTATTGAATCAGAGAAAAAGGAAGATCCGCTTGATTTTGCCCTTTGGAAAGCTGTCAAACCGGGCGAGCCAGCGTGGCCAAGCCCGTGGGGTGAAGGACGGCCAGGCTGGCATATAGAGTGTACTGCCATGTCGATCCGGCATCTGGGCAAGACGCTGGACATTCACGGCGGTGGGCAGGACCTGGTGTTCCCTCACCACGAAAATGAGATAGCCCAATCGGAGTGCTACACCGGCACGGAGCCGTTTGTGCGTATCTGGATGCATAACGGTTTTTTGCAATTAGGGGCTGACAAGATGAGCAAGTCGCTGGGTAACCTGGTAACTGTCAAGCAGGCTTTAGAGAGGAACAGCGCAGATGCCATCAGGCTTTTTATTATAAGCTCCTATTACCGTATGCCGTTGCGTTACAGCATGGACGCTCTGGATGCTGCTGAGGCAGGAATTGAAAGGATGCGCCAGGCGCTGAAAGCAGTGGGCAAAGCAGGAGGCGATAGTCTGGATCCCGCACTATTTAAAGCCAGGTTTATCGAGGCGATGGATGACGATTTCAATGCTCCGCAGGCCGTCGCTGTAATATTTGATCTGGTCCGCGAGATAAACCGGGGTGCTGAGAAAGAAATGGATATATCCGGTGCACAGGCAATGTTAAAGGAGTTGGCAGGTGTAATAGGCTTTTCATTGCAGGAAGCAGAGGTTGATTCGGATAAAGCTGCTGTGATAGAGGAAAAGATCCGTCAGCGCAATGAGTTCCGCAAAGCAAAGGAATGGAAAAAAGCCGACGAGATTCGTGACGAGTTGTTGGAGTCCGGTGTCGCTATTGAAGATGGGCCGAGAGGGACTACCTGGAAAGTCGTTAAATAAGTCCCTCCCGGCTGATAATCTTTTTATTAGAGGCTCAACTGCTGGGCCACTATGTTCCTGTGATAGTCTGCATCGCCGTAAGCAAGTTCTCCTGACTTGGCGCGCCTGAAATACAGGTGCATGTCATGGTCCATGGTGAAGCCGATGGCGCCGAAGATCTGATGGGCAAGCTGGGCGACACGTTTGTATGCGTCGCTTGTCCAGGCCTTGGCCATGGAAGCCAGCATATCTGAAGGCAATCCTTCGCTGACAGACCATGCGGCTTTATACATAATGAATCTTGAGCCGTCGACGTCGGTCACCATATTGGCGCAGTAATGCTGAATGGCCTGGAAGCTGCCGATCGGGTGTCCGAATTGCACCCTCTCTTTAGCATAGCTGACGGCCATATCGAGTGAAGCCTGTGATCCGCCGACCATCTCGGCGCATTTCGCCACGGCGGCTTTTATCAGGGTTCGTTCCAGGACTTTCCAGCCCTCATTTACTTTGCCGATGACGCTACCTTTGGCAACCTTTACATCTTTGAGAACGACTTCACAGAGCTTATCGCGTGCCAGCGTTTTGAGCAGTGTGGTTTTGACGCCGGTGCTCTTAGCATCGACGATGAAAAGGGTGATGCCGTCTTCCGGTTTGGAGCCTTTCTTGGTGCGTGCAGCCACGATCATGTAATCGGCAACATTGGCATCCGGCACGAAAAGCTTGGTGCCGTTCAGGACATAACCATCTCCTTTAGCTTCGGCACTGGCGTTGACAGACCCTGCGGAGTAAGTGCCGTCCTCTTCCATGAGAGCGAGTGTCATGATGGTTTCGCCGTTTACTATTTTATTGAGATATTCTTTTTTCTGATCTTCGCTGCCGGCGTCCAGTATTGTCAGTCCGGCCAGTACAACGGTCGAGAAGAAGGGGCCGGGCAGGATGTTGTAGCCCATTTCCTCCAGCAGTACTGCCAGATCGAGGAAACTGCCGCCGTTGCCGCCGTATTTCTCAGGGTAGGCCAGTCCCATCCAGCCTAGATCGGACATTTTTTTCCAGAGGTCCTTGGAGTAACCGCTGTCGCTCTCGTCAAGTTCCCTGACGAGCTTCTTTGGGCATTCTTTGCTCAGAAACTCACGTGCCGATTTTTTCAACATTTCCTGTTCTTCATTTAAACCCAGGTCCATTTTATTCTCCTACAAATTATTCTTTATTACCTAATTACCTAATCAATAACGATGTATTTATTTATTTCCTGGGAAGTCCCAGTCCCCTTTGTGCAATGATGTTGCGCTGGATTTCCGAAGTGCCTGCTCCGATGACTGCTGATAGTGAATCAAGGTATCCGATGCAGACCCTCCCGTCCATGGGTGCAAGGGGTGAACCATGATGGAGCTGTCCATGCATGCCCAACACTTCCATACCGATCCCTGCAAGCTTTTTGCTCAACTGTGTCCCCACCAGTTTGAGCGCGGATGCTTCGATATTGGGGAAGAGGTTGTTATCCATCATCCAGGCTGTCCTGAAGAAATACATGTAGGCGATCTCTACATCGATGGCTAGATCGGACAGCTTCTTCTTTATGGCATAATGCTCGATAATGGGTTTGCCGTTGCGTTTATGCTCTTTAGCATATTGGACAATGTCCTCGAATTGCCTGCGGAAGCCGCCTATTGCTATTGCCAGTCGTTCGAAGTCCAGCGCTACCATCAGGTAGAGGAAGCCCATGTTCTTTTCTCCGACCATGTTCTTTTTAGGTACACGTACATTGTCCAAAAAGACCTCGTTAAAGGAATGGAAGCCGACTATGTTGATCAATGGGCGGATAGTAATGCCCGGTGCCTTATTATCGACGATAAAAAGCGAGGTTCCTTTATGTGCCGGAACATTCATGTCAGTCCTGGCAACCAACCATCCATAGTCACAAATATGAGCACCGCTGCTCCAGATTTTCTGGCCGTTGACCACATAGTTATCTCCATCTTCCACGGCCCTGGTCTGGATGGCAGATAAATCGGAGCCTGCGTTAGGTTCGCTATATGCCAGCCAGAACCTGAGGTTTCCCTTCATGATCTTTGGTACCCATTCTTTTTTTAGTTCATCGCTGCCGAACCGCATGATGGTTGGGGCAACTATAAGTGTGGCAGTATCAGTGCCAGGTGCTCTCCTGTAGCTTAGCCTCTCGGCAAAAATGGCCTGCTCGATATATGAACGGCCGCCTCCGCCAAGCTCTTTGGGCCAGGCCATCGTCATCCAGCCTTCTTTACTCATCACTTCTCTGAAATGATCTATGGCAGGATCACGCTCTTCGAATTCTAATATTGCGCCGTATCCGCCGGGCCAGTAGAGGCTTTTCTCTGAATAGCCGGTGGGCACATTTTTCTTAATAAAGTCTTCTACTTCCTGCTGGAAGTCTAATTGTTGCTTGCTAAAGTGAAAATCCATGTTACTCCTATACTATTTTCGAGGCAGTCCGAGGCCCCTCATTGCAATAATATTCTTTTGTATCTCATTGGTGCCTCCGCCTACTCCAATTGACAACGATGCCAGGTAGTTGCGGGCTACTTCAGCCTGACCGACGGTCAGCGGGGAATCGGTCATCAATTGCCCGTACTGTCCAAGGACACGCATGCCGATATCCGAGATGCGCCTGAGCAAATCGCTGCCAAATATCATGGCGATGGAAGACTCGTAGCTGGAATGTCCTCCTACGCTATATATCCATGCTATGCGGTAGCAAAGCATCCTTGCTACTTCAATATTGACTGCCATCTCGGCAAGGTCGTTTCTGATGCCCGGGTCTTCGATGAGGTACTTGCCGTTACGCTTATTTGTTTTAGCGTATTGAACAAGCATTTGGAGTATCATCCCGTTGCCGGCGGCTGTCTGTATGCCCGAGCGTTCGAAATCAAGAGCTGTTGCCAGTTGGTACCAACCGTTGTTTTTTGTTCCAACCAGGTTCGCTTTGGGAACATGCACGTCATCAAAGAACACTTCGTTGAATGAATGGCATCCGGTTATATTGATAAGCGGCCGGACGGTGATGCCGGGGGTCTTCATATCCAGCACGAACATGCTCATGTTCCTGTGCTTGGGGCCATCGGGATCGGTTACCGCAGCCAGCCAGCAATAGTCAGCGTAATGTGCGTAGCTGCACCATATTTTCTGGCCGTTAACTATGTATTCATCACCCTTCTCAATGGCCTTGGTCTGCAATGAAGCCAGGTCAGATCCTGAATTGGGTTCGCTATAGCCCAGGCAGAATATCAAATCACCTTTGGCGACTTTGCTGACCCAGTCCTTTTTCTGCTGGTCGCTGCCGAAATGCTGTAAAGCCATGCCGACCCAATTAACTGTAATTTCTGATTCTACGCCCACGGGTGCATTAGCATAAGTCAACTCCTCTGCCAGTATCAGCCTTTTGATATGGCTTAAGCCGGCACCTCCATATTCCTTTGGATACGCAGACGCCAGCCAGCCCTTTGTGCCCAGTTTCTTTTGGAATTCCCTGCTGATTTTCCACGACTCGTCTGTTTCCTGCCAGTAGCCGGTAGGAATCTCATACCAGCGTGGTGGAATGGCAGATTTAAGCCAGTCTTTAACCTCGCTTCTGAAGGCTTCCTCTTCCGGTGTGAATTTGAAATCCATAAAACCCTCCTGTGTCGATTATTTCAGAGTGATTATTTACTCAATAACGATATAAAAAAGGCTATGTGACTGGTTAATGTTGTAAATCGGATAGAATTTTGCCAGAACATATCATAGCAGAATTTGACGCGGCATTCATCCCTACTCCTCTGCCTGTATAGCAATCACCGGCAAAATACAGCCCGGGTATTCCTTCCATGAATACCGGAGGCCTC
>JAFGLP010000004.1 GCA_016927965.1 Dehalococcoidia bacterium
CCCAAGCTGATTACAAAAACGCTGGAACAATGGCAAGTGACATAATTAATAAATGCTTGGCCAATAAAACGGGGTAAGGATTAAGTACATCCTTTTACGAAATTATAGCTGGTATCGTTTTAGGAGGTCAGGTCACCATCACTAAAGAAGCAGGCAAGCAGCTTAGAAAAGACCTTGATAACTGGTTCAAGAACGAGATGAATTCAGATGGCAACCACGAGAGGACGGAAGCGCGATTGTTGAAGTTGGAGAAGATAGAGAAGAACCTGCAGCAGCTATTTCTTGAAGAAGAGATCTCCAAGAGTGATTACAAGGAGCACAGGAATCGCATTCAAGCAGAGAGAGCCAAGCTCAAGAATACGGTTGACGTGTTTAGCCAGCAGCAAAACCTGATCAAAGCTGATTTTGATGTGGCTCTGCAGCTCGCAACTGAATTCGACTTCCGCTATGACAAGGCCAACTTTGATGAGAAGCGTTTACTCTGCTTGACTGTGATTAAGCAGTTGAATATAGAGGACGGAACAATAGTTGATATGGAACTGAACTCGCCGTTTGCACTAATAGCTACCTGTGCAGAAAGTTCGGGAGCTGTCTTGATTGGTGGACCTGACGAGATTCGAACTCGTGACCTCCTGAATGCAAATCAGGCGCTCTCCCAATTGAGCTACAGGCCCGGACAACCTGAATATTATACCGATTGAGCCGGATAGTTAACAAACTAGACCGATATATATTAGCAAAAGTGAAGACCCGGGAATGTAAAATGGTAGTCATGGCATACGGGATGAGATTGGAAATATTGAATGATTGATTCAGGTAAACTCTTGTAAATAGGAAACCCCACGATCCCGTGGGGTTTCCTGTATATTCAACTGTGTATGGTGCCGGGCTGATCATTGATCAGTCCGGAAGCGGTATAAGCTAGTCCATGGTATTGGCAAGGAGAAGGAGATCGGTGTAGTAGAAGCCGCCGTAACCGCTGGCCAACGCATATTTAACCTTGCGGGTGACCTGATGTTCTCCGGCGCCTTCACGAAGCTGCAGGGCAGCCTCGGCCACGCGTAACGTGCCTGAATCGCCGATAGCATTGGTGCAGAGCGTGCCGCCGGAAGGTGAAACGGGGAATGCCCCTTCACGTGCGGTAACGCCTTTTTCAATCAGGCGCCATCCCTGGCCGGGCTCGCACAAACTGAACTCTTCCAGCCAGGCGGGCTGGCAGAATGCGCAGGGATCGTACATCTCCATGACCTGGATTTCCTGCATCGGTTTGGTGATGTGGTTGCGGGTGAAGATCTTCCTGGCGGTGACGGTCATCGAGGTGTCGACGACTTTGGTAGGATCTGTGGTCAACTCACCAGCGCCCCGGGTCACCTGGTGGGCGGTGGCATGGTCTTTTATCCAGACCGGCCTTTTGCTTATCTTTTTGGCTGCTTTTTCCCCTGCCAGCACCATAGCGCAGGCACCCAGGCTGGTAGGGCAGATCATCAACAGATTAAGAGGATACAGCACCATCCTGGCGGCCATAATATCCTCGGCAGTATACCTGTCCCTGAGATGGGCATTGGGATTTCTCGAAGCATTATCCGATGCCTGTGCGCGGACAATACCGCCAATTTCCAGGGGACAGCCTGACTTCGTCATATAGTAATTGGAGATCATGGCCAAACCGGAGATGGCGCCCACTTCAAAATTGCGGCCAAGGGCCGGTTCCCAGAGTGTGATCATACATGAGGTAGCATTTCCTTCATCATGCTTCTCCCAGCCTATAATCAGAGTGGTATCGCACATTTCCGATGCGACGTTATACCATCCTGAGATCACGTTGGTAGTGCCGACGGTGCCGCCGGTATTCATTTTCATGCCGGACCTGCCGACAGCGCCGGTATAATCGGCTAGAAGCGTGTCATTTAAGGTATGACCCTCGAAAAGGTCCATATTTCCGATGACAACGTTTTGAATATCCTTGATGGATAAATCAGCATCTTCCAGTGCCTTGCTGACTGCTTCGTTGATCATCTCCCCGTCATTATGATAGGGACGACGTGAACTGTGGCGGGTCTGTCCTATTCCGACGATAGCAACACGTTGTGACATATCTTCACCTGCCTTACAAAATCATTCGCAATATTTTATAGCACTTAAAGATTTTATACAAGATGGATCTTTGAGGAAAAATGTCGTTCTCGAATAATTCCAATTTATAATAATATTAAGCTAGAATTATATATAAAAGAAACAGGTTGTTAAGTTTCTATATCCGCGCTAATTATCTGAATTTATATACTTATAGTATAAAACAGGCTGATGCATTGCATCATGTTAGATCATATACGTGTAAATAATATAAGCGGAGCAGTAATTTGTCAATCTGATATACGGGGTAATCATGCTTTAACATCCATGCTCCGGTGGTTATAGCAGAGAATGTCTGCGCACAGGTAGTTATAGAGCAAAATTGCCGCCTTAACAGGATTTTAATAAACAGGCGGTACAATTGATTACCAGTATAGGAAAATCAAAATGATAAAGGTGTTAAACGTACAGGTATTATGGTTACTACATGGGATCGGCTGAATTATTTGGGTGATATACGCAAGTATGCTATGCTAAACGCGGCAATAATTGGTCCGAATAGAAAACCGGAGGTCAACCGATGATAAAAATCAAAGCCGCCGCAATTATAATAATGGTCTTGTTGTCGGCGGCGCTTATATTTTCCGCATGCAGCGAGCCGCAGGCCATGGATGGCGACACTGTCCAGGTAAACTATACAGGTAAACTGGCAGACGGCACTGTATTTGACACATCACAGGGCATTGAACCGCTGGAATTTAAAATAGGCTCCGGCAAGGTAATTGATGGATTTGAGAAGGCAGTACTTGGCATGAAGGTCGGGGAAAAGAAGAAGGTTACTATCCCGATGAATGAAGCATACGGTCCATATATGGATGACCTGATTATGGAGATACCCAGAGATCAACTTTCCAAGGACCTGGTCCCTGAGGTGGGGCAGAACCTGCAATCGACCAGCAGCGAGGGTCAAACTATAATTGTAACGGTCACAGAAGTAACGGACGCTGCCATTACGGTGGATGCCAATCATCCTCTGGCCGGCAAAGACCTGACGTTTGAGCTGGAACTCGTAAAAATCCTGCCGGCTGATTAAGAGAGTGCAATCAGTTTCAGACTGGCCGGCAGGTATTATTCATATGTTGTCCGGAAGATAATCCGGGCGTACCGGTGCAAAGACTTCCACAGCCACCGAGTCTTCGATGATCTCTGCCCCGTGGGTTATATTCATCGGGATGCACCATGAGTCGCCGGGGAAGGTATCAAACCTTTTATCTTCCACTTTCAGGACCATGTGGCCGGAAACCAGATACCCTGTTTGCTCGTAGGCGTGAGTGTGATCAGGCAGGGTATAGCCCGCCGCCAACAGAAACTCGGTCATCAGTGTTTTCTCTCCGAACACCAGCGTCTTCAATCTGACCCCCGGCAGCGGATCCTTGAAATCCTGCATGCTGTGCTTACTGAACATATAGCTGTATTTATCCTCCTTCCAAATAAGAATCCCATATTACCATTTTTGGTGTCCTCCAGAGTAGCATTTGACAAAATATATAGTGATATATTACGATATATCGTAATATATCAGGAAGGTGATTAAAATGTTTAGTAAAAGATATTATGAGCGCGGGCGGCATGCCAGGTTGTTTGAGAAGGGTGACCTTAAATACGTTATCCTGGATTTGTTGAAGGAAAAACCCAGCCACGGCTATGAAATAATCCGTGCACTGGAGGACAGGTTCCACGGTTTTTATGTCCCCAGCGCGGGCAGCGTTTATCCTACCCTCCAGCTACTGGAAGATATGGGATATGTAACATCAGCGGAGCAGGACGGCAAGAGGGTCTACACCATCACTGAAGAGGGAAAGAAATTTATCAGTGAGCGCAGGGATACTATGGACAGGATAAAAGGGCATATGAAAGACTGGTGGTCTCCTGAAACACATGAGGAAATACGTGAAATCATGCATGAGATCGGCCGCCTCGTCCATAACATCGGCAGGAAGGTTCGCCGCATGGACCATGAAAAGCTTAACCGTGTCCGCGAGATAGTTGCACGGGCGGAACGTGAGGTCGAGGAAATAAAATAACAGGGAGCGTTTATCATTAGGTTCCACTATATTTTGAGAGGATGAGGAATGCAGAAAAAAGAGATTTTTCTGATTACCGTATATTTGATCGGCGCTGCAGTTGATGCGGCGGTTGCCGTCCCCATGTTTGGAGCGCCCTTCAGCCGGCAATTTGACTATGAGGCCAGCTATACTATGGCGGCAGGGGCTGTCATGATGGTGAGCTGGGCGGTTTTGCTTGTCTGGGCGGCCTGCAAGCCTTTAGAAAGGAGGGCATTGCTGCTGATTACGCTGGTCCCTATAACCGGGATGTTTATCTCGAACTGCATGCTGTCGACTCAGGTCATATATCCGTCAGGGATGTTTATATTCAGATTAACTGGCAATATATTGCTGGCATCGCTATACATTTTTACGTATGTTTTTACCAGGCCGCGTAAATCCGGTATTTGAAGTACAATCAGCATAAGGAGGATCGAAATGGGCTATTTCAGGATACTGGCAGCTATACCCGGTTTCTTTCTCAGTGCGCTCATTGTAATGTGGCTGTGGGGACCGATCGCCCAGCATTTCAATATGCCGGGTATCGACTATCCCTATGCCATGCTGATCACAATTACGCTATGGCTGGCGGTAGCGCCGCTGGCTGCCGTCGGACATAAATGGGGCTGACTGCGATGTGACGGCTCAATGCAGAAAAAGGTCATTTCTGCCAACGGCCTTATGAAAGATGTCTAGGCGCTGAAGATCCTGCGTGGGTTCTCCACCAGCATCCGGCCGATTTGCTCATCGGTAACTCTGGCGTTTTTCAGCTGCGGGATGATATTCCTGAATAAATGCGTATAGTTCCAGTCGGCCATCAGATTTTGCAGGTAATCGGGCAATATAGTGGGCCTGCCCATCCATTGAGCATTGCAGTCGTGGGAGAGGACGATGCGGCCGGCCAGATCCAGTCCCAGCAGTCCCAGCAGCGTAGCTTTGCGCAGGTTGTCGGGATAGATGGCGTTGATGCCCCAGCGGTCGAAGCCCACGCTAACACCTTTATCCAGCACAGCCATCTGGTATTCCATGCTGGAATTGCCGCACATATGACCGATCACTATTTTTTCTGGCTTCACCCCTTCCCCGATTAACAGATCGGCCTGCTCTGGACCCATGGTCCCCTGTTGTGTATGTGTGGTTATGGGCACGCCTGTTTCTTTCTGTGCCCTGGCGGCGGCCTTAAGCACCATTTCCTCGTATTTGGAGATAGTGCCATGTCCGGTGGCGACTTTAATAATCCCAGCTCTGGCGCCGGACCTGCCGATGCCGACGGTGATCTCCTGCATGAGTGTTTCATACAGCTCGTTCTGTGTATCCATGAACTGGCTGCGGAATTTCAGATAGGCGGGCATGCCTTCAGCCTCAGTGTACATCCCTGTAGCACAGATAATATTAAGGCCCGTTTTATCTGCCACAGCCTTATCAAGCTCCACGTTTCTCCAGAGGTCCAGCGGTGTGGCATCTACCACGGTTTTAACGCCATACTTTTTAACTTCGCCGAGCGCAGCGGCGCAGATATCCGCCAGTTCGGCAAGCTCAAACTGCCGGCAGAGCGCGTCCAGCTCCCACCCGGGGTAGGTGAATACCATATGCTCGTGCATGAGTGTTGTGCCCATCTGATCAACGGGTATGGGGCCAAGAACGGTATTGACTTTATCCATAGTCACGCTCCATTATTACTTTATTGTGCGACGTTTCCATGTATTGATGTCTTTGCCTCGCACTATATCATCGGTAAATGACAGTGTCAATGCGTT
Organism: Dehalococcoidia bacterium; assembly: GCA_016927965.1. The sequence goes on from JAFGLP010000004.1 coordinate 5,936, forward strand.
ATTAATTTAACCTGGCGGAACTTACGGATCTTCATATGCGCCACTGTTTTTACAGCAGGATTAGATCGATGGCGTAATAATCGTAATTGTATAATTTGGGGATGGCATATGTTATAATTCCTATCTGTAATTTAGCCTTAAACAGGTTTGGAAGGAGGATTGCATGACATCGGAAGCACTGGCAGGATTGGTAGGCAAAAAGAGCAAACCATCGATACAAACGGTTGAACTCACCGCTTTACGCAAGATAGCTGATGCGGTGGGAAACAGGAACCCCCTTTACTGGGATGATGATTATGCGGCCAGGTCCAGGTACGGTGGTATCATTGCCCCGCCGGACTATTTTGGCTGTCCGTTAAAATGGCCTCCCAACGCTCCGTTTATAAACAGCAGTGATCTCGGTGCCGAGCTATTCGCCGCCGCAGCCCAGGCCGGGTATTTCAGAGCAATTAACGGCGGTATGGAATCAGAATATTTCCTTCCCGTACGTCCAGGAGATACCCTGGTGATCAGCGGGGAAATTGTCGGTATAGAGGAAAAAGAGGGCAAGAAAGGCGGCAAGATGCTGATTTCCATAATTGAAACGACGGTTTTAAACCAGAACGGCGACGTCGTCGCCAAACAGCGTAACACCACTATTCATTAGAGGTACGAAGATATGGATAAACAGATATACTGGGAAGATATAAATACAGGTCAGGAAATACCCG
>JAFGLP010000140.1 GCA_016927965.1 Dehalococcoidia bacterium
GGAGCTGTCCCTCCCAGGCCGATCACCAACGGCAGCGGCGGCAACAAGGGCATGCTGGTCCTGCTGCTCGTCCTTTTGATCGGCGGACTGGGCGGTTTCGGCTACTGGGCTTATTCACAGGGCTATTTGAAATCGCTCCCCTTCATGGGCAGCGGTAATGTAACATCTCAAAAAGGCCCCACCTATACGGCACCACCAGAGATAACTGAAGTACAGGTCAGCGCCAAGGCCATGAAGGAAGTAGGCATCGTCTGGAACACCGACCAGCCATCAAGCTCACAGGTGGAATGGGGTGAATCAACCAGCTACGGCAACCTGACAGAGGTAACAGACGATCCAAGCACAGGGAATTCCATGGGGCTGGTCACACACGGCGTCACCGTTAAAGGCCTCACCGCCAACACTACTTACCATTACAGAGTAATCTCTAAAAATAAGGATGGCTTATCGTCCACATCCGAAGATAATACTTTTACCACACCGGAAGAGTAGCTTGCGGCCATTAGTTTGCGTTTAATTTAATAATGTATCAGTCAACAACACCCTGTCCCAAATGCGGCGCCCAGAACCTTCAAGGTATCTGGGTGTGCGCCCATTGCGGCAATACCCTGCTGGTGTACTGTCCTCATTGCCGGGCGGCCAATGTCTCCGGCAGTAAATTTTGCCAGTCCTGCGGTTTGCCCCTATCAGGCATGGCGCCCCCACCCGGGCAGGCCGCTCCCGCTGCGCAGCAGGCGCCGCCCTATTATCAACCTCCACCACCCGGATACGAGCAGCCGCCTTACGGGCAGTATGATTACCAGCAATACCCGGGGGGATACCCCCCCACCCCTGATTACCAGCCGTACCCTCCCGCCGGGGTAGATTTCATAGGCAAAGCGCAGGCCTTCCTGAACAACCTGACTGCCAGGCTAAAACAGATAGTCATGACCACCAACCCTATCCTCCTGTCAGCACTGGTAGTGCTGATCGTAGGGCTGCTGGTCTTCCTGCTGCTTGCATTCCAGCTGGGCTGGATAAAGACAGGGGAGGCCACGGCAGAGACAACGACTGCTGCGGATACAAAACCGCCTGTCATATCCTCAGTGCAGGTCAAACCGGGCGACAATCAGGGCGCAATTATTTACTGGATCACGGATGAACACTCCAGCTCACAGGTACAGTACGGGATATGGCCCAATTTAACGACATTTACACCCATCCAGAATGATCCTACCACCGGCGCCAATACGGGTGTCCTCATACACGAGGTCGGGCTTTCCACCCTCACTCCCAAAAGCACCTACCTATACCGCTGCATTTCCATCGATAAATACGGCAACAAAGCTGTGTCAACCGATCAGCAGTTCCAGACAACGCAATGAACCTCATAATTGCCCGCACGGCCAAACAGGCCTAAAATATTACCTGTATCCAGGCTTAATATGCAGAAAAATTTTTTATGCCCTAATTGCTGGAAAGAGAATACCGCGGAAGTTGTACAGTGCCGCTTCTGCGGGGCACAGCTCGGTGTACTCGGGGCCCTGCAATCAAAATGTCCCGATTGCCAGTGGCCGCGCGTCCCTTTCGACAAATTCTGCGGCAACTGCAGCAAGCCGCTGCAGCCAATCTGCCCTAACTGCGGCAAAAATATCTCAAAGGACTCACGCTATTGCCCCAGATGCAGCTTCTTCTGCGGCGGCGGGCGGGAAGGGCTGAAATAGAATAATCAAATACCGGATCTCCGGTGGAGGCTATTTAAATGGCTGATATTCTCGATGAAGCACAATCCGTAGTGCAGTGCAAGACCTGCCCGTGGTATAAGAACTGTGTGCTGCCGGTACGCGTGACAGAGCTAGACCTGCGTAAACAGCTCGGGCCCAACGCCACTATCTCCGGCCCTCCCGGCATGGAAGATCTGGGCCTCAATAACCTGCTTTCCGGCCTGGCTTCAGCCGCCGAAAACTCCATGCTGGAAGGCTGCCCGGTTTTCATCAGCCGCCTGCGCAATAACCCCAACCTGGCCATACGGCTGAAGAAAATGATGCAGGAATGGGCGGAAGAGGAGGAAAACCAGAAACCCTGAGCAGTGGACATTACACTAAATTCTCTAAACTCTAAATACTAAACAAGTCCAAAACACAAATCCCGATAATTTGAGCTTTGAGTTTGGAATTTATTTAGAGTTTAGCGCTCAGGGTTTAGAGCTTTTTAACGAGTTTGTTAATGGTAGTGATGATTATATGCCAAAACAGATAAAAATCATCTCCTGGAACGTGGTGAGCCTGCGCAATATGCTGGATAAGGCCAACCTGGCCGCGCCGGGACAATCCCCTCTCAGCTTCCTGCAGTGGCTGGAAAAGGAATCACCCGATATCGCCTGCTTCCAGGAAACGAAGCTGCAGCCCGGGCAGGTGCCCCAGGCGCTGCAATCCCCTCTCGGCTACCATACGGACTGGGATTTCGCCGAGAAAAAAGGCTACAGCGGGGTAGCCACCTTCAGCCGTAATAAACCCCTGCAGGCCCGCAACGGGCTGGGCATCGCCAGGTTCGATTCCGAAGGGAGGGTGGAGGTGACGGAGTACCCTGGCTTCAAGCTCTTCAATGTATATTTTCCCAAGGCCTATGGCCCCAGGGAGGTGGATGACCTGCGCAGGCAGGGAAACCCCAACGCTGAAAGGCTCGCTGAACGTTTGCCGTACAAGCTGGCCTTCTACGATGCTTTACTGGAGCGGCTCGATTCATTGAAGGCCCGGGGCGACAGGCTGGTTATCTGCGGCGACTTCAATGTGGCCCACCGGGAGATCGATCTGGCCCGGCCCAGGGCCAACAAGGACACCAGCGGTTTTCTACCGGAGGAACGTTCCTGGATGGACAAACTGGTGGAGCATGGATACATCGATACATTCCGGCATCTCAACAGCGGGCCGGGGCATTATACCTGGTGGAGCTACCGCTTCAAGGCCAGGGCCAAGGATATCGGCTGGCGCCTGGACTATTTCTTTATCTCTGAGAATTTGCTCAGCTCCCTGACAGGAGCCTTTATACTGAAAGATGTGCACGGCTCAGACCATTGCCCGGTAGGCCTGACCTTGAAAATTGGCTGAACACACCTTAATATAAGATTAGATGTCTGATCAGCCGATTACCAGTGCAGGAACAATCTACTCTGACCCGGCAGGTAATACCGGACAGGACAGGCTGGAATCTTTAATCTCTGCTCTCATCGAGCTGAGGTCCAATATAGCCGGGGTAGAGCAGAGCCACCCCTCATTCAGCAATGATCTTTCCTCATTATGCGACACTGTGATCGAACATCTATGCCGTCCTGAGGAGGCAGCACCCCTTCAGGACCTGCAACCCTGCGGCAGCCTTCAGCCGGGTCTCTGCAATTCTCCCTATCTTGAAACATTACCAGAGAAAGTTACCACCAATCCGCCGGATCATGCTGCGCTGCCCGCAGCATCACAAAGTAAACCAAATTTCCTGGCAGCCATATTTGACCGGGCAGGCGACGGCATGATTAAAGGGCTGGATAAAATGGGTGACGGCGTCATCTTTGTCTTCGAAAAGCTCCTGTCGCTGGGACCCCGGAAAAAGACCCGGGCAAATCAGGACCCGGTATAAACTCTGTAGTTCATTCCTCCGGCCCCTTCTTCAATCAGCCCGATTTTTTACATGGATTTTACATTAACCCAATAAAACGGCAACAATGCCGTCTTATACTGAGTGTAAAAGACCGTATTACTGCAGGCATTTATGCAGGGGAGGAAAAAATGACGGCAAAAAAAATATTATACGAGATCACCGGTGTACTGGCTGCCGGCCTGATGATGACAGGGCTGGCAACCACGGCAACCTATGCCGACGACGGCCAGGGACCGGCAAGGGGGAAACTGCTGGAAAGGGTAGCCCAGATACTGAATATCGATAAGCAGCAGGTGGTGGAAGCTTTTCAGCAGGCCAGCGCCGAGGCTCGCCAGATAAGACTCAATAACATGCTTGATAAATGGGCGGCCGACGGCACGCTGACCCAGGACCAGACCACCCAGTATAAGTCGTGGCTGGCGGCTAAACCTGCGGGCGTTCCCGGGCCTTTCGCAGGACAGCCCCTCATCGATAAGTTGCTGGAAAACGGCAGAATTACGCAGGCGCAGTATGATGCATGGAAAACCTGGCAGGGTTGGAAACCAGCTTTCGAACTGCCTAAACCCGAACGGCCGGCGGCGGGCGCACTGCCCCGCAGGGGGCTGCTGCAGTAAGTTGCCGGGCTGCTTTGAATGTGATGAAAACGGGATATCTTTAACCTCTCCGTCCCGTTTTCACGCGAGGTGACAAGCGCAAAGCAACCTGCCCGATTTAATATATCTGCAGTTTTTTACAGTTGCAGCCTTAGACGGGAGTCAGCCTCGTAGAGAATAAATTGACCGCACTGATGACTGCAAAGACCGCCACTCCGAAGATCAGGGCAGCTAATACCACAGAGGACCACTCACGGTCCTTAATACCGGTCCAGGTGAACCAGCCGCCTATGACCGCCATTAATACGGCAATCACTATACACCCTATGCCAAGACCTATATTTACTGCGCTGACCATCTCAATTAGCCCGGGGTATTACCGGGGCCAGCTATGTCGGCCGTATTCCAGGATGCCTTGCTTTTGATCTGCCCAACCTCATTTTCCTGGCAGCCCTCTGTACCAGTGCCGCTATACCCCAGATTATGAAGCCAATGGCTGCAGTGGTCACAAAACCGGCGAAAACCCAGAGGACGTATTCGAAGTTAACCTGACCAGTGACAACTGCGTTTTTAACAAAAAGCAGTGCATATATTCCACTGCATATGGCGGAAACGATAAGAATTATTCTTAAAGGTTCAGCCATATCTACCTCCCCCGGACTATTGTCCGGCTGCCCGTATAAACTCCTGTACTTATAATCTAGCACGCGACGGCCATACATATCAATTTACTCACCCGCTTTATGTTAAAATAACCGCGGACAGCAACATGGAAATTTTTATCAGCATAGCAGGTGCCGCAGCCATATTATTTGTACTGGTTGTCGCCGGTATAGTGGCATACAGGCTGCTGTTCCATAAGGAAAAAACTCCACCGGGGAAGTGACACCGGGAGCTGTACAGGCGCCTGCCGGGAATATTCCCGCATTGGCTGGCCTGAGAATAAAATAAACGATGAGCAGTCTCAAAGTTGCAGTTATCGGATCGGGGGCCGTCGGCAGCTACTATGGCGGACGCTTGGCTGAAGCCGGAAAAGATGTTCATTTCCTCGTCAGGCGTGATTACCACGCTGTCAGGTCATCAGGATTGACCGTCAACAGTCCCGACGGCAATTTCGTATTACGGCAGCCCAAAATAGCCGGCGACAGCTCCGAGATAGGACCTGTTGACTGGGTCATCTGCGCCCTTAAAGCCACTTCCATATCCGAGGCAAAGCAGCTCGTCAGGCCCTGTATCGGGGAGCATACCCGTATACTCGTGCTGATGAACGGACTGGGGCTGGAAGACAGCTTTGCCGGATGGTTCGGAGAGCAAAGGATTTTCGGGGGACTGGCCTTCACCTGCATCAACAGGGGCAAGCCCGGGCATATCCATCACCTGGCATATGGAGCAGTCAATATAGGGCACTACCGGGACAACCGGGACGAACTGGTAAAAGCCCTCGATCTCTGGAACGGCAGCAAGGTACAGGTCTTTGCCACACCCTCTCTGCTGCTCGGCCGCTGGGAAAAGCTGTGCTGGAATATCCCTTTCAGCGGTCTGTGTGTAGCAGCCGGCGGGATCACCACCGATATCATAATGAACTATGAGGGCCTGCGCGAGGCAGCGCTTACATTGATGAAGGAGGTCATCGCTGCGGGCAACGCCGACCTGGAAAACCATGCCGAATCCGTACGTATAGACGCCGCCCCTATGATAGACAGGATGTTCAGGAATACAGCTACCATGGGGGCCTACAAGCCGAGCACCATGATCGATTTCGTGGAAGGACGCAGCATGGAGATCGATGCTATATTTGCAGAGCCGTTCCGCCGTGCACGCTCCTTACAGGTGACCACTCCTCACCTCGCCCTGCTGACCTCAGTCCTGCAGACCCTCAACCGGGGCCGGAAATAGGACCTGGTACCGTGGAGCAGTCCCAGTTCACCCAGTACCGCTTATTTCTTCCTTGTTCTGGAGAATAATTCGATCAGGAAAATATTTAGTGACACGGCCAGTACAATGGGAATAACGATAATCCACAGGTTCCTGGCTACATCTACACTGAAATACAGGCACACCAGCAGCATAACATAGGTGAACACCACACCCAGCATACCGCAACCTACGGCCAGGTAAATATAAACTGCCGTCTTCATTTTATGCCTCTCATAATCAATAATATACGAATTCAACGGTAAAGCACAGTAGCCCGGCATATTGCCTGCACCTTGTCCCGGTAGTAGAATGTCCGGGCGCCAATGAGCTACAGAGAAACATTGATTAACTCCACCGGGACCAGGATATGCCTTTCCATCTGGGAAAACGGGGGTAATTGCCCGGTGGTTATTTTCACCCCCGGAACAATGGTCCACCCCCTGTTTTACGAAGAATTCCTTGGACACCTGTCACTCAAGGGTTTCACCATCCTTGGGGTACACCCTGTTTCGCACGGTAAAAGCCCCAGGGAGAGAAAGCTGTATTCATTCGAAGATTTGAAACAAAATGTTAAAGACGCCATAACATATGCACGCAATAACTACAGCTCCGCTATATCGCTGATGGGGAGTTCACAGGGCGGGATACTTGCGGCGGCAGTGGCAGCCGAGGATGACCGGATTGCAGCTGTCTTCCCTCACAATATCATGATACCACAGCTTCCCGAGACGATCGGGCTAACACGCTTCCCGCGATTTTTAAGACATGTCCAAAAACCGGCAATGTGGCTGATCAAGACCGGCGGGAAAATCCTGCCGGGACTACAATTGCCCTATAATTTCTACCTGGAGCCGGACAGGGTTACCAGTTCCCCGGAACTGCAGAGCAAAATAGACCATGACCCCCTTTTCCTGAGAACCTACCCCCTGTATTTCCTGGCCTCCCTTTTCAACGCCGATATGTCCGGGATATGCGACGGCAGCATCAAATGCCCGGTTATTGCTATCGTATCTTCAGATGAGCCCCTTTTCTCTTTCGACTACACCAAACTGGCATTCGATAAAATCAAGGCGCCGGTCAAGGAGATGCTGGTCTTCGACCTGCCCTGCCACCTGATACTCAATGAGTGCGTGGATGCCGTGCTGGAGCCTATCGCCGGTAAGATTAAGCAATATATGGACGGGCAGATAGCCGCCGCCGCCGACATCGAAACCGGGAATTAAGTCCTCCTGTAATAAACCGGCTTGCGTTTTTCCCGGAACGCTTTTAAGCCTTCCTGTCCGTCAGTGTGATCTGCACAGCTGCAAATACCCTGGCGCTCCTTTTCGATTTGCGACTCAAAAGTACAATTAAAAGAGTCCGTTAACAGCTGTTTGGACAGGCCGAAAGAGTGCAGCGAAACTGAAGACAGCTCGTGCGCCATTTTCAGCGCTTCTTCGGCTGCCGTGCCTTCTTTGACCACCCTGTTCACCAGCCCCCAGGCCAGCGCTTTCTCCGATGTGATGGGGAGGTCCATAGCAACGATCTCCATGGCACGCGCCAGTCCCACCAGCCTTGGCAGTGAAAAAGTGCCCCCTCCATCTATACACAGGCCGTTGGAGGTATAGGCCTGCCGGAGGATGGCCGATTCAGCCATCACACGAAAATCGCAGGCCAGCGCCAGCGAAAAGCCCCCACCTGCCGCTATTCCGTTTACCGCCGCAATTACCGGCTTGTTCATCCTGCGTATTTCCAGCACCATCTGGTGATAAGCGGCGGCCAGGATGTGAAATGCAGCCGCCGGGCCCTTTTCAAAATCAGTGACCCATTTAAGGTCCCCTCCTGCGCAGAAAGCTTTGCCTTCCCCCGAGATTACAACTCCCCTGACGTTTTCATCGGCCGCCAGATCCATCACCTGCCGCGCCATGCTATCCATCATCTCAAAATCGAAGGCGTTGAAAAAGGCAGGACGGTTAAGAATTATGTGGACTATTTCATTATCCTGTACACTGATAATACTATCGGTCATATACAACCTCCCCTGATTTGAGCAGATTATATAACCGCCCTCAAATACCCGCAAGAACCAACAGGCTGGATAAAATCCCCCCATTACTAAATGACTATTGCTGTGCAGGCGATGACTGATATAATTAACAGCGGAGGGGTAACGAATGGATGCTCAAATAACCAGCGGAATTATAGGCATTGCCTGCCTGGCATGCGCGGCAATAGGGACATTTCTCCTGGTGCCTGACCGTGAACTGACCGTGCGGGAACGGATAGGCATACATACGATATTCTGGGCCTTTATTATTTATGCGATATGGATTATTTTTCAGCTCGTGTGGCAGGACCAGAAATTTAGCGCACTGGATAAATATTTCTACATGATTGTACCTGTCCTGCTGGGCCTGCTGCTCAGCCTTCTAGCCGAATTCAACTACAAACGCCCTCCCGTCAATATAAGCGATCCCCGCCTCAATAAGATCACAATACAGACCTGGAACAGGCTGCCCAACAGCGTGAAAAGAGGCTTGCAAAATACTATTATGAATATACAGGACATCCCCGAATGGAGCGCACTGGACAGGGACGAATTCAATACCGGGAAAATAACTGCGGCCAGGTGGTTGCCCATTTTACCTTATCCAGCCAGGGGCATAATCCACCTGTCGGTCAGCGATTGCCAGGGCCTGTCAGACGACGCTGTTGCGGGGGTGCTTGCCCGTGAATTCGGCCATGCTTATCAGACCACACGCACGCCGTTTGACACTGACACTATTGATAAAGCCAGGGATTCACTGCCGGCCAAATGGGGATTTAATAAGGAAATTGCGGCGCTCCGGGCTTTATAGAGACGGTTATTCCGGCAGCGGCAGCATCTCTCTGGAGGCCGCCGGGCACAACCCGGTCATACCATCGGATTAGACCTGTTATTTCAACCTGCTTAAGATCAGTCAGCGGATATCTGCCCCGCATCAGTCAGATATATGGCCGGCGCCGTCAGGTAATTATCGATTTTTCCCTTGATACCGATATGCACCGGCGACTGCGCCACAAACCCGAAGTTCCACAACTGGCTGGGAACGTAAACCAGCCGTCCCTCATCGGTGGCCCCGACTATCAGCCATTGTTCCTCCACGATCAGTCCCCCACCGAAATAGCTGTTCAAAGCAGGCAGCAGCAGTGGCAGCCTCTCCGGCGTGATGATTACCCTGAAATGAGAGGTGTAATCACGCCAGCATTCAGGACAATATTCACCCACCCCTGCATTATCGGCAGCCCCTTCCATTATATCCTCCATAAAGAACATGAAAGTCCATGGGCGCCCCGTGCCCAACCCGCGGAGACGCGTGGGCAGCCAGCTTGAAATGTAGGTCACATCACCTTCCACCAGCACCTGCTCACCCTGGTGTTTGAGCAGCCCCTGCGTATCCAGGGCGGAGAGGGTCGGAATTTGCTCGGCCGCCGGAGGTGAGACACGTTCAGTCACGGTCAGTATAACGGAACTCTCAACCGGCGTACCGCCGTTTTTCGCTGTAAGGATATAAGTTGTTGTCTGCTGCGGGTTCACCTCTATACTGCCCGAGGCAGGCCGCTCCCCCAGTCCATTATTAATGGTGACGGACACCGCACCGGTTACATTCCAGCTTAGCACGGCCGGCTGCCCTGCTTCTATCATTGAAGGTATTACCTGCAGGCTGTTTATATTAATATGAGAAGGGCCGTCGGCAACCACGATGCAGGCGGGAAATATGCAAATTATCATTGCGATCAAAATATAGAACCGGCCCATTTAGCATCCCCCCTGATCTTCAGTAGTCTCTAAAAAGGATTGTACAATCAAGTTACAACGGGGGCAAATCGTGCGCACGGTAACCTCACAGCAGTAATAAACACCGGTTACTGCAATCTCATTTTGCCACTTTTTCCCTGGGGACAGAGGCCATGGTGTGCATTGCCCTGGCGATAAGGACTTTATTTCCATCCTTGACAGAGTATATTTCAGCCTCGGTAAAAAGTATCTGCCTGCCCGGCTTGGACACCCATGCTTTGCATTCCAGGTAATCGCCCGAGGCCGGTTTGAAAAAGCTGATCTTGAACTCCACGGTCAGTATACGGTGGCTTTCCGGCACCAGCGAATAGCAGGCATATCCGGCAGAGTGGTCGGCCATGGTGGAGATCACTCCCGCGTGTACAAAACCGTCTTGCTGACACAGATGCTCTTCAAGCTTGATGCGCGTGATAAACTCACCCGGCTTCAAAGATACCGGGGTCAACCCTATCATCCTGGTAAACCCCTGTACAGCATCTTTTTTCAGAAACTCCAGCCTTTCTTTATCAGCTTTCATAATGACCCCTCCGCAATATATTGATTATAGCCTTTTTTGTCATTCATTTATCGATAATGCCACTAATACAGCACGCTTTAATAGTAGACTGATAAGTATTATTGATATATGATCTATACCCGGATATGCGTAAAAATAAATTCCACCACCCGGACTGCATGAATACCAATTGCGGTGATGTCTGCTGCCGCTACGGCGCCGATGTCCTGCCTGAAGAATACGAACGTATTATTTCATTGAAGATAGCCTCTCCCGGGGAGTTCTCCAGACCGTATATGAGCGACGGCGAAATGCTGTACAGGACCAGGGTACGCAAGGGCGGCTGCGTATTCCTGATGCCTCAGCGGGGCTGCCGCCTGCATGCCACCGGCCATAAACCAATCACCTGCCGCAATTTCCCCATAGACATGGATGAAGCCCGCGAAGCGTATGAAGACGGCTATTTGCCATGCTTTGATACCGGGAACAGCCATCAGCCCTGAAGATATTAATTTTATGAAATTATTGCTTCACTCTTGCAGTTGCAGTACATACAAGAGTTCCTATATGATAGAGTGTTGCAAGAAAGGTTAAATTAATAATTGATAGCGAGGTGTAATGTTGGATCAGGCTCTATTAGAACAACTTACGGATGCCATTGCCAAGCGCGGCGGCGCTTCACCAGCGGTAAAATTCCAGCCGTTTTACGATGTACTGAACGAACTGTTTACTGCCGAAGAGGCAGATATCGCTGTTAAACTACCCATTGAGGCGCTGACGGCTGCACAGATAGCACAACTGACAGGGAGCACAGACAATGGACGTCTTGTTCAAACGCTGGAGGCCATGGCCGATAAGGGATTATTACTGGCAGACAGGCTGGGGGACAACACGACTTACAAGCTCCTGCCCCTGGTACCGGGCATGTTCGAATTTCAATTTATGAAAGGAGGCACCAGCGAACGTGAACGTAAGATTATACTCCTGATACATGAGTATCTGAGAGCTCTTACACAAGCTTCCGCCGCCGCAAAGGCAGCCAGCACTTCAGAAAAGAAAAGGGGCGTCCACCTGGACGAGCTTATATCGCAGGTAGCCGTAATACACAGCTACGCCGAGGCGCTGGATTTAATTGAAAAGACAGATGACATAGCTGTCGGCAACTGTATGTGCCGCCACCGCGGTGAAGTAGTCGGCCGTCCCTGCGATAAACCCAAGGAAGTATGCATCATGTTAGGCCCTGAGGCCAAAGCTGCGACAGCCCGCGGCATAATGAGGACGGTCACCAGGGACGAAGCGCGCAAGCTCCTCGACCTTGCGGAAGAGTCCGGCCTGGTGCATCAAACCATGTATCACCAGGGCGGTTTCATAGAGTTCCTCTGCAACTGCTGTGTCTGCCACTGCGCCACCCTCAAAGGTATCCAGCGCTCCCCGGTCCCCAGCCTGGCAGCTATTGTTAAGCAGGTTATAGAGATAGACGCAGACGCCTGCGTTTCCTGCGGAGATTGCGTGCCGCGCTGCCAGATGGAAGCACTCAAAATGGAGGGCGATGAGCTTAAGCTTAACGCTGACCGCTGCATAGGCTGCGGCCTCTGCATGTATGTCTGCCCGGCCGATGCGCTCAAGCTGGTTAAAAGGGAAAACCCCTGGGCTAAAATGATGGCTGTATAAGCCCCGGCAGGCAATTAATATTATCTTAATATTCGGTTGACAGGACTGACATAATCCTGTAAACTCACGCTCAAATTCTTCAATCGAGTAAGTCGCCAGGAGGAGGCCAGTGAAAAGGTTATTATTTTGTGTCGTCCTGTCCCTGTTAGCAATTCAATTGTGCTTAGCGCCGGTCATGGCCGGCAGTCCTCCACCAACTGTAACCACCTTACCGGCCACCAATGTTACGCCTAATTCAGCCACCTTAAATGGCAGCATAAGCGGCCTGGTGAGCCAGTCTGCCGGAGGCATCGTACCGGCGGTCATGGTGAGCCCGATGGGGTTCTTCAGGTACGGCACATCCAGGGGCAGCTACACATCGCAAACAGCCCCGGTCAGTTGCGGCGGTCCGTTTGCCAGTCAATTCAGCGCCACGGTCACCGGGCTTATCCCCGGCATCACATACTATGCTGTTGCCGTGCTTGCCTGGCCATCGACCACAGATTATAAGATCCAGCAAAATGATTACCTCATCTCATTCTTATCCACCGGTACGCATGGACTGGGTACAGGACTGGGCTATATTCCTGATTGGAAACTAAGTAATTTCGTAGTTGACTGGACTTATATCTACGGCAATGAGATAACATTCACAACGCCGGGCGGCGGAACGGTGGGCGGCGCCGGGCAGGGTGGTACAAACTCGGGCAATGGAGGTACTTCAACCGGCCCGGTACCCATGGCAAACATCGTAGTGCAGAGCGCTTCCATCGCCTCATCC
>JAFGLP010000141.1 GCA_016927965.1 Dehalococcoidia bacterium
GGTTTTACGATGTACACCTCCAACTGGGGAATACCTGAACTGCGTCAATCGATATCCCAATACGTAAAGAAGCTATATAACATCGATTACAAAAGCGACAGCGAGATATTGATCACCACCGGCAGCAGCGAGGCTCTGGATCTGGCTTTCAGGGCCATCATTGATCCGGGGGACGAAGTGATCATGACTGATCCCCATTATGTGGCCTACCCCGTATGCGTTTCGCTGGCCGGGGGAGTGCCCGTACAAATACCCACCTATGAAAAAAATAATTTTAAATTAATGCCGGATGATGTCCGCAAATACCTGACACCTAAAACCAAGGCTATCCTGTTAAGCTTCCCATCCAATCCTACAGGTGCCGTTATGCCTAGGGAGCTTCTGGAAGATCTGGCCAAGATCGCTATAGAGCACGATCTGCTTATCGTTTCGGACGAAATATATGCCCGCCTAACTTATGATACAGAACACACATGTATGGCCAGTTTGCCCGGCATGAGAGACCGTGTCATATTAATCAGGGGATTTTCCAAGGCCTTTGCCATGACCGGCTGGCGCGTGGGCTATGTAGCAGCTAATGCCGAGATGACCGAGGCCATGATGAAGGTGCATCAATATACCATGATGTGCGCCCCGATTATGGGACAGATGGCAGCCGTAGAAGCTCTCAAAGAAAGCACCAATCATGAAGTTGAGGAAATGCTGGCGGAATATGACAGGCGCAGGAGGGTTATTGTCAAAGGTTTCAGAGACCTTGGCCTTTCCTGTTTTGAGCCCAAGGGCGCTTTCTATGCATTCCCGTCGATCAAATCAACCGATATGACATCAGAAGAATTTGCAGAAGGGTTGCTGAGAGAAGAAAAGGTGGCCGTGGTACCCGGTCATGTATTCGGCAAGTGCGGCGAGGGATACGTGCGCTGCTGCTATGCGACATCTATGCCCGAGATCGAAGAAGCGTTAAGAAGGATCGGTAAATTCCTGGAACGGCATAGGAAATAGTGATCAGGGCATTTCCAGCCATCTTTTGAACTCGTCAAGAAGCTGTTTATTTGAGGCAATTACTGCCCGGTCAGCAGTAGTTGCCAATGTGCCGTCGAAATTTATTATCTCGCCACCACCTTCACTGACCAGTAAAAGCCCGCTGGCCAGATCCCATGGATACAGATACTTGTGAAAGTATATGCTGAGCCTGCCGCTGGCTACGTAAGCCAACCCCAGGCATGAAGAGCCCATCAACCTGATGCAATGCGTCTGCGCCCATATTCTGGCGGCCAGATCAAGCATTTCGACGCTTCTTTCGGGGACATAGCCCAAGTCCAAACCGACAGCAGCCTGCTCCAGCTGCTCAACATCAGATACGGCAGTCCTTCTTCTGTTGAGATAAACACCCTTGCCCTTAGCGGCATGGAACATCTCACGCCTCATGGGATCATAAGTAAGGCCCAATATCACCTCACCATTCAAGGACAACGCAATGTTTACACAGAAAAAAGGAACCCCAAAATGATAATTATTGGTGCCGTCCAGGGGATCGATAATCCAGCTGTACTCGCAGTCCGATTTTGAAGCACCCGCCTCTTCAGATAATATGCCGTGACGGGGGAATTCTTTTCTGAGGATTTCAATGATCCGTTTTTCGGACATCAGGTCGGCCTCGGTTACAAGGTTCCTGCGGCCTTTAACCTGTATGCTGTTCTGACGACCGAAACGGTTTTTCAGGATACTGCCTGCTTCCAGTGCAGCAAACCTGGCAATCTCATAAGCGGACCTGTGGCTGCTTGACCGGGGGAGATTTATTGATCGTTCTTCAGGCATTCCTGAGCAGGCCCATCTTTTGCTTCACTTCGTTAAGCGTCTCCCTGGCAATTACCTGCGCCCGCCTGGCGCCTTCTTCCAGAATTCCACGTATCCGCTCTGGGTCCTTCGCCAGATCAATCCTGCGCTGTCTGAAGTCCTTCAAAGCATCGTTAATATTCTGCGCCAGCAATTTTTTACAGTCCACGCAGCCTATGGCAGCCGATTTGCATTGTTCGGCGATTTCGAACATTTTATCCTCGGTGAAATATCTATGCAGGCTGTAAATATTGCAGATGTCTGGATGTCCCGGGTCATTGCGCCGCTGGCGGGCCGGATCAGTCACAGCAGTTTTTATCCGTTCCAGTGTTTCTTCGGGAGTACCCGCCAGCTCGACATGATTATCATATGATTTACCCATTTTTTGGCTGCCGTTCAGGCCCAGTACCAGCGGATAGTTCGTCAGCTTGGCCTGAGGCTCAGGAAATACCTCGCCGAAAATATAGTTAAACCTGCGTACGATCTCACGCGTCATTTCAAGGTGCGGCAGTTGGTCCTCACCGACAGGAACTACATTGGTTTTATACAGCATGATATCTGCGGCCATTAATACCGGGTAGCCGACCAGCCCGAAATTCACGTTCTGCGGCTGCATCCTGGCCTTCTCTTTAAAGGTAGGTACCCTCAAAAGCCATCCCAGCGGGGTCAGCATGCCCAGATATGTATACAATTCCGCTATTTCCGGAACATGCGACTGCACAAACATTATCGATTTTTTCGGGTCGATACCGGCTGCCAGCCAATCAAGCGTCATCTCCAGGATATTCTGCTGCAGCTCAGACGTGTTCTCAATAGTAGTGAGAGCGTGGATATCCACAATACAGTAAACACAGTCGTATTTTTCCTGCAGCTTAACATAGTTCTGGATAGCGCCTATGTAGTTGCCGATGTGCTGCCGTCCTGTGGGACGCGCTCCTGAAAAAACTCTCTGTCTCATATTCAAGCCTCAAAGTTTATCATAAATTGAATTTAGCTTCAAAAACGGAGGAAACATCACATGCTATCGGGGGCAGTCATGCCCATCAGGTGCAATGTTTTGGCGAGCACAATCTGCGCTGCCTTGACCAGCTTGAGCCTGGCATTAGTCACTGCAGGATCATCTGTAATCACACGGCATTGTTTATAGAAGGAATGGAAAACCGTTGCCAGCTCCTGTGCATAAAAAGGCAAAATATGCGGCTCATGTGTCGTTGCCACCGTCTCGATCATCTCTGAAATCCTTACCATATGCCTGATTAAAGTCAATTCCGGTTCTGATGAAAGAAGCACAACATCACCGGAGCTAAAATCGATGCCTTTTTCAGCGGCGTTTTTCAAAATGCTGCTTATTCTTGCATGGGCATACTGTACGTAATAAACAGGGTTCTCGGAAGACTGTTTAATAGCCAATTCCAGATCAAAATCCATCTGGCTATCGGCGGAGCGGGAGAGAAAAACGAACCGGCAGGCATCGGGACCCACTTCGTCCAGCACCTCCCGCAGGCTGATTATATCACCGCTCCTTTTGGATATTTTCACAATCTCCTGGCCGCGCCTGAGCGTTACCAGCTGGCAGATCATTATTTCCAGCTTCTCGGGGTCGATACCCAGCGCTCCCATTACCGCTTTCATGCGATATATATGCCCCTGGTGATCGGCTCCCCATATATCTATTACATTGTCAAATTTCCTGTCGACGAACTTGTTGTAATGGTAGGCAATGTCCGATGCAAAATATGTCGGTGTCCCGTCAGTCCTGATGATAACGTTGTCCCTGTCATCGCCCATGCTGGAAGAGGCAAACCATACCGCATTTTCCCTCTCAATAGTAAATCCGCCGTCCTTGAGCATCTTCATGGTCTGATCAAAACGGCCGCTCTTGAACAGGCTTTGCTCGCTGAACCACTCGTCAAACTCAACGTTAAGAATACCCAGGTCCTCTTTTATCGTCCCCATTACCGTAGAAATACCGATTTTACCTATCTCGGCTATGCCCTGCTCCTGCGGCATTGTCAGGAATTTGTCGCTATATTTATCTTTGATCTCCTTTGCCAGGTCGATCATATAACTCCCGTGATAGCCATTGGCAGGGATCTCCGCCTCTTTCCCCCAGGCTTGCATATAGCAGGCAAAAAGCGACTGGTGAAAAGCTTCCAGTTGGCTGCCTGCATCATTAATGTAATACTCCGCACTGACCTGATAACCTGCTGCCCTCAATACATTGGCCAGTGTGCTTCCCAGCACTGCGCCCCTCCCATGCCCCACATGCAGCGGCCCCGTGGGATTGCCGCTGACAAATTCTATCTGGCACTTTCCTCCGCCGAGATCGATATTGCCGTATTTCTCACCTGCACTGCAAATAATATCTACCTGCTCATCCAGCCACTGCCTGCTTAAGGTGAAATTAATGAAGCCCGGTTTAGCCACCGATATCTTTTCGATTTCTTTAATAGGGGGGATATTTTTTACAATCACTTCAGCGATGTCCATCGGTTTCATACCGGTTAGACGCGCAAGTTTGAGAGGCAAGCTGTTGGCATAGTCGCCATGCTCCGGTTTGGCAGGCCGCTCAATGGTAATCTCCGGTACGCCAGCCTCACCTGGCAAGCCCTGTTGTTGTGCCAGGGTAAATGCTTTCTCCAAATTGGCAGCCAGTATTTTTCTAAATGACATATTATCCCCCGTATATAAGACCAAGAGACCGGACTCTTCATTAAGCCTAGGAAAGTAATATTTTAATTGTTTTCTACCCTTTTATGCCAGATTCTATCGAATTCCATAGCTAAAAACCGGTGTCCCGGCTGTTGAAGACCGGGGTCTTTTTCAAATATCATGCGGGCTTCACGCCTGGCTTCTTCCAGAAGCTGCGTATCGGATAACCTGGCCATCTTAAGATCGGGCAAACCGCTCTGCCGGGTGCCGAAAAATTCACCCGGACCGCGGAGCTCAAGATCCTTTTCAGCTAGTATAAACCCATCACTTATTTCCTCAATAGCCTTGAGCCTTTCCTGACCATATTCAGAAGGATTTTCCGATAAAAGCAAGCAGTAGCTTTGTTTATCGCCCCTGCCGACCCTCCCACGAAACTGGTGCAATTGGGCCAATCCAAAACGGTCGGCAGCTTCAACTAGCATAACGGTGGCATTGGGAACGTCTATGCCCACCTCAACAACAGACGTAGAAATCAAAATATCTAATTCGCCTTCTTTAAAAGAAGACATGATATTTTCCTTGTCTGCAGCTTTCATTTTGCCGTGCAGCAGTCCCAACTTTAAATGCGGGAATATTTCCCTGGACAATCTCTCATATTCGGCCACGGCGGCTTTGACTTCAAGGTTCTCAGACTCTTCGATCAGAGGGCAGATGATAAAGGCCTGCCGTCCCTCCTTCATCTGCTTTCCGATAAAGTTATATGCACGCTGGCGGTCATGCTGTGTCAGCCAGCGCGTCTTAATCGTCTGCCTCCCCGGAGGCATTTCACTGATAGTGGATATATCCAGGTCGCCGTATAGCGTTAACGCCAGCGTACGCGGTATCGGTGTGGCAGTCATCACCAGCAAATGCGGATTGAAACCCTTTTGACGCAGTGCAGTACGCTGCAATACCCCGAAACGGTGCTGTTCATCGATGACCACCAGCCCCAGCTTCGAGAAATGCACGCCCTTTTGTATCAAGGCATGCGTACCAATAATAATGTTAATCTCGCCGGAGCGCATTTTATCATAAATGGCCGCTTTCTCCTTCACACTCGAGCTGCCGGTAAGCAATGCCATATTTATGTCAATCGGAAAGATGTTCTCAAATTTATATATATTACCCTGTCTGTTATCCAGCCCTCCTGCAGCCGACAGCAGCTTAAACAAGGTGGAGAAATGCTGCTCCGCCAGTATCTCGGTCGGCGCCATCAGCGCTCCCTGGTAGCCGTTCTCTATGGCCACCAGCAATGCAATGGCAGCCACCACTGTTTTCCCGCTGCCCACATCGCCCTGCAGCAGGCGTGACATGGGAATTTCCCTGCTTAGATCAGCAGATATCTCACTCGTCACCTTTTGCTGCGCCGGCGTTAATTTAAACGGCAGTGACCTGATGAAATCATCCAGATACTGACTCTCGGTATTGAATTTATGCCCGGGCTGGTCCATCTGCCACTCCCGTTTCTTATCCAGCACTCCCAACTGCAGCAGCAGCAATTCATCAAAAGCCAGTCTTTTCCGTGCCATGGCCTGCGCCCCATAATCCGCCGGATAATGCGCCTGCATGATGGCATTTTGCAATCCTATCAAACCGCATCTCTGTATGACCGCTGGCAGGAGAAACTCGTCCAACCTCTTCAGGTAAGTGTCCAGAGCATTTTTTACCACGGCCCTTACCTGGCGTGGGAATAAACCCTGCGTAAGCTGGTATACCGGTACCAGCCGCCCTGTATGGAGCAGCTCTTTATCTTCGATCAATTCCCATTCTGGATTTTCAAACACCTTCCTGTAGTTGAATTCGGTTACCCGTCCGCTCACAGCAATACGTGAATTAGTCGTTAACTGGCGGGCCACCCATGGCTGATTAAACCAGACCGCCCGTATGTTGCCGGTCTCATCGCCAAGCACAGCTTCACTTCCCTTCATCCGTCCGAAGTTGGTTTCCTGGGCTTCCCATACGTTGGCAAAGATAGTCTGATATTTTCCGGTTTCAAGCGTGGATACAGTCGCCCTCTTGCTGAAATCTATGAACCTGCGGGGGAAGAAATAAAGGAGGTCCCTTACCCTGTATACACCCAGTTTTGCTATTCGCTTTGCAATATTGTCCCCAATGCCTTTAACAACAGCGATATCATCATCCAGCGTAGTATCCGAAACAAAACGCGGCGCTGGCTTGAGTGTTCTACTGCCTTTTTTCCTTTGGGCTTTTATTGCTGCGGGTTTTCCTGGATTAGCCAGTTGGTCCATCTCACCCAGCACTTTCTGCACCCATATTTCACGTTGGGCTTTGCTTTGGCCTGCATAGTCAAGTTTGGACAAAAGGGATTTCAACTGCGTATTCCTGGCAAGGATGCCCGGATTATCGGCAAACCATTTCAGAATATACTTATCCAGTCCGCCTATGACAGCCCTGTCGGCATAGCCGTTTTTAATCTCTAAATTGAGAATTGTGCGAAGAAAAGCAGTCTGATTGTCAGCAGGCAATTTCATTTATTGAATTGCGGGGACAGGTTTATAAAGTGAGAATACATCCGCATTTCTTTGCTTACGTTGTAAAATACCTTCCTTTATCGATTGCATAGAAGGCAGCGTACCGAATTTTCTTCGCTTGGACTCAGTATCAGCCTCTGTCTTAATGAGAGAGTGTTGCACGCCTACCAGGATTGTTCCCGGCCCGCCGTGCGTGCCGATTGCAGGACCCAATTTGGCAATCATCGGTTTGATATCAGGCATGAATGCTTTTAATTTGTCGACGAACGAGGCAAGTTCGTCATCCTGGGAACTATGCGCAATGCCGACAGCCTCAACATTATGGGATATTGATTTCAGGCGTTCATGCAGACCTGCAATAGCCCCACTCCGCGTTCTGGCAGCACCAACAGGTGTTATCGTTCCCTCTTTGATAGTGAGAATAGGCCTTACGGGCAGCAAAGAGCCAAGGATGCCGCTTGCTTTGCCGAGACGGCCGCCTTTAACAATATACTTTAATGTATCAAGTATCCCATATGCACGGACTACCGGGATCAGCCGGTTTATATAGTCCCTTATTTCATCCATGTTTTTTCCGGCAGCAGCAGCCCTGGCAGCCGCCACAGCAACCAGTGCCAGAGGAATTGTAACCAGGCGGGAATCAACAACTTCGATAGGGCATCTCTTATTTGAAATAAGTTCTTTACCCTGCAACGCAGAGTCATAAGTAGCGCTGACCTTACTGGAAAGATGAACAGATATTATTCCTTCGGAATCCTTACCCAATTTTTCATAGACCTGGGCAAAATCACCGGGTGACGCTGATGAAGTCGTAGGATGAATAGGCCCATCTACCAATTTCTGAAAAAACTCACCGGGCTGTATATCGATCCCGTCACGATAGCTTACGGACCCAAAATGAACATACAGGGGGACAATGCTGATACCTAAATCTTCAGCCACATCTCGCGGCAGATCGCTGCCGCTATCGGTCACAATATGGATCGTCATCAGTCCGCTATTTACCTTCGATAAAATTTGCACATAGCACATGAGGGCCAACATGTGCTCCTATTACCGAGTTAACTGTACTTCTATATGTTTTTTCCTTCGGGAAATAGTCTGCGACCCGATTTGCCAGTATTTCCAGCTCGTCGGGAGTAGTCGCATGCTGCAACATCAATGCTTCTATACCCTTGGCACTTTTAACAAGATTAACCAGTGCATCGATAGCCTGTGTCCTGCTCCTTGTCCGCTGTACAGGCGTAACGATGCCCTCACGCAACGTTAGAATAGGGGTTATTTTCAGCAGGCCACCCATCAATGCCTGCGCACGTCCGATCCTGCCGCCTTTTCGTAAATATTCCAGGGTATCAAAAACCATATAGGAATGTGCCCGGGAGCACCAGTCTTTAACAGAGGCAATAACGTCATCTAATTTAGCGCCGTTTTGTATCGCTTCAGCGGCCTTGATCACAGGTAAGCCCAACCCTCCGCAAGTCTGCAGTGAATCGATGATTTCAATTTTTGCGATGTCTCCTACCAGTGCCTTGGCCTGTATGGCACTCTCATATGTGGCGCTTATTTTGCTTGAAAATAGTATTACCAGGATTTCATTCGTTTCTTTAGTCAGTTTAGTAAAAAGCTCTGAAAAATACCCGGGGGATTGAGCAGAAGTGGTCGGATGTATATGCGATTCCACCAGCTTCTTGTAAAACTGCTCCGCCGTGATGTCGATGCCGTCCCTGAATGTCTCGGTGCCGAAGATTACATTGATGGGAACGATGCTGATGCCGTACTTTTTGATCAGGTCTGCCGGGATATCGCATGTACTGTCGGTCACGATCTTGATCATTCAAACTCCTCCCTGAAATCATTCAATCGATATTATGTAGAAATAATGCGGCTGCCCTCCGCTCACCAGTTCAATCTGTTTATCAGGATATTTTTCTCTCAGCTTATTTTGTACTTCCTCGGCCTGCTCGATCTTTAAATCAGCGCCGTAATAAAGAGTGATCAACTCAGCCAAATCAATGCCGCCTTTCTCAAGGCTGCTATAAAGCACCTCGGTTACATTATCGCCAGCGGCCACAAGCTCACTATCATCTATAATGCCGATGGCCTGCCCCTGTTTAATCTTGAGCCCGTGTATCTGTGTAGACCTGGCCGCCGTGGTAATCTCGACTGATTTCACCCCCTTGATAGCCTCGCTCATCATTACGATATTATCTTCCAGCGAGCTCTCGTAATTGAACGACAGCAGTGCAGTTATTCCCTGCGGCAAAGTTCTGGTCGGGATCACCTCAATATTTTTCTTGGTAAGCTCCTTTATCTGGGACGCTGTGAGAATAATATTTTTATTATTGGGCAGCAGGATTATTTTGGGGGACTCTATTGCTTCCACCGCCGCCAGTATTTCTTTAACACTGGGATTCATCGTCTGGCCGCCTTTCACGACAACTGCGCCAAGGCTCTCGAAAACCTTGGTCATACCTTCCCCGAATGCAACGGCAACCACGGATATATCAGCGGTGAGCGTCTTTTGCCTCTGCATTTCCTTGAAACCGACATGCTGATCATCCATATTCTGTATCTGTATTTGATGCAGGGTACCCAGGGTCGTGGCATAAGCCAGTATACTGCCCGGATCATAGCTATGAATATGGACGCGTATGGCAGTTTCATCACCGGCCACCACCAGCGATTGTCCTCTTCCATCCAGTTTTCGCCTGATCTTTTCGGGGTCCAGGTTATCACCTTCCAGCAGGAAGTTCGTGCAGTAACCGTACGCTTCCTCTTCTTCAGTAGGGATCAAGTCTATCGTCCTTGCAGCTGATATATTGGCGCTCACCATCTGGGGTTTTCTAAACTGCAGGTCATCAAGTTCACCTTTTAAAAACCTTAAAGCACCGTCCATGACTATGTATAATCCCTCGCCGCCGGCATCCACCACACCCGCCTCCATCAATGCCGGCAACAGGTTGGGGGTCCTGGCCACCGATTCACGGGCTTCAGCCACAGCCGCAGTTACAATGGCAATAAGGTCATGGGGGCTTTTTTCTGCAACCTGTAATGCAACAGTAGCTGCATCCTTAATCACAGTAAGGATAGTCCCCTCAACAGGATTGGACATCCCTTCCCTGGCCGTTTTGGCAGCCAGCGCCAGTGCTTTGGCCCAGTCAACCCCGTCAAAAGAGTCTTTACCATCTAATCCTTTGGAAATACCCCTGAATATCTGGGAAAGGATTACCCCTGAATTTCCACGTGCTCCGAGCAGGGCGCCATGCGACATCGCCTTTGCCATAACAGCCGCAGTGGTATCCGCCGCCCGGTCAGCCTCTTCAATTACAGACCGCAGAGTAAGCAGCATATTGGTACCGGTATCACCGTCCGGAACAGGAAAAACATTGATTGCGTTTACTTCTGCAACGCTTTTTTCCAGCCAGTTGCTTCCTGCGGCAAACATATCTCTAAGGTCTTTGCCATTCCAGGAATTCACTTGTGTCATCGGTCTCCTTTTAACATGAGATGAGTTGTGGTATTATATAACATTGTTGTCGCTAATTAGAAAAGTATCAAACAAAGAGGTTCGAAATTGGCTATCAAATGTGATCTTTGCGGAAAAACATTGCGTTTTGGAAATAGAATAAGTCACTCCAAGCAGCATACCAGGCGTACCTGGCTCCCCAACATTCAGCCGACTACTTTCAATATTAATGGAACTGCAGTCCGGCTTAATCTTTGCACAAGGTGTATTAGGACAAGAAATAAGGTCTCCCGCTAACATATCGAATTCCGTAATTCCTTAAAAGCCTTACTGATGCCCTGGCTTGAGTTAAAAATCGCAGAACCAGCCACCAGTACATCCGCTCCTGCTTTTACCACGATCGGCGCTGTTAGCCTGGTGATTCCGCCGTCCACCTCTATCTCTGCCTTGATTTTCTTATTATAAAATATTTGTTTAAGCCTTGCTAACTTATCCACGACCGAAGCAATAAAGTCCTGCCCGCCGAACCCCGGGTTTACGGTCATTATTAAAACCATATCTACCATGGATAACACTTCTTCGATGGATGATAAGGGTGTAGCGGGATTTAAAGAGACCCCTGCTTTGACCCCCATTTTTTTTATGGCCTTGACCGTACTGTCAAGGTGCACACAGGCCTCGGCATGTACTGTAATAATGTCCGACCCTGCCTCAGCAAACTTCTCGATATAAAGCTCGGGCTTCTCGATCATCAAATGGACATCGAGCGGAACTCTGGTTATTTTTCTCAGCGACTGTACAACCGGAATGCCGATGGTGATGTTGGGGACAAAGTGCCCGTCCATAACATCGACATGAATATAATCAGCGCCGGCTTTGACGACTTCCCTTACCTGGTCGCCCAGGCGACTGAAATCCGCCGATAATATCGAAGGCGCGATCTTTATTTTTTTACTTTTCGTAGGCATCGAAGATCTCTTTAGCCCTCTTAATGCTTTTCTTCACCTGGCTCGATGCAGTGCCGCCGGCCGACATCCTTGCCTCCACCGAGAACTGCAATCCTATCAGGCGGACATCCTTGTCGAATAAGGCCGAGAATTTTTTATATTCTTTGAGGTCAAGCCTGGTCAGCTCTTTATTTGATTCAGCCGCATATGAGACAAGGCGGCTGACTACACTATGCGCATCCCTGAACGACAACCCCTTTTTAACCAGGTAATCTGCGACATCGGTGGCCAGTATGTAGCTGTTCATGGCCGCTTCCATCCTGGACGGATTGATCTTAAGCGACCCGGCCAGTCCTGTCATTATCTGCAGGCTCGATAACAGGGTATCCACGGTATCGAAGAGCCCTTCTTTATCCTCCTGCAGGTCACGGTTATAAGAAAGGGGGAGCCCTTTCATCACGGTCAGCATGCCCATCAAATTACCGAAGACGCGCCCTGATTTTCCCCTAGCAAGCTCAGCCACATCAGGATTCTTCTTTTGAGGCATGATGCTACTGCTGGTCGCATAGGCATCACCGATTTCAATAAAGCCAAATTCCCGTGTAGACCAGATAATCAATTCCTCTGCCAATCTGGATATATGCATCATACTTAAAGCAGCCGTCGACTCGAACTCAATGATAAAATCCCGGTCGGAAACAGCATCGATACTATTCTCACTTACCGCGTCAAAGCCAAGTTTAACTGCCACCAGCTCCCTGTCAACAGGGTACGGCACCCCCGCCAGCGCCCCGCTGCCTAAAGGAAGCACATTTATGCGCACCAGGCAATCATAGAAACGCTCAATGTCACGGCTGAACATCTCAAAGTAGGCCAGCAGGTGATGAGCTAACAGCACAGGCTGCGCCTGCTGCAGATGAGTATATCCCGGCATGATGACGGTGCTGTTTTTCGCCGCCAGGCTGACCAGCCCCGTGTTGAGCTTCTGCAAAGCCTTAACACATTGCATGGCTGAAGCCCTGGCAAACAGCCGCATATCCAGCGCCACCTGGTCATTGCGCGAGCGCGCCGTATGCAGTTTGCCGGCAGTATCCCCAATCAGACCAAAGAGGCGGCTCTCAATATTCATGTGAATATCTTCCAGCTCTTTCTTGAACGGGAAACAGCCCGTCTCAATCTCTTTCAGTATCTTGAGAAGGCCGCTTTTAATTTTGCGGCAATCCTGCAGAGAGATGATTTTACGGGCCGCCAGCATCTCAGCATGAGCTATGCTGCCCTCGATATCATGTCGGTAAAGCCTCCAGTCAAAAGGGATAGAAGCCAGGTAGTCCAGAACAGCGCTGTCTATCTCTTCTTTAAACCTTCCGCGTAGCCTTGCTTCCTTTTTTACTGCCATCCTCTACATCAACCTTCACTTTATTTTTTTGTGCTCTTCTTTCGGGCAGGAGTCTTTGCAGGCCTGACCATCTGCTCCTGGGCCTGTATCTTGGTCTGCAAACCCCACAGCCTTATAAAGGGAGCGGAGTCGCCCTGGTCGAAAATATCACCCTTATCATAGGTAGCCAGCTTATAGCTGTAAAGGGAATACGGCGACTTCCGGCCTACAACAATACAGCTTCCTTTATGCAGTTTAAGCCTGACCGAACCCGTCACAAACCGCTGTGAGCTGTTGATATAAGCATCGAGGTCCTCGCGATGGCCTGAGAACCACAACCCGTTATAAACAAGATCGGAATATTCGCGGGCCACCATATCCTTAAACCGCAGCTGGTTGCGTGTCATGGTTAAATACTCCAGCGCAATATGCGCCTGGATAATCACCATAGCGGCCGGCGCTTCGTAGTTCTCCCTGGACTTGATACCTACCAGCCTGCTCTCGATATGATCAATCCTGCCGATGCCGTTCCTGCCGGCTATAACATTCAGCTTATCGATCAGGGTCAGCAATTTCATTTTACTGCCGTTCAAGCTGACCGGCAGGCCTTTTTCAAATCCGATCTCGACATATTCAGCTTTGGCCGGAGCCTTGTCAGGGGACTTCGTCCACTCGTAGATATCCGCAGGCGGCTCAGTCCACGGGTCTTCCAGTACCCCACACTCAATGGCGCGCCCCCAGGGATTCTCATCGATGGAATACGGCTTGGATTTTTTCACAGGGACAGGGATCTTGTGTTTCTGGGCGTAGTCAATGGTCTCTTCTCTGGTCATGCCCCAGTCTCGTGCCGGAGCTATGATTTTCAGCTCCGGGCCGAGGGAGAATATACCGCAGTCAAAACGCACCTGATCGTTACCCTTCCCCGTGCAGCCGTGTGCAACCGTGGTAGCGCCTTCTTTATGGGCGATATCAACCAGCCACTTGGCCATCAACGGGCGCCCCAGCGCCGTAGCCAGCGGATACTGTCCCTCATATAATGCATTGGCCTTAATTGCCCTGGTAACATATTCATTAACAAACTCTTCCCTGGCATCGAAAGCGATGGACTTGATAGCCCCCAGCTTAAGCGCCTTTTTTCTGATGCCTTCGACATCAGCCACACCACCGACATCCACACAGAGCGCTATCACATCCATATTATATTTCTCGGCCAGCCATTTCACGGCCACCGATGTATCCAGACCACCGCTGTAAGCCAGAACAACTTTTTGTTTTTTAGCCATGTTATCGCCTCTCTTTTAGAACTTTATCCAAAATTGATAACGCCCGGTCTATATCCTTTTCCGTCACAATCAATGCCGGTATCAATCTCAAAGCATCCGGCTTCACGTTATTGACCAGCAGCCCGTTTTCCAGGCATGCCAGCATAACCTGTTCGGCAATATCGGACTTGAGCTTCACAGCCTGCAGCAATCCCCTACCCCTTGACCCGGCTATCACATCATTCCCTGCGGCCAGTTTTTCAAGGCCCTCTTCCAGATACAGGCCCATTTTGCCGGCATGCTCGGGTATTTTATTATCAATAATATAGCTGAGCACAGCGACCGCAGCAGCACAGGCCAGCGGGTTGCCACCGAAAGTCGAGCCATGCTCGCCGCGTTTAAATACGCAGGCATGCTCTTTAGCCAGGAATGCACCGACAGGCATTCCGCCTCCCAGCCCCTTGGCCAGCGTCATAATATCAGGCTCGACACCAAAAAGCTCATGAGCGTAAAGGCTGCCGCAGCGGCCGATGCCGGTCTGCACTTCATCCAATATCAGCAAGATACCCTTCTCATCGCACCAGGAGCGGACTTTTTTAAGATAATCATTATCGGGCACGTTGACCCCGCCTTCCCCCTGGACAGGCTCCAGCATGACGGCACAGGTGAGTTTATTGGTGCCGCCTTTTATGGCCTCGATATCATTGTAAGGCACATTTACAAAGCCCGTGGGCAGGGGCGTGTAAGGTTCCTGCATCGTATTCTGCCCGGTGGCCGCTGTTGCCGCCAGCGTCCTGCCGTGAAAAGAATTAGTTGTGGTTATTATTTCATAGGCGCCGTCCAGTTTGACCTTGCCGTAGCGGCGGGCCAGCTTGATCGCCCCCTCCACCGCCTCGGTCCCGCTATTGCTGATGAAAGCGAGGTCCAGACAGCTCGTTTTTACCAGCAGCTCAGCGAGCTGCAACTGTGGAACAGAGTAGAAGAGGTTGGATGTCTGTATCAGCGTCCCGGCCTGCTCTGCAAGAGCCTTGACCAGGATAGGATGGCAGTGGCCCAGGCTGGTAACAGCAATACCGGCCACAAAATCAAGGTATTCTTTACCGGTATCATCCCACACCTTGACCCCCTGGCCGCGCACCAGTGTTACTGGTACCCGTTTGAATACCGGCATAAAGACCTTGCTTTCAAGCTCTTTCCAGTTTACTTTATCAGTTGACAATGGTCGTCCCCTTGCCCTTGCCTTCAATTTCATCTAATAGCGCATGATCGACACGTCCGTCGATAATACGCGTCAGCGACACTTTTTGTGATGCAACCAGGCTGGCTTCCAGCTTGGCAACCATGCCACCATTGGCTGTACCGTTTTCAATCATCGATTTCGCTGTGCCGACCTTGATCTGAGACATGACCTGCTTGGATTCATCATATATGCCGGGCACATCAGTGAGGAAAATCAATTTGGAAACATTCAGTGACGCTGCGATTTGGGCTGCTATGGTGTCTCCGTTGACATTGAGGAGATTGGTCTCCTCGTTTCCCTGCGGTGCACCGTTCACGCATACCGGCGCCACTATGGGCATATACCCGGCGTTCAATAATACGCGCAGCAGGTGCGGGTTCACTGTAAGCTCTTCCGCCGTCAGTCCCAGCTCACGGTTCTTGTTCTTGCCCGAAACGATGAGCCCGTCAACCCCGCATATACCTGCCGCCTTGCCTCCCAGTCGGCTGATTTCAGAGACCAGTTCCTTATTGATCAGGCCCGCCAGTACAGCGGTAACCACCTTCAAAGTATCGATATCCGTAACGCGCAGGCCCTGCACAAAGCGCGTTGGTATGTCCAGCTTGGTCAGCCAGTTGGTAACGGCGCTGCCGCCGCCGTGAACGACCACCACTGGCACGCGCTTCTTTTGCAGCTTCACCAGGTCTTCCATAGTGGTATCATGCTGGCCAAGAGTGCTGCCGCCGATTTTTACTACTATAATTTTAGATTTGAGCATAACAGTATCCGCCGGATTATGTCGTATAATCGCTATTTATAGTAACATACTCTTGAGTTAGGTCGCATCCCCAGGCGGTTGCCCCGGCGCTGCCTATATTCAGGCAGACCCTTATTTTGACCTCTCCTGTTTTCAGTTTCCTGCTTAATTTACTTTTTTCAAAGGGAAGCGGGCAGCCCTGGTTCATCATCTGCTCATCCTGGAGGAAAACATCCACGTATTTCTCCTCCATGGCAGCGCCGCTCCTACCCAGCGCGGCCACGATACGGCCCCAGTTGGGATCGTTGCCGTATAATGCGGCTTTCAACAGCGACGATCCGGCGATGGTCCTGGCCGCTTTCCTGGCATCGGCTGTGCTCCTAGCACCCTCTATACTAACCTCGATCAGCTTGGTAGCGCCTTCGCCGTCCGCAGCGATGCTGCGGGCCAGAAACCGGCACACATAAGTCAAAGCTTCCTGGAAAGCTTTGCTATTTTTATCATTTATTTCCTGCGTGCCCGCCGCCCCGTTGGCAAAGACCGAGATCATATCATTGGTGCTGGTATCCCCGTCGATGGTCAGCATATTTATACTTGCATCTACGGCAGCTTTCAATGACTTGCGCAGGAAGTTTATCTCCACTTTAGCATCAGTGGTTATAAAGCCCAGCAGGGTAGCCATGTCAGGATGTATCATACCGGCGCCCTTGGCAAGACCGCCGACGATATACTGACCAGCAGCATCATTAACTTTTACAGCAATCTCCTTGGGCCTTGTATCGGTCGTCATGATGGCCTTCATGAATTTATGTCCGCCGTCTTTCTCAAGGGTAATTTTATCGATGCCCGCCATTACCCTGGCCACCGGCATATCCATCCCGATCACGCCGGTGCTGGCGACTATGACCTGGTTAGCTGGTATACCCAGCTTTGCGGCTGCCAGGGCCGCTGTTTCTCTGGCATTATCAAGCCCCTTATCGCCTGTACAGGCATTGGCGCAGCCGGAGTTGGCCAACACGGCACGTACCCTGCCTTTCTCCATATTTTTCATGCTGATCAGTACAGGGGCCGCTTTCACCTTGTTCTTGGTAAAGACCGCAGCTGACGCGCAGGGCTTTTCCGAATAAAGGATGCCCAGGTCTAACCGACCCTTATACTTTACGGCCGCCGCGATAGCTCCCGCCAGGAAACCCTGCGGAGTGGTGACAGTGCCCTGCTTGATCTCGAATATTTTCCCTTTCATGAAGTGAAAAATATAGCACTTTTTAATATGGATAGCCAGTTTTGGACCGCCCTTATTATTTCAAAATTAAAATACAGGGGCTGACTGAAACAGAAAACCAATAACCAAACTGCACATCAGCCTTAATTCACTCAGACACGATATACCGGATGTTATTAGCTTTTCTTCTGGCGACTGACGCCTTTTCCAGCTAAGAACAGGTTGCACAGGGTCGAAATCAGGAGTTTCCTGAGTTTTTTCGCTTCATCCCCTGTAATCCCGGGATAATCTGGAATTGAGACTAAAATACCATTCAGGGACGATTGAAAAAGGAGCGCATTAACTTGCAGGTCGCCGGGGACTTTGCTCTTTTTCATAGCTTCTTCAATAACAGCACGTATGTCGCTTCCGACAGCCGTTATTTTTTTCAGCGCTTTTGGGCTGAACTGGGCGTGCAGGACGAACTGCGTGAACATGTTGTAAGTATCATATTCAATGAAAGCATTGGCTGTCTTTCTGAGGACATCGGTATCACATTCCCTGATTATTTTTTTCGCCAGTTCAATTGAACGTCTGGCACGCCGTTCAGATATCTCAAGGAACATGTCCTGTTGATCTTTGAAATAAGTATAAATGGAAGCCGCAGAAATACCTGCCTCCGCAGCAATTTTACGTATATTCACTTCGTTATACGGCATAGATTCATAGACCCTCTCCGCCGCATCAAGAATTATAGCCTTACGACGCTCACGTTCTTCTTTCCTCAAACCAGGGAAAGTCTGCACTTTTTTAACTGCCCTTTTAATCTCTTTCATTATTATTAAATATCAACAACAATTCCACGTATCTCGAAACTATTATATATGAAACGGCCGACTGCCGCTTTTAAGGCTGTTCCCCGCACTGATGTCGAGGCATTCCCTGCCAGGCCATATAACATGCCTTTATTGACATTATAAACGATGTTTGATAAAGTGAACATAGTTTTTAGCATTAACATATTCAGGCAGAGGAAATATGAAGGGAAATATATTGTGGGCCTGCTGATTTAAGGTAAAAAGGTCGAGCACACCGTAGAGTTAAGCCACTAATTCATACAACCGTAAACAATGTATCAGCGTTATATTAGCAAGATCTAATAATCAGGAGATATCTGCCATGCAAATTAAAAAAGTGTTGACTTACCTTGTACCGATCGCTTGCATATTGAGTCTGTTGAGCATTACAGCCTGCGGAGATGGAGCACAGCCTCCAGAGGAACAGAAGACATTAAAACTCGGCTGCATCATGCCGTTCAGCGGGTCTGCAGCAATGTACGGCGAGAGGGGCAGGCAGACAGTTGATTGCTATGTTGAGCTCCTCAATGAGGACGGCGGCGTGAAAATAGGCGACGACACCTATAAAATCGATCTTCTGTGGGGTGACGGCCAATGGACGCCTGCCGGGGCTGCTGCCGCTGCCCGCAAGCTGATCTATGATGATGATATTATCGCTATCGTAGGTTACATCGGTCCCGGGTTTTCAGCCCTTAGCCCTGTCACCAACCCGGAGAAAGTCATATTGATCACCAGGACGGGCAGTCTTATTTACTCCCCCAAGAAAGACCCCTATGTTGTATTCGGCACACCTACAGGAGAGATAACATTAAACCAGGCGCTGGCAGTAATGGATGCCAACCCCAATCTGCATACCCTCTGCTGGACCGGGTCAACCGATGACCGCCGCATCTCTGAATCTGCTTTTGAAGTCGTCGATAAGATGTTTCTGAATGATTTCGGCATTAAAAACATACGTGTTTACTACCCGGTAGGCACTACCAATTTCACACCCTATATCAGCAAGATGGCAGAACTGGAGACCGAGGTAATATTTCTGGGCGGCACGATACTTGAGGTTGCACTGATGGCCAAGCAGAGATGGGAGATGGGCTATAAATGGCCCATCGGACACACATCCGACAGCCTGGTTGATATACTTTTCGGCATTTGCGGCAAAGAAGCTGCACAGGGTATCATGGGCAACCGCATTAATCCGCTGGAGTTAAAAAAGGTCACTGTAGCGCCAAAATACATGGATATGACCCAGTGCATCCTCGACAGGTATGAAAATAATTACGGAAAACCACTGGATAACTACGGGACATTCTCGACTGCCGTAACGCAGCTTTCACAGTATATTGAATGTGCGCAGAGCATCGGCACCACCGATCCTGATCAAATGATGAAGGCCTTTTATGGCGGCACGTTTGATTCCTTCGTAGGCAACTATACCTATACCGGGTCCAAAACATATGGTGAACCGATAGTCTTCGGTTCACCCTGCTCAATGGGCATTATTAAGGGGGACGAGGATGTTTATCTCGGCGAGTACCCCCTCAAGGATGCCGATATGTGGTACGACTACATGACTAAATAAGTCGAAGGTTTCACCAAGCAGCTAAATACCTGTAAATCACATAAATACATTTGCCAGGGAAAGGCAGGGGAGAACTCCCCTGCCTTTCCTTTTTACCTGCATACTGGCACTATCCTTTATCTCGGAAGAATTAGCTGTTGCAACTGCATATGTTTATACGTATCCAGCCACCTATTTAGAAGCAGAACTCGAAACACCATTGACAGCATGATTTATGTTTGTTAGACTGAACATTGTTTATGGTTTTGCATATTTCCATAGTTGACATCATCGGCTGCATCAATAACCGGCAATGACAGGTGTTCATCTTTACGGTTCAGCTTCAAGTTTAAGATTAAAAATACAATAAAAACAAAGGAGATAGTTGATGGCTGTTACAACCGACCTGGCCAAATTGATTGGCAAAGAAAAGGTACTGGACGGCGGGGACGTGACCGAAGCTTACTCGAAAGATATGAGCTTCGCAAGACCAATGCCCTCCCGCTGCGTGGTTAA
>JAFGLP010000018.1 GCA_016927965.1 Dehalococcoidia bacterium
CAGAGCTACATGGTGGCGGGACGCTACCTGGACCAGGATGACCGCAACCAGATCATCATGGGGCGCGAGATATCGGGTGGGTATAACGCCAGCTATGAGCAGTCATCGCTGAAAGGGGCGAAGGTGGGAGACGAGGTCACAGTGGCCTATGAGAACGGGGTGGTGCGCACGTATACCATAAAGGGTATTTTCGTCACCAATTTCATGCTGGCCGACCTCAATGCCTTCATTACTGAGAAAGAGATGGAATCCGTTCTTGGTGTGCATAACAGGGCGTCGGAGATGCTGGTCAAGACCAATTCCTCTTTTCCCGAGAGTGCCTATATCGACCGGCTGGTGCGCCTGGGCGTGGAGCGGGACCAGATCAACCCATTCCAGGATTTCCTGGGTGCCGTTGTCAGCCTGACGCAGACCTTCGATATAATTAAGGGCATCATAACATTCATCGGCCTGCTGGTGGCCGGCGTGACCATCTTTATCGTCATTTTCATCGCCACCGTCAACCGCAGGCGGCAGATAGGCATCCTCAAGGCCATCGGTATGAAGGAGCGTATCATCGTCATCTCGTACGTCATGCAGGCCTTTTTCTACGCGGCGCTGGGGATAGCTGCCGGCTTGCTGCTGGTCCACCTGGCCATCGTGCCCTATTTTATCCGGCATCCTTTACCGATGCCTATCGGGCTGGTCAGCCTGGCGCTGGTAAGACGCGACATGGCCGTCAGCATCTTAAGCATGCTGCTGGTCAGCGGGATTGCCGGGTTCATCCCATCGTGGATGGTCACAAAGCAGAACATTATCAAGGCGATCTGGGGTTAATACTATGGGAATCATAGAGGTAAATGGCTTACGTAAGACATTCGAAGGTGCGGTGCCGGTAGAGGCCCTGCGGGGAGTTGACCTGGAGATAATGGAGGGTGAGTTCGTCGGCATCATGGGACCCAGCGGCTCGGGGAAGTCTACCCTGCTGCACATGGTGGCCCTGCTGGACGACCCCACCAGCGGGAAGATAGTGGTGGACGGGCTAGATATATCAACCCTGTCATCGGTGGAGAAGACCGGTTTCCGGCTTAACAAACTGGGCTACGTGTTTCAGGAGTATGCCCTGCTGCCGGAGCTGAACGCCATCGAGAACGTCTACCTGCCTTTGATGATGCTGGGGGCGTCCGGTAAAGACTATGAGAGGATAGCGCGGGAGATGATGGAAACGGTGGGACTGGGAAAACGCGTTGACCATATGATTAACCAGATGTCCGGTGGTGAGCAGCAGCGTGTGGCTATCGCCCGCGCCCTGGTCAACCGGTCCAGGATACTCTTCGCCGACGAGCCCTGCGCCAACCTGGACACCCGCAATTCGGACATTGTCATGGACCTGCTGAGGCGGCTCTGCGACGGGCGCAAGCAGACCATAGTCATGGTCACCCACGAGCCTGAACACGAAAAATATATGGACCGCATCATCAGGATCAAAGACGGGTTGGTGGACCGTGGCGAGGATGGGTGTTAGACAGCTTTTCCACACTGTCATTACGTAGGGCGAACTTATGTAGCAGTAAACTGAAATAAAAACAGCCCCTCCTCAAGGAGGGGCTGTTTTTTATAAGTTACTTCTCTTCCAGTTTATGCCAGACTCTTGGTCAGCTCGCCTTCCAGCAGCTTTTTCGGCAGTGCGCCGACTTTGCGGTCCGCCATCTTGCCGTCTTTGAAGATAAGAAGTGTGGGGATGGCCTGTATCTGGTATTTGGCGGCCACATCCTGGTGCTCGTCTGTATTCAGCTTGCCGAAGGTGATCTTGCCCTTGAAGTCGGTAGCCAGTTCCTCGATGACCGGCCCCATCATGCGGCAGGGCCCGCACCACGGCGCCCAGCAGTCCACCACCAGCGAAGGATTGTTCTTTACCATCTCATCTATATTCTGGCCGGTTACTTCCAGTACAAGTCCGTTTTCTTTGCCCATTTCTATTTGCCCTCCGTTAACATTTGTTTCAACTTCTGTTGAGAATATGAAACAAATTATAGGCCGGGAAAGTCAAGGGATATATGATTTTAGTCACTTAGTGGGGGAGGATGCAACGGACGGACAGCTATCCGGCCCCGTTTTTATCGGCAAGATCAATTGAATCGAAAAAAGCTGTCAGCGTTTGATTTTGCCCGGCAATATGTAGGCGTAAGGCCTGTGTAAAATGTACGTGTGCAGCCAGCGGTCGAAGCGCCGCAGGGCCAGGAAGACCACCCAGATGGTAGAGTCCTCCTTGTAGTATGCTCTGATCTCCTTTTCGACCAGTGGTTTTACCGACAGGGACTTGCCTTCGGAGCCAAAAAATCCGTTGGCGGCATCAACAAGCATGGGTACCATCTCGGGCCGCTGCTCCTTGTAGAAGTTGGCTATCAGGTCGATGGTCACCAGACGCGGGTCATAATAGCGGGTCATCACCCCCTCCAGGAACAGCCAGCGGATCAACCACAGCATGAATGACGGCGCGCTGCGCATGAACAGCTCAGGGTCGAGCTGTTCCGCGCCGCCCTTTTTCATCAGAGGCGTGCTGGTATCAAAGTAGAGCAGTCTGGCTCCGCTGCCTATCTGCGGGCTGGCAGGGTCGAAGTCCTCGATGGCCCAGTTGGAGATTTGCCCGTCTATCCCCAGAGCCTCCTCCGGGTGGGCTGCATTGTAAGTCCAGACCTTGCATAGCTCATGCATAACGAGCAGGAAAAGTGTACGTATACTATCGGTGTTCATTAGTGATATAGCACGGTTGCCGATGGAGTATGCCGGCAGTTTCCGCTGCAGGTCGAAGGCTATGATCTTGCCGGCGCCGGTGGTGAACCATGCAAAACCGTATTCAGGGAGATTGATACCGGTCTTTTTCTCCAGTGTCTCATTGTAATCGCGATAGATCTGCTCGTAGCGGGTCACTTCGGCCTCGGTCCGGAAAATAGGCAGGCGTTTGCAGGCCAGATCTGTGGCTAACTCAGCCTGTATCTCGAAAATGGTGCTGATCTCCCCGTAGCCCAGCACCCTGGCCGGGATCCTGCTCTGCTCCGGGCGGGTGGGGTCCAGCCCATTTTCGAACTCTTTTAACAACCCAATATCAATCTGCATATCTGCCTCCTTGCGGCTGTATTCAGAGACCCAGGAAATCCGCCGTGTCCTTCAATGCCCCATCCACTCGTTCAATTATCTCCAGGGCCGTGCTGCTATCGATTATCAGCGGCGGCAACAGCTGGCAGACCCGCCTGTCGTTATTGGCATAGATGGCCAGGATGCCGTGATCATAACAGGCCTTGGTCATGATGGGGCCGCAGCCGTCGTTTACCATCTCGATCCCCATCATCAGCCCGAGCTGCCTCAACCCTGTTAAAATCCGTGGATGTTTCTTCTTCAGCTCTTCAAATCCATCTCTGAATATGACGGCCAGTTCGTTGACATGCTGCAGGAACTGAGGGCGGGATGACTCCTCCAGCACTGCCATGGCCACCGGGCAGCCCACCTCGGCCCCGCCGAAAGTGGAGATGTGGATGAACGGGTTCTTATGGAAAAAGCCCTCAAGCTCTTTCTTGAAGCATGTCGCGCTCATTGGGTAGATGCCACCCGACAGGCCTTTTCCAATAACAATGATATCCGGGACGACGTTGAAGTGCTCGATGCCCCACAGTTTGCCCGTCCTTCCCAGCCCGGTCTGTACCTCGTCGACGATCAACAGGGCGCCGCGTTCATCGCATAACTTCCTGGCGTACACAAAGAAGTCCGCCTGCGGTATGGGCATGCCCAGCGTGGCAGGAATGGTCTCGAAGATAACGGCCGCCGTTTCCCGGTCAATCGCCTGCTCCATGGCGGCGGGATCGTTATAAGGGACCTGCATAAATCCCGGCAGGTTGGGCCCGAACGGGGCCCGGTATTGATCGTCCCCGGTTGCCAGCGCGAAGCCGGTATGCCCGTGATATCCGCCTGCGGCAGAAACGACCTTATATCTTCCCGTGTACCCCCGCACCAGCTTTATGGCGAGGTCGATTGCCTCCCCTCCTCCAACGCCGAATACGGTACAGGAGATGTCGCCGGGCATCAACTCGGCCAGCCGCTCGGCCAGCAAAGCACGCTGCTCGCTGATCAGGTGGTGGTTGCCGATATCGAGCTCTTGCAGGCTTTCCTGCAGGGCTTTGATCACCAGGGGATTGCGGTGCCCCAGGTTGAAGACCCCGCCGTTGCAGTGGCAGTTAATCAGCTTCTTCCCGCCGGCGGCGTCCCATACGTAGGGCCCTTCACGCCGCCCGAAGATGAATTCCATATCATAGGACTTAAAGGTTTCCGCCTTGCCGGATGAGACATGTTCGGCAAAGCGCTTCACTATGTTCTTTTTGCTGTCCTTTCCAATGAATTTCATGCCTCCCCCTTTATTGTTTATGCACTTCGGGCCAGGTCCACCAGGGCCTGCAGCAGTTGCTGTATGGCTTTTCTGGCGCCCTCATCCGTCAGTTTCCCATCAGCATCGAATTTCTGGGCGGCGAAAGTAACAAAGACCTCCGGCCTGGTCACCGCCTTGACCCCGATGGCCAGGAAAGTCTGCCTCAGGTGATACTGGCAGCGGGCCCCTCCCAGCATACCGGTGGAGGCGCTCATTAC
>JAFGLP010000142.1 GCA_016927965.1 Dehalococcoidia bacterium
CCCGCAGGCCGAGCTTATGTCCACTGCCAAACAGATGGCAGAATTGCTCTGTAAACCCGGTCCTCTGGCAGTGCGTGCGGCAAAACAGGCTATGATTCAGGGGACGAGCAGATCGCTGAGTGAAGGCCTTGAACTGGAGAAGGAGCTGGCAGATTTTGTCGTTACCACGGAAGATTTTGAAGAGGGTTGTACAGCCTTCTTAGAAAAAAGGAAACCTGATTTCAAGGCAAAATAGGATAAATACAATTATTATTTCACAAGGAGGAAATGTAATGGAGATTAAAAAAGTTGGTGTGATAGGTTGCGGTTTAATGGGGCGGGGAATCGTAGAAGTATGTGCAAGAGCTGGATTACCGGTTGTGGTATCGGAAATAAGTCAGGAGTTACTGGACAAAGGTATGGAAGCTCTTACTACCTCACTGACCAAGGCAGCAGGTAGAGGCCAGATGTCTGAGGTAGACAGGGATAAAGCTATTTCTTTAATTACTGGCACAACCGATATGAATGGTTTTAAAGACTGTGATATCGTAATTGAAGCTGCAGTTGAAAATATGGGCCTTAAAAAGAAGATTTTCGTCGAGCTTGATAAAATCTGCAAACCGGAGGCAATCCTCTCTACCAATACCTCCTGTCTTTCGGTTATAGACCTGGCCGCTCAAACAGGCAGGCCGGAAAAAGTGCTCGGTATGCACTTTTTCAATCCCGTACCAATGATGAAATTGCTTGAGATGGTCAGAACAATTGAAACCAGCGATGAGACTATGGATGTATGCAGGGCTTTTGGAGAGGCTATTGGCAAATCGGCGGTTGTCTCTTCCGATACACCCGGTTTCATTGTAAACCGTCTTCTCATTCCGCTGTTGTTAGAAGCAGTGAAACTACTTGAATCGGGAAGCGCTACTATAGAAGATATCGATAAAGCCGTGAAATTGGGATTGAATCATCCCATGGGGCCATTTCAACTCGCTGACCTGATCGGGCTCGATACATGCTATTTTATCTGTGACGCTATGTATGAAGATATGAAGGAGCAACGCTTTGCACCTCCTATTATGCTTAAGAAGAAGGTTGCTGCCAAACAATACGGACGTAAGTCAGGTAAAGGTTTTTATAATTATAAAACAGCATAAGTAGGGGATTTCTTACATAAAGTCATTTGAATTGTCCCGTCTGCAGGGCGCAGGTAGCTACTCGGAAACGGGGAGAATAGCTGCCGCGCCCCTCTCTTTTATCCGGGGATTTATTTAATGTGTTTCAGCGTAGCCGTTATAGGATACGTGTATTATAGTGTAATGCTAATGCAAATCATTTGCATTAATGACTGATACATGTTATACTCAACGATAGTGGATAATGGGAGGAGATTGATCCGGAGGATTTGGGGATGACGGCAATGAATAAAATAGATAGTTCAGTAAAAGAATTACTAGACGTATCAAACCGGAGGGTTACCTCACAGCGTAGTACTCTCTTAAAACTCATCAGGCAGAGTAACGGTCATGTAGATGCTGAAGAATTGCACAGGCGTGCAAAACAGAAGCATCCACGAATCAGCCTTTCGACTGTTTACAGAAATCTGCAATTGTTTAAAAAGATGGGACTTATAACAGAGCACCATTTTGTAGAGGAACATCATATTTATGAGGTGAGGGAATCTGTTGACCATCAACATTTACAGTGTATGAACTGTGGCAGAATTGTTGAGATCGAATGCCCCGTGAGTGATACATTCAGGAAAAAAATAAGCAAACAGTATGATTTTTCCATTGTGGATGTGGAAGTACATATGAAGGGCTTGTGTTCACAATGCCGAAAGAGTGATAGTTAAACTGTGCTATATAGCACTATAAGGATAATAAACAGAATATGAACAACAATAATATTGTAACGTTAAATCAGATGACTTCCGGTACATCCGGCATGATTCATGAGATCGCAGGTGGACATGGATTACGGCGGCGCCTGGAGGCGTTGGGCATAAGGCAGGGATGTCAGGTAACCAAGATCAGCTCGTATTTCCTCAGAGGTCCGGTTACTTTAAGAACAGGAAGTACACAAATTGCCATAGGTCATGGTATGGCAAGTAAAATATTTGTCCATGTTAATGGAACGGGTGGACAGGGTGGGGATACTATTTCGTGAAAATCCTCCTTGTCGGTAATCCGAATGTCGGTAAAAGTGCCATTTTTTCACGACTTACCGGAACAAAGATTATCACATCAAATTACCCCGGAACCACGGTGGAATATACCCGTGGTTTTCTTAAACGGTCTCATGCGCAAGACGAGATAATCGATGTGCCGGGGATTTATTCTCTGGAAGCTGCCAGCAGTGCTGATGAAGTTGCAGTCTCTATGTTGTCAGAGGGCGATATCATGGTAAATGTTATCGATGCAACTAATCTCGAGAGAAATCTCAATCTCACGCTACAGCTTATGGAAAAAGGGATTCCTATGATCGTTGCACTTAATATGTGGGATGACATGCGTCATAGGGGCGTGAGTATAGATTTAGCAAAACTGGAGGAGCTGCTTGGTGTTCCTGTCGTTCCTACAGTTGGTGTGACGAGTGAAGGAATAAAACAGCTGGTAGACAAGTTACCGGATGCGGTAGATCCGCAAAGAAAACAAACCGAGAGCGATGAACGCTGGAAGCAAATAGGCGAAATTATTAATCAATCCCAGACTTTAACACACAGGCACCATACTTTTGCGGATGTTATTGAAGATATCAGTAATCATCCCATTGGCGGATTTGTTGTCGCGATTATCGTTTTAATGGCTGCTTTCTGGTTGATCCGTTTTATAGGTGAAGGCATAATAAACTACATAGCCGGTCCGTTATTCGATTGGGTATGGACCCCTATCCTGCAAAAACTGAGCATGTTATTGGGGTCGGACAATTTCATTCATAATATCCTTATAGGCAATTTGATTGATGGGCAAATAGATTATTTTCAATCTTTTGGCTTGCTCAGTACGGGATTGTATATACCTGTTGCTGCTGTACTTCCCTATATCATTGCCTTCTATTTTATACTGGGATTACTGGAAGATATCGGCTATTTACCGCGTCTGGCCGTATTGATGGATACCCTTTTGCATCGTCTGGGGCTGCACGGATATGCCATTATTCCCACGATTCTCGGACTGGGATGCAATGTGCCCGCAATTATGGCAACACGTATACTGGAAAGCAAAAGAGAGAGGTTTATTGCTGCTACTCTTATTTGTATTGCTATTCCCTGCGCGGCGCTACAGGCAATGGTAATCGGGTTGGTAGGTGAGCATGGAATTCAGTATGTTGCAATTGTATATGGGACGCTTTTCATTGTGTGGCTTATTATAGGAGTTATTCTCAATCTATCGATTAAAGGATTCAGTCCGGAACTGGTAATAGAAATACCTCCTTACAGAATGCCCCCCTGGCGTATTATAGCTGAAAAATTGTGGCTAAGAATCCATGGATTCATTAAAGAGGCATTGCCCATAGTTCTCGGTGCGGTACTGGTTATTAATATTCTTTATACATTCGGTGTTTTTGATTTCATTGCTTCCATTACAGCTCCTGTAATCAGCGGGTTGATGGGGTTGCCGAAAGAAACGGTTATTGCCATTGTCCTGGGATTTTTGCGTAAAGATGTGGCGATGGGAATGCTTGCCCCTCTTTCCCTTACTCCGGAGCAGCTCGTTATCAGCAGTACAGTGCTTGCTATGTCATTCCCCTGTGTGGCTACTTTTGTTGTACTGTCGCGAGAACTGGGTGTAATCGGCATGCTTAAATCAACAGGAATTATGCTGGTTACAGCGCTCATTGTCGGCATATTGTTAAACCTTATACTTCAATAA
>JAFGLP010000143.1 GCA_016927965.1 Dehalococcoidia bacterium
AAAAGGAAATATATTGTTATGCTTTCCGGCTGCGCCGCCATGGTGATCGGCATGAAGAAGGATAAGGATGGAAAGACCCTTTACGAAAAATATTCGCCCAATTTCGAGGCAGGCGGCATTATCAACGTGGGTTCCTGTGTATCCAACGGACATATCAGCGGGGCCGCTATCAAAATAGCGAACATCTTCGCTACCCTGCCGCTGCGCGGCAACTACGAGGTAATAGCCGACTATATTTTGAACCGCGTGGGCGCCTGCGGTCTGGCCTGGGGTGCTTATTCACAGAAGGCTGCCTCCATCGCCACCGGGTTTAACCGTCTGGGTATACCGGTGGTGCTGGGCCCGCACTCAGCCAAATACAGAAGGCTGTATATGAGCCGCAAGGAAGAGGATGACTGGACGGTGATGGATGGCAGGGAGAGAAAACTGGTCGACACTGGAGAACCCTCTCCGGAACACCTGGTCACAGTTATAGAATCCAAGGAAAGGGCGATGATCACAATGGCCAAGCTCTGCATCAGGAAAAACGATACACCGCAGGGCCGCCAGCTCAAGCTCACGCACTATATAGGACTGCACAAGCAGCACATGGGAGGACTGCCCGACGACCTGCATCTTTTCGTCAGAAAAGCCTCGGACATACCGATCTTCTTCAAAAAGGAAGTACTGGCCTATCTGGAAAAAGCAGGCTGGAAAGAGAAGCAGTCGTTGTCCCTGCCGACCGTGATCGGCACTTACGACTCTGATATCTCCATTGATTCGGTGATACACTGATAATAAATTGAGGATTAAGTAGAAAATGACGGGTAACCTGCCGTACCACAGGGTAAACGTACTGACGGGCACCAAAGCCGCCCGCATAATCGAGGATGCCGCTGAGTACGCCCACCTGATAAAGCGCTCTGAGCGGCCGCTGCTGGTGGTGGGGCCAAGGGCGCTGACCATGTCCCTGGAGGGTAAACCGGTCATAGAATACGCCGTGGAGATCGCCGGAACACTGAACATCCCGGTCTGCGCTACAGCACACACCAGGAAAAAGCTGGTTGAGCTGGGCCTCGAACCGGCCAGCAGCTATGACTTGGTGGAGATAATCAACCACCTTAAAGACCCCGGCTGGAAGGGGACCAGGAGAGACGGCAACCATGACCTAGTGATGTTTATCGGCATACGGACCGATCTGGCCGAGCAGGGGCTGTCCACACTGAAACACTACGCCAGGCACCTGCGGACTATGACCCTATGCAAATACTACTACCCCAATGCTTCGTATAGCCTGCCTAATATGAAAGACGGCAAGTGGAAAGAATTCCTGGATGCCCTGATAATGAATTTAAAGGAGAACGCAGGATAAATGGATGGTGTTTTTCCGGTAGACATAGGCCCCCAGTACGAGGGGGAGGTGATCAGAAAAGCCGACCTGTACGTTGAGCTGGGTGGGCCGAACGTCAGTGGAAAATTCGAGCTGTTGACGGTCAAAAGCGCCGACCAGGTTGAAAATGAGAAAATCGAAATCATCGGGCCGGACATCCAGGACATGCAGGAAGGCGGCAGCTTCCCGATAGGGCTGGTAATCGACGTAGCCGGGGAGCGGCTGGAAAAGGACATGGAACCTGTCATGGAACGCCGCATGCACCTCTACGGCAACTATATCGAGGGCTTCTATCATATGAACCAGCGGGATGACGTATGGATGAGGCTCAATAAAGAGGCCTACGGTAAAGGGCTAAACTCCCTGGAAGAAATCGGCAAGATATTGATGTTCCTCTATACTTCGGAGCTGGATGTCATCGAAAAGATCGCCATTACTTTCATCACCGACGAAAAGAATATTGCCGGGATGCTGCCGTCAGTACGCGAAATCTACAAGGCCAGGGACATACGGGCCAGGGGACTGAAAGAGGAAGACGTGGAGGAGTTTTACAGCTGCGCTCTCTGCCAGAGCTTCGCCCCCACCCATATCTGCATCGTCAGCCCGGAGCGGATAGCCAACTGCGGGGCCATCAGCTGGTTCGACGGCAAGGCAGCCTATAAGCTGGACCCGGAAGGTCCCGTGCAAAAGATCACCAAAGGCGAATGCCTCGACCCGGTCCGTGTTGAATACTCGGGCTGCAACGAACTGGCCGCCGAGAAATCCATGGGCAGCTACACCCGCGTCTACCTGCACAGTGCGTTCGGCTTTCCCCATACTTCCTGCGGGTGTTTCCAGGCCATCTGTTTTTATATACCGGAAGCGGATGCTTTCGGCATCGTGAACCGCGACTTCCCGGGAGAAACGGTCATCGGCACTTCGTTCTCCACCATGGCCGGCGAGGCCAGCGGCGGGCAACAGATCGAGGGCTATCTTGGTCTGGCAATGGAGTATTTGCGATCTCCCAAGTTCCTGCAGGCGGATGGAGGATGGAAACGTATCGTATGGATGCCGCAGGTGATTAAAGAGAT
This sequence comes from Dehalococcoidia bacterium, assembly GCA_016927965.1. The sequence goes on from JAFGLP010000143.1 coordinate 2,440, forward strand.
GTACCGTGAAGCCTGCCCCGCAGACCTGTTCGATAAAATCGCCAGTGAGAACGACGCTAAAACTACCGACGAGCTCGTCGAGTTCCTCAACAGGGTGGGACACCCCTGGATCAAGGGAGAAGTCGAACTGCCGGTATAAACATAAGCCCACCGAAAAGCGTTGTTATCTGGCAGGGGACGAGAAATCCCGCAGTCGCTTAACAGTATGCATTTAAACGCCAAATATGGTATACTATCTACGAAATTGCAAGGTCTAGTATGTTTGAATTCAAAAAACACAATATATAGTGGTGATTTTCATAATAACCTGCTGCTGGGAAGTGCTGGACGGAAGAAATCCACCTGAAAAAAGAAGCCATGACACCAGAACAAATCAACAATTCCAATAACGGCGAATATACCGCAGAAAATATACGCGTCCTGGACGGGCTGGAAGCGGTCCGCCTGCGGCCAGGCATGTATATCGGCGATACGGGCAAAGACGGCCTGCATCACCTCGTATACGAGATCGTCTATAACAGCATAGACGAGGCGATGGCCGGTTTCTGCGACCATATCCATGTCATCATACATCCTGACAACTCAGTAACCGTAACCGATAACGGCCGTGGCATCCCGGTGGATATTCACCCCGAAAAGGGGGTCTCCGCCCTTGAGCTGGTAATGACGACCTTACATGCCGGCGGCAAGTTCGGTGATGGCGCTTACAGTGTTTCCAGCGGCCTGCATGGGGTGGGTGCTTCGGTCGTCAATGCCCTCTCAACCTGGATGGTGGCTGAGATATCCCGCAACGGCAAGATCTGGCGCCAGGAATATAAACAGGGTGAGAGCCTGAATGAAGTAAAAGCTACAGGCAAGACCGATGAAAACGGTACTGCTATTACTTTTATGGCCGATACCGAGATCTTCGGAGAAATTGTTTATGATTTTAATGTCCTCTGCGAGAGGTTAAGAGAGCTAGCGTTTCTCAACAAAGGCGTCTCAATAAGCCTCATGGATGAAAGGACCGACAACGAGGTCTCATATTTCTTCGAGGGCGGCATAGCCAGCCTGGTCCGCCGAATAAATAAGAACCGCCAGGTGCTGGATAAATCAATCTATATTGAAGGAAGGGTCAATAGTACCGGTGTCGAGATCGCCATACAGTACAACGACGGCTACTCGGAAAATGTGACCGCTTTCGCCAACTGCGTTAACACCAAGGAAGGCGGCACCCATATGACTGGTTTCCGGGCGGCCCTGACCCGCGTGCTTAACGATTATGCCCGCAAGAATAAGTTCTTGAAAGAAAATGACCCCAATCTGTCAGGCGAAGACATCCGCGACGGATTAACCGCAGTAGTCAGCGTTAAGGTCGCCCAACCCCAATTTGAAGGCCAAACGAAAGGCAAACTGGGCAACCCCGAAGTTAAAGGCCAGGTGGAATCGATAGCCAGCGACGGCCTGAACGAGTACCTGGAAAAGCACCCCGAAGAGGGCAAATCAATAATTGACAAGTGTTTGCTGGCGGCCAAGGCCAGGGAAGCCGCCCGCAAAGCCCGCGACCTCATACTCAAGAAGACCGGACTCGAGTTCGGAACCTTGCCGGGAAAACTGGCCGACTGTTCCAGCAACAACCCCAGAGACTGTGAGCTGTACCTGGTGGAGGGCGACTCGGCAGGAGGCTCAGCCAAGCAGGGTCGCGACCGCAATTTCCAGGCCATATTGCCCCTGCGCGGTAAGATACTCAACGTGGAAAAAGCCGCCAAGGACAGGATCTTTGATCATGAAGAAATACGGGCACTGATAACCGCGCTGGGCACGGGCATCAGCGAAGCCTATGATTATTCCAAACTGCGCTACCACCAGATCATTATCATGACTGATGCTGACGTGGATGGCGCCCACATCCGCACGCTGCTACTGACTTTTTTCTACCGCAATATGTCTGACCTTATTGAGAACGGCCACCTCTTTATCGCCCAGCCGCCGCTTTACCGCGTGCAGGCCGGCAAAAAGCAGGCCTGGGTCTACTCGGATGCGGAAAAGGATGCCGAGCTGGCCAAGCTGAAAACCGGCGGCAAAGTTGATGTACAGCGCTACAAAGGCTTGGGTGAAATGAGCCCCGAGCAATTATGGGAAACAACCATGAACCCGGCTACCAGGACGTTGTTAAAGGTGCATGTCGACGATGCCATCAAAGCCGATGAGGTTTTCCACATGCTGATGGGAAGCGATGTACCACCTCGCAAGTCTTTCATTCAGGCACATGCCCGCAGTGTAAAGAACCTGGATATCTGATTCTCTAACTTTCCAGCTTTATATCATAATTGGCCACAGTGCTGCGGTGAAATCCAAGGTTCTCTACAGATTTACGAAGTTTCTCATTTTTTTCGGGGAATATAGCACGCACTGTATTTACACCTTCTGCGCTACACCTGTCCAATACCTCATCAACCATCCGCCTGCCGATACCCCTGCCACGAAATTCATCAGCAACATCAATAGCATTTATGACACAGAATTCATTAAACGGCATACCCATATACATCAGGCGGGCAAGTATAAAACCGGCAAATTTTTTCTCCACCTGAGCAACAAAGCTAAAATCAAGCGGGCCTCCCGGATCAAGCGCCACCATATCCTTATAGGTAATCTGGCTTTTACCCCCACCGATTTTCCTGTCCAGATCGATGACTGCATCAATGTCAGCCCTGGTCATTCGCCTTACTATTACCCCTTCCCTGCCAAGCATACTCATTTCACCCTCCCTTTAAAATAAAAAACTCAAGTTGCTCGTGGTGTGCAATTTCAGAGTTTTTCCGTCACCTCAGCCAACCTGTGAAATATCCAGCCGCTTACCTTACACTACTCTTATACTACGCTATGTTCATGCATGTCAAAAAGAGTCATTTGCCTTTGTATAGACCATGTTCTTCAATATAGTTTTTCACATCATCGGGTACCAGGTAACGGACTGACTTCTCCTCCACCAGACGCTCCCTGACATCTGTTGAGCTGATGCCTACAGGGGTACCCTCGAATTCTATCATGCGTTTTGAAAGTCCGGGCATGGACTCTTCCATCTCTGCAATGTCCGGCCGGGATATACCGGGCCGGGGAAATGTCACCAGGGTCGCCATCTTTGATATGCGATAAGGGGCCTTCCACTGAGGCATGGTCTTCAATCCATCCCACCCGATCAGCAGGAATAGCTTTGTATCACTGCCTAGGTCCCTGCTCAACTGCTCAAGCGTATCGACCGTGTAAGACCAGCCCGGATGTTCTATTTCAATAGTCAAGAGCTCAAAGAGAGGGTTTGACTGTATGGCCAATCTGACCATCTCTACCCTGTGCTCAGCCCCTGTTATACAACGATTGGCTTTCATCCAGGGTTCCCCGGCCGGAATAAACATGACCTTATCTAGCTCTAGGGCTTCCCGGATCTCCTCGGCAATGATAAGATGCCCGATATGTACCGGATCAAATGTCCCACCCATTATCCCAACTTTCATATCAATTGCCTTCATCTACCGGTTTAGGCCTGTAGACAACCTCTGGTTTACTTTCTCCGGCTGACTGCAGTTTCCGTTCCGTTACCAGACCATGCACAGCGGTGATAAGGCCTGCAAGGCCTTTTTCCTCCTTGGCGGAGATGAAATATACGGGCCATCCTTTATCCTGCATTGCCGCCTGGATTTCTTCAACCCTGGAGGTAGTTTCAAGCAGGTCAACTTTATTAATCACAACTACACTTTCTTTTTCTGCTATTGCAGGATCCACCATGGCAACCTCTTCCTGCAATTGCAGCAGGTCTTTCTCAACATCCTGTGAGCAGGCTTCCAGCAGATAAATCAGCACGTCAGCCCTGCCAGCTTGGCGCAGGAACGCGTTGCCCAGTCCTTTTCCTTCATGTGACCCCCTGATCAATGCGGGTATCTCCGCCCAAATATACTTATCTATCCCATCATTAACAACACCCCTGACTGGTTCTCTGGTTGTAAAAGGATATTCTGCAATTTTCGGCTTCGCTGCCGATACAGCAGCCAGCAAAGCAGATTTCCCGCTGTTAGGAAGACCCAGCATACACACGTCTATTGGAATGATTATCCTTAGTATTATGTTATATTCTTCACCGGCTTCACCTGGCTGAAAAATATGCGGCGTTTTGCGGGTTGCGGTAGCAAAATGCACATTTCCCTTCCCTCCCCTACCACCCCTTACTGCCAGTAGTTTTTTTCCATCTTCTTGCAGGTCCATTACCAATAACTCTTTATCAGGCTCTTTGACATAAACAGCGGTCCCGACCGGCACTTTGATTACCAGAGTTTCCGCATTAATGCCATGCATTTTGTTTGCCCCTCCCCTGCCGCCAGCTCCAGCCTTAAAAACATACTTATGCTTGAATACGCTCAGGTCCTCCATATTACCGTCAGCCTGAAAATATACATCACCTCCCTTTCCACCATCACCTCCATCAGGACCTCCAAAAGGCAGAAACTTCTCACGTCTGAAACTTGCCAGCCCATTGCCTCCATCACCTGCTTTAATTGTTATTTCAACATTATCAACAAACATAATTTTAATTAATAATCCAATATATAATATATCTATTGATTATATCATCATCCTCATTATAAACTGGTTTATGTTGTGGAAGATAGCTATGCAGACTATGAGAGTAGAATGAAGCTGAAAGCGATGTTTAAAAGATATGACGGTTATACACAAAGAGTTATGATTTGTCCACAAAGAGTAAAGAGGCATTAACGGGGATTGCTGGATTTCAACATAATACGGATATCTTCAATGGATTTGCTAAGCTGAGAATCCGTACTTATTTGAGTGGATATTTTTTGGCAGCCGTGTATAACCGTTGAGTGGTCTCTATCGCCCAAAATCTTACCGATTTCAGCGAGGTTGCAGTTGTTCTGCTGACGGAGCAAGTACATGACAATGTGGCGGGCGCGTGCTGTCTTCAGGTCCCTCTTTTTACTGGTGATATCTTCGGGCAAGACAGCATAATAATCAGCGACTGCTCCTATCACTGATGAAGCAGGGTAGTGGCCAGTGCTCTCTTTAGAGACTGAGATCATGTCAGCGAGCAACTGCCTGGCAGCGTTTATATTCAGGGTGCTGCCTTCCAGCCTGGCATAGGTTGCCAGCCGTATTAACGCGCCCTCCAGCTCGCGGACGCTGTGATGAAAGTGCGTTGCCAGAAATTCCAGGATAGACGGGTCGAAATCAGCTGACAGCGCAGTTGCCCTCAATTCAAGGATGGCCAGCCTGGTCTTATGATCTGGCGGATAAATATCTGCCACCAGCCCGCCTTCCAGTCTGGAACGTAAACGTACATTGAACGACGTAATATCACGGGGGGGGCGGTCGCCGGTTATGACAACCTGTTTGTTGTCGGCCAGGAAGTCGTTAAGTATATGGAAAATGCATTCCTGAGTCTGTGTTTTACAACTGAGGAACTGAATATCATCCAGCAAGAGGACATTCACGTTACTGAATTTATACCTGAATTCTTCGGCATTCTTATTACGTATTGCCACGATAAACTCATTGGTAAATTGCTCAGCACTCATGTACACCGCTGATAAATCTAGCAGCCTGACAGCATGACCGATGGCATGTATCAGGTGTGTTTTTCCGGTGCCGGTGCCGCCGTAAATATAAAATGGATTAAAGATAGCCCCCGGATTTGCAGCTATCTCGATAGCAGCTGTATAAGGCAGGCGGTTGCAATCGCCCGATACAAAGGTGCTGAAAGTCAACTTTGGATTGAAGAAATAGGCCTTGTTGGCAGGTTCAGGGACTTTAAGGCTCGTACCGCCATCAGGCATTAATCCGGCTTTGATCTTGACGGCCTGATCAATGGCCTGGACCTGGAAACTCACCTCAGCGTTTTGGCCGATTAATGTCGAAACAATACGGCAGACCACCGAATGGAGCCTGCTCTTCAGCCATTCGGCAATGAACGCTGTAGGAACTGCGACCGTAAATATCCCATAACTATAGTCCAGTCCCCTGGTATCTTTCAGCCAGGTATCATAATTTACTTTACTAACTTGAAGTTGGAGCTCACCCAGAGCCGCCCGCCATATCTTATCAGCTTGCATATGCAATACAAATTCCGTACTATATTTTTTTTGCCGGGAACCGAAAAAAGGCGCGAAAACTCCCCTACCGAGAGACAAACAAACATTTTTAATAATAATTTAGAAAAAATTATATTGGACGTGTTTGCCAAGTTTCGCCTATGTACCCCTCCCGAAAACAGTTAATAGGTTACCACGCCCGTCTTATGTGCTGTCAATGGTTATTTTGACATAACGGTAAAAATTAACTAAATTTTATGGATGCATACGATAAAAGCTGTATTTATGGGATCGCCAGCCTTCGCTTTGCTGGCATTACAGTCGCTTATGTCAAGCCAATATGACGTAAGCGCGGTATATACGCAACCCGACAAGAGGACAGGCCGGGGTCAACAGCTTATGTCATGTCCGGTAAAGCAGTACGCTACAGCGCAGGGACTTCGCGTGATGCAGCCCGCGACTTTCAAGGACCCGCAGGAAGTATCTGTGCTGGCAGATTTGCAGCCGGACATAATTATTGTGGCGGCCTACGGGCAAATATTGCCCGATTCAGTATTGAGTATTCCCAAATACAAATGTATTAATATTCACCCATCACTGCTGCCGAAGTACCGCGGGCCTTCACCGGTGGCGGCGGCGATACTTAATGGGGACATAATGACCGGAGTGACCATTATGTTAATTGAGAAAAAGGTGGATGCCGGTCCCATACTTGCCCAGGAAGAAGTTCCGGTAGCGGAAGATGTAACAACAGACCTGCTTTCTGAAATACTGGCAAAAGCGGGTGCGGAACTGCTGTTGCGCACCATACCATCATGGACCAGCGGGATAATCCAGCCGCAAATACAGGATGAATCCCGGGCAAGCTATACCAGAATGGAGACCAAGGAGGACGGAAGGCTTGACTGGAATTTGCCGGCCGTACAGCTATGGAGGAAAGTCAGAGCCTATCATCCCTGGCCTGGATGTTTTACCGATTGGAAGGGAACACGATTAAAGATAGTGAAAGCAGTACCTGTGCAGTCAGCCGGGAGTGGCAAAGTAGGTGAAATTATCGTGCTGCCAAAAGGCGCCGAAGCCCGGGTAGCTGTTTGTACTGCGAATGGGATGCTCGGCCTGATCACCGTTCAGCCGGAAGGGAAGAAGGAGATGGGCGTAACTGATTTCATGGTAGGACACCGTGAGTTCGCCGGCAGCTTTTTGACTTAGTCACCACTGCGAAATAAACTTACTTAGTAGGATTTATCCCCAGGAGTATAAATAATGTTGCTTTACCTGATTTTTATGATACCTCCCCTTATATTCATGATATATGCTCAGATAAAGGTAAAATCGACATATAAAAAGTATGCCAAGGTATATAACCAGAAAGGAATAACGGGCGCACAGGCTGCCTTGCAGGTGTTAAGGAGCAATGGGCTTGGCGACGTGCCGGTGGAAGTAGTTAAGGGTAAGCTGACCGACCACTATGACCCGACTAAGAAGGTCCTCCGGCTGTCGCAGGATGTGGCCAACACAACTTCGGTGGCAGCTATTGGTATAGCACTGCACGAGGTAGGCCATGCTATTCAGCACCAGACCAAATACTGGTTCATGGGAATACGCTCGGCCCTGGTTCCGGCGGCCAATATCGGCAGCAATTTCGGATGGATACTGGTGATCGGAGGCGTGCTGCTGATGGCGCTGTCGCAGGCTCTGGCTGAGTTCGGGATGTGGATAGCGATGGCAGGGGTAGTGCTTTTCGGGGCGGCCGTGTTATTCACTCTGGTAACTCTTCCGGTGGAGTTCGATGCCAGCAACCGGGCCAGGAAGATGATAAAAAGCACAGGTCTGCTGGTGGGGCGGGAATACGACGGCGCCA
>JAFGLP010000144.1 GCA_016927965.1 Dehalococcoidia bacterium
GGTCATGCATGATACGGGCACTGCAGGCTGGGTCGACTCCGGCATAATGTACGGCGATACCACGAAGAAGTACTATACTGAGTGCGCAGTGCCGGAAACCACCGAAATCAGCGGTGTAACCCAGGCTGAGAAGTACCAGGTCGGCAACACGGCTTGTTTCGGCTGTCCGATCGGGTGCCGGAAGATATTGCACATTAAGGAAGGCCGGTTTAATACGGAGGTCCCGGTCGAGGGGGCTGAATATGAGACATGCATCGCCTGGGGACCACAGCTGGATATCATTGACATGGGTGCAATTAACCACTTCAACAGGCTGTTAAATGAGTACGGTTTCGATAGCATAAGTAGCGGTGCAAGTGCTGCCTTTGCCTTCTACCTTTACGAAAAAGGTATTATTACGGCCAAAGACACGGGAGGTCTGGAGCTAATATGGGGTGACATCGATGTTGCCCTCAAGCTTATCGAGCTTATCGCCAGGAACGAAGGCTTCGGTAGGATACTGCAGGAAGGAACCAAGCGCATGGCGGTTCGTTATAACCGCCCCGGCGAGGCTATGCAGGTTAAGGGTCTGGAGTTCCCTATGCACGATCCGCGTGCCTTCAGTTGCATGGGTCTGGTATATGCTACCAGCAACCGCGGCGCTGACCACAATAAAAGCGATGCTTACCTGGTGGAAAACGGCATGGGTAACCCTGATCTTGACCTAGTTCCCGGAGACCGCTTTGCTGACGATAAGGCGCAGATGGTTGTCCTATCTCAGGATTGGCGCTCCTTAACAGATTCGCTCGGTTTGTGTCATTTCGCCGTGATGTCCACGCAGTTAATCATCGATATGATCAATGCTTCAACTGGCTGGGGCATCGACCAGGATGCCATGCTGAAGGCCGGTGAGCGTATCTTCCAGCTCATGCGAGCAATGACCTGCAAACTGGGAGTTAATCCCGCAGACGATAAATTGCCTGAGATAGCCGTACGCTCCATACCAAATAGTGGGCAGGAAGGGAATGTGCCGGCAATGGATAAAATGCTTCCAGAATATTACAACATGCGTGACTGGGACACCTCCAGCGGCAAGCCGTCAAAAGCCCGTCTGGAGAAACTTGGCGCTGGGGAACTTGCAGGGATTTTCAACATTAACTAGGTGGCCGGATGCCAGCAAAATGCACGTAATAGAATATAATATATAGCTCTTCGAGTTTGTCCAGCATCTTGCATATGTTTCAAATAGCTGAATAATTGATCGAAACAGCGCTGGCCGCATCCATTTCAAACCATATCCTGTCCTTTCCCCTGACCCTCATTTTGCCTTGGATATTTTTACTGTAATCACCTGTTCACTTTCTCTCTTGGCAGTGACATCGATCCTGAGCATCCCGTCCTTAATCATACCCTACCCCCCCATACCATACATTCTCTTATTTTCTATGCTGCCATTAAAGCAGTGTTCTTTGGGTTTGGTCTCAATCGCCTTTGTAACTAACTTCTTGATCTCCTCGATGTTTGAGCCTTCCCGCAACGGTGTCCTCAAATCAAAGCCCTGCTCAGAAAACAGGCAGGCGTAAAGCATGCCTGTCGATGACAGGCGTAGCCTGTTACATTTCTGGCAGAATGGTTCCGTCATTGGGCTGATGAAGCCAATGGTACCACTGGCCTGTGGCAGGCGATAATAACGTGCAGGCCCATTGCCAGTCATTTTGGTATCGGGTTCCAGTGGACCCAGCGTCTCTATTTTCGTTCGCACTTCGCTAGAAGGCACAAACTCAGCAGCCTGATTGAATGGCATAAGTTCAATAAAACGGACATGCCAGTTTTTGTCCCGAGTCATGCGGGCAAAATCTATGATCTCATCATCGTTAATGCCGCGCATGGGCACTATGTTTATCTTTACCGGGCTCAAACCAGCGCTGACTGCCGCTTCAATGCCTCTTAATACATCGTCCAGTGCTCCCACGCGTGTTATTTTTCTGTACCGTTCTATTTTGAGTGTATCCAGGCTGATATTCACGCGGTGCAAACCTGCTTCCTTGAGCCCACGGGCATGCTCAGCAAGCAGTATGCCGTTGGTTGTCATCGAGATATCCCGGATGCCCTCGATGGCAGTAATCATGCGTATAAGGTCCACTATGCCAGAACGTACCAGCGGCTCACCGCCGGTAATGCGTATCTTATCTATTCCCAGCTCCACACATGCACACACTATGGGGAGTATTTCTTCGAAGTGAAGTATATCTCTATGGAGGACCAGTGGCATACCCTCTTCGGGCATGCAATAAATACACCTCAGATTACACCTGTCAGTGACGGATATGCGCAGGTAACTTATGCCGCGATGAAAACTATCGCATACTCCGGGCATATAAGAAATTCCTGTTCATTTTATTTATGATCATCAATTTTGCCGTGAAGTGTATCTATGGCATGGGGAATTATTGGCATGATAAGTTCAAGATATTCCCGAACTGCTCTGGGGTTGCCGGGAAGATTGATGATCAGGCACCGGCCGCGCATGCCTGCCAGTGCTCTGCTGAGAATTGCCGTGGGGGTATTTTTAAAGCCACTGGAACGCATCATATCGGCTATACCAGGTACCTCTTTCTCTATAACCATACAGGTTGCTTCAGGCGTCACATCGCGTGGGGCCAGGCCGGTCCCTCCTGTGGTAAAAATCAGGTCGGTATCACCCATGTCCGCCCACTGCCTTAACATTCCAGCAATCGTATCTAGGTCATCCGGTATGACCTCGTACTTTGCTACTGTAATGCCGAGTTTACGTAATGCAGTGACGATATAGTCCCCGCTGCTGTCACCACGCTCACCCTTCGAACTTTTATCGCTGATCGTCAGCACTGCAGCATTAATCATACTTTTCAACCTTCCCAAACAATGGGCTCACACTTTTATTCCTTATAGAAATGACAGCGTTTTTGATTATACCAGTGTTTTTTAACGAGCTCAGCATGGCCAGAATTGCGCTTGAAATGATGTCCTTGACAAAATCCTTCATAAAAACCTGTTTGCCATTGGCGAATATAGAAATATCCTGACACTCCCTGTCAATGATTTCATTCTGGATAAAATCTACTATGGCTTTAATATCACTGAACTTGAACGCCGGCACGCTAGGAGATAAATCTTCATCCGTAATAATAGCTGTCAATTCCTCAGGCGTACATACAAGGTCTTTACCCAGATCGCTCCTGTGAACCTCGATTTTGGGCAGCCTGCCCCTTTTAAACCCTTCAAAGATTGCAATATCATAGCTTTCGCCCAATGACATCAGTGCTTCTTCAATAGTCGGATCTTTATTAGCGTTCCTGATGACGATGAGCCTCGATGGTGAACTGATAACACTTGCGTCGCTGCCGGCGCGGGTAAAACGCCAGGTATCCTTACCCTCCCTATCTAGTTCAACCGCCTGGTGTGAATGCTTGACTGCAGCCACGCGGTAGCCTCTGGCTTTTAACTCAGCAATGAGCTTTTCAATGACCGTTGTCTTGCCGGAACCTGATTTTCCAACTATTGCCAGTGCAGGTATCATCTTCCCCTCCTTTAAATAAGTCCCCTTTCGTAATCAATCAACTGTACGGTTACTTTATCTCCACTCCTGACTCCGGGACAATCTTCGGGAATTATCGCCAGACCATTAGCCCTAGCCATGGATGTCAGTATGCCTGATCCCTGTGGACCGGTGAGCGATGCTTTATACCCGCTGCCCGTTCTAGAAACAAGAACGCGTGCATAAATACGCCTGCCGTCACTGTTTATTATACTGCCGTCTATCACAGCTTCCAGAAAAGGCCTTTGAAAGTTCTTTTTACCCATCATTTTGAAAATGGCCGGCCTGGCAAACTGCTCAAAGGTTATCATCGAACTGGCAGGGTTCCCTGGAAGACCTAGATGGGGTATCTCCCTGATGCCGCCTTTGTTACTCTTTTTAATGGTACCGAAAGCCAGAGGTTTGCCCGGTTTCATGCGTACCGTCCAAAAGGCTATTTCCCCCATATTGGCCAGTACATCCTTTACCACATCATAATCTCCCTTCGAGACACCGCCACTGGTTATTAACATGTCTGCATTTAGCCCCCGATTGATTTTCAATCTAAGTGATTTGAACGTGTCTCTGCCGATACCGATCACTTTGGGAATGCCTCCACAACTGAGGACGCTAGCCGCAATACTGAATGTATTGCTGTCGTATATTTTGCCCTCTGTTAAAGGCGCATTAACATCACACAGCTCATCTCCCGTAGATAATACGGATACAACTGGCCTGCGGATTACAGAAATACAGGCAATGCCTAGGGATGCCATCACCCCGATTTCTGCTGCACGAAGGATGGTGCCCTTTTTTATAACAGACCGCCCGGTATAGATGTCCTCTCCCCTGTACCTGACATTGAGACCCTTGCTCACAGGGCTATTTATGCCTATACAATGCATCTCTTCATTGCGGCTTTTGCGCTCCTGCTCATCAGTATTCTCAAACTGCACTACTGCGTCAGCGCCTTCTGGAAGAGGGGCCCCGGTCATAATGCGCATAGCAGAACCAGCGGTGACTTTTTCCTGTGCTATATAGCCTGCCGCAATTTCTCCAATTACTTTTAAAATTACCGGCTTGTTTTCAGAGGCAGAAATAAGATCAAGGGAACGGACAGCATAGCCATCCATAGCCGAATTATCGTGGGGTGGGATATCTATGGTGGAGGTGACATCAACAGCCAGCACCTGTCCAAGGCAATCAAGTAATGGCTTTTCCTCGGGTCCAAGTACGTGAACCGTTGCAAGAATTTTCTCCAGCGCCTCTTCAACTGTTTTCATATATGCCTATAGTGCTATCGATTCCACTATTTTTAGAAGCATTGTACTGTATAAAACTAAGCTAATTACAGAAGTTTATATTTAGATCATTCAGACATTGAAATTCTATTACAGTTATTCTACCACAAGGTTATCCGGTAGTATTCGCACGATATTGATAGTCCTGGTAATAAATCGTTTGTTTCTGACTCTTCCCATTATTAGCTGTTCAATGTCAAACGGGTGATTGGAGGTCGTAGTGGCTACATACGGCATATTGTGTGCGGAATCTATCGCAGCCACATTTTTCTTTTGTATGTTGTCCGATACTGACTTAGCCTGAGGGTGCTGTAATTGGTTTGGAGAATTGTGATGGAATTCTAGAAAGGTTGCTAGCTAATTAGAATATTCAGATCTATACATGGTAATGAAGAATGGTGGGTAATCTGCGCAGTTCTATGTAGTTAGATGTAAATTATAGAGCAGCATAAAACAATAGGGCCGAGATAATAGATATCCTTAGTAGTAAGCTAATGAAACGGATGATTGCGGTAAGGTAAACTAATCAACGCCGCAATTTTTAATGAAGCGTTTATAAAAATCGGAAAGTTCCTTATCCTGGATTTGCTTTCCAGCTTCTTTTAAGGGGGTTTCCATCGCAGCTTTATTAATTTTCTTCAGGTCAGGAAGCAAGTCTGATAAATTAGACTGTTCACTTATACCTGTAGTGGTTTCCTCAAGCTCATAGGATTGGATCAATTTCTGGGAAAATTTTGCTATTTGGGGATCTGACACTTCATCAACAGCCTGAGTTAGTGGGGAAAGCAGAGCGTTTTTGTATATTTTAGTAAAATCGGCTATTGATCTATTTCCGTCATCAGAGTCGGCATTTAGAATAGCAGGCAGAGCTAGCAACATGCCCACAACAATTATTCCTATTATAGCTGCTGCTACGAACCAAATAGCTCTGGTCTTTAATAGTTTAATCATCTTATTGATATCACTGACGATCGTAAGTATATGACACTACCTACGTCCTAGTACTTTAGTATGGCCTGCTTAGCTAAAAATGTCAAGCCCGGAGGTTCAGAAAAATTAGACTTTTGGCTATTGACAAACGTGGATGAGTGCTTTCATACAAATATAAAGAAAAAAAGGTATTTGAAAATGAAAGGAACTGGTACGAAAATATTTTAGATAACTGGATATGTGAAGATTGCTGGCAATCTACCTATCCGGAAAATTATTAAACGAGAAAAAATATACTACAGAGTCCTGATGACAGCCACTACTCTGCCTTGTACATCAACATTAGTCGCATCACTGATAATCGGCTGCATCTGTGCATTTGCCGGTTGCAGTCTTATCTGGCTGTTCTCTCTATAAATACGCTTGAGTGTAACTTCCTCTTCGTTTTTTAACCATGCAGCAACCATATCACCGTTCTCCACAGTTTTGATAGGTTCCATCAGGACGATATCACCGTCGTCTATCAAAGCATCTATCATCGACTGACCGCTTACCCTGAGGGCAAACACATCTTTGCCCCTAGTAATCTCACTAGATAATTCAAGTGTCTCAACAGCTTCATTATGCCATGAATCATCTCCGAATACGGGGATAGGCGAACCAGCCGCAATTTTACCCAGCACAGGTACATGGATGGTGCTTTTCCTGTCGGGCAATTGGATGCTGCGGAAGACTTTTGAGTCTCTCTCAATCTGGTGTTCGCTTTCAAGCACCTTAAGATGGTGCTGGACCACGGCTGTTGAACTCAACTCGCATCCTTTCATGATGTCGCGTACAGTTGGGGCGTACCCATGTTCATCATA
>JAFGLP010000145.1 GCA_016927965.1 Dehalococcoidia bacterium
CAGGTTGCCGCCGGATTGCGGACAACGGTTAATGATGTTCCAGTCAAACTTGAAAATATTTCAAGCAGCCTGAATTCCAGCAATAAAATAATTGCTTCCTTGCAGCGTGAGCTTTCAGCTCGTGAAGTTGATAATTTAATCAATAATTATTTAACTGAGGTTAATAAAGTAAAAGTCATATCTGCCAGGGTACCTTCACTTTCCAAGGAAGCCCTCATGGAAATGGGAGATATGCTGAAAGCAAAGATGCAAAGCGGAGTTGTTGTTCTTGGCACAGTTTACGACGATAAACCTTTCTTTATAGCGACCGGCACTCCGGATATTATTAAGAGGGGTGTGCATTGCGGTAAACTGGTTAAACAGGTGGCCCAAATCGCCGGGGGCAGTGGGGGAGGTAAGCCTGATATGGCGCAGGCTGGTGCACGGGATAAAGATAAAATAGATGAGGCACTTAAAGCGGCCCCAAATTTCATCAGAGAGCTATTGACTGCTGGACATGAATAGAATTATGGGTCTGGATATAGGTGACAGAAAGATCGGTGTCTCACTATCCGATCCTTCCCAGGTACTGGCAACTCCTTTGAAGACAATCATCCGGTCTACTGATGACATTGCTATCAAAGAGATAGTCGGGTTAGCGAATAAACATAATGTCTCCATGATCGTAGTTGGATTACCATATTCACTTAACGGATCGATTGGTAAACAGGCTGAGAAAGTACTGGTATTTACCAAACTCATCGAGCAGTCTACCGGAAAAGAGATAGCTATGCAGGATGAACGCCTGACCTCTGTATCGGCCGACCAGAAACTCAGAGAAGCTGGCAAGAAGGGAAGCAAGCTAAAGAGTGAGATGGATGCGGCAGCAGCAACGGTCATCCTTCAGGCCTATCTGGATGAAGTGAGGCTTAACGGGGAAATTTCACAGCTTGAGCCGCCTTCAATGTAGAGAATCATCGATTGCCAGGTATGAAATCTTTACTGCAGGGATAATTTGGTGAAGTTGAGCGTGATAGGAGGTTAATATGTCTAGATTAGTAATCAGCTTGCTTATATTGTGTTGTCTGCTGCCATCGATAACATCATGTGAAGTTATCAGCAATAAAATAGCCATAATACCGCTTAATGGCGTTATCCAGATAAGCGGCGGACCATCTATCCTGGGTGGGGAGTCTATTACCCCCGATATGGTAAGGAAACAGCTTGCCAAAGTTAAAGATGATATTTCATATAAAGCGATCGTAATTCAATTAAATAGTCCGGGTGGGGATGCCAGCGCCTGCGAGGAAATCGTATATCTAATGGAACGGGTTAAAAAGCCGATCGTGATAAGTATGCGCAGCATCGCTGCATCCGGGGGTTATTATATCTCGGCCAAAGCCGATAAAATAGTGGCCCTGGAGTCCACCCTGACCGGCAGTATTGGAGTCATAACCGAGATGCCCAATTTGAGTGGCCTGATGGAGAAAATTGGCGTGAAGATGGAGATCATAAAAACGGGTAAATACAAGGACATGTACTCTGGTTTTGTTGAATTGACCCCTGAAGAGCAGGCCATCTTACAGAAAACGACTGATCAAATATACGAGCAGTTCGTTAATGTTGTAGCGGAAGGGCGTCATCTCAGTGCGGAAAGGGTCAGAGAACTGGCAACCGGGCAGGCCTACACCGGTCTGGAAGCCAAGCAGCTTGGTCTTGTGGATGAGCTTGGCGGCATTCAAACTGCGGTCGATCTGGCTGCTCAACTGGCCAATATTCAGCATCCGGTTACTGAATATATTTACCCGCAGTCTACAAACTTATTGGATGTTCTGATCAGCGGGAATGACAGCCAGCTGTTACGCCTGACAGGCAGTAATATTCCTTCTGCAGAATATATGGCTGCCTCGGCCTTTATCCAAAATACATATCCGCGTTTTTTATACCGCTGATTGCTGCCGGACATCGGCCGTATGTGTTCTTTCGTATACATGATTTTGATGAATATGTATAAAACGTTATATTATATGAAGTCATCTTCCAGCTAAGTACTTATTCAAAGGTCAATATTTAAATTGAGTGCCACTACGAAATCGCATTCCAGTTTCCTTGACTATATCAATGTTCTAAAGCCGCGGGAAACAAGCCTGCTGCTATTTATCGGGGCCTGTGCAGCTGTAATTGCCACATCCACCCTGAACGGAGATTTTCCTGCAGTTGATTTTATCCTGACTCTGGTAGCAATTGCGCTGGGAAGTGCCGGCGCCAATGGATTGACAAATTACCTTGACCGCAATGTAGATGCACGCATGCAGCGGACCTGCCGGAGGGTCTTGCCTTCCCGAAAAATTCAGCCTGCAGAAAAAGCTCTGGCATTATCCATGGTTTTTATAGCAGCAGGCCTGGTACTGGCCCTTATTTTATCTCCAATATGTTTTTTTATTGGCATAGTAGGAGTTGTAACATCAGCCTTATGGCGTAAAACGATATCATGCACATTCTTCGGCATGATTGCCGGCAGTTCGCCGGTGCTGATTGGCTGGTACGCAATCACCAAGCAACCCGTTATTGATATCATACCGGCCTTATTGTTTTGCCTGATTGTCCTCTGGACCCCGGCACATGTATGGACGCTGATGATTGCCAACCGTACCGATTATGAAAATGCTGGATTGCATTATTTTCCTCTGAGTTTGAAAGATCATACTGTGATCTGGATGCTGTCAATTATATCCTTTGCATTAGCTATCGTAGCCTTTCTGGTTTATTGGCTGACAGGTAAATTCAATTTGCTTTACCTGGTGGTGTCAAGTATTCTCAGCCTTGTTATGTTATACGCCAATATAAGATTGCTGTTTGATCCTACTTCCCGTAATGCATGGAAGGTCTATAAGATATCTGCATTTCCCTATCTCGGCATTATTTTTCTGGTGATGGCGGTGGATTCATGGCTCATGTAAAACAGCCGTTTGAGCATTATCTTGATTATGCTTTTTACCCGCGCAGCATAGCGGTTATCGGGGCGTCGGAGCAGCCCTTTTCTTTTGGTTATCACTACCTTCGCCACCTGATCCATTACGGGTATAAGGGAAAGCTGTACCCGGTGAACAGGAAAAAAGAGCGTGTGCTGGATATCCCGGCTTATCCCACTTTGAGCGATGTGCCTGGTGATGTTGATTTTGTAATCTGCTGTGTCCCCACCAGCCACGTACTGCCACTGCTGGATGAATGCCCGCTGAAGAATGTGAAGATTGTGCACCTGTTTACAGCGCGTCTCAGTGAGACCGGACGCCCGCAGGCCATAGAGATGGAGAAGGCTATCCAGCGCAAGGCCCTTGAACTGGGCGTCAGGTTAATCGGCCCCAACTGCATGGGCGTCTATTGCCCTGAATCCGGCATAGCTTATGGCTACAACTTCCCGTTTGAACCCGGCAATGTTGGGCTCGTCTTTCAAAGCGGCGGGGCTTCGACCATATTGATCGAAAACGGCATGCTACAGGGACTGAGGTTCAGCAAGTCTATCAGCTACGGCAACGGGCTGGACATCACTGAAAGCGATATACTGGACTACCTGGCCGGCGATGCCAAGACCGGAATAATCGCCAGCTATTTCGAAGGCGTCAAGGACGGGAGCAGGTTCGTGGCCTCATTGAAGAATGCTGCCGCGGCCAAACCTGTCATCGCCATTAAAGGCGGGCGCGGGAAGTCAGGCAGCCGGGCCGTTTCCTCTCATACTGCCGCCGTGGCCGGCTCCACCGATATTTGGAGCGTGGCTTTCCGGCAGGCAGGCGTGATTCAGGTAAAGGACCTGTCTGAGATGGCTAACATGGCTATGCTGTTCAATTCACTACAGCCGGTAAAGGGAAAAAGGGTTGGCATAATGGGAGGAGGAGGGGGCAAGGCCGTCATGGCTGCCGATCTGGCCGAAGAGGCTGGCTTCACGGTGCCACCCCTGTCCGTTAAAGTACGCAGCCAGCTCAAAGAGGTTGTGCCCGACATCTGGGACTGGATCAACAATCCCGTGGATTTTTCGATCTGGGGCGACAGTATGTTGCAGGTGGGGGCTGTACCTGAAATATTCAGCCGGAACCCTGATTTTGACTTCCTGCTGATACAGGTCTCCGATGAAAACCCGTTGAACGACGAGATGTGGGTCAATGTGATTAAAATGGAAGCCGACAATATCGTGAATGTATATAAGACCGGACTCAAGCCGGTGGTTGCCGTGCTGAGCAGTGCCAAACCCGCCTATCGCGACCTGGAGAATATCCGCTGGAAGACAATATCTGAGTCAAGGTCTGCTTTGGTAGATGCCGGAGTACCGACTTTTGATAGCGTCGCTGAGGCAGTAGGAGCGATAAAGAAATTCGTCGGCTACTGGGTTAGGCACGAGTAGCGGATCAGGGGCCAACAGATATGCCGGATAAAACCTTTTCAACAATTGACAATTGCCCTTCAACCGCTGCCAGGACTGCACATCTCAAGATGCTGCATGGAGAAGTGCAGACACCCATCTTCCTTCCGGTGGGGACCCAGGCCACGGTTCGCGCTGTAACGCCAAGTGATCTTGAAGAAATCGGTATAAAAATGATCCTTTGTAATGCCTACCATCTATATCTTCGACCTGGTGTGGAAATAATAGAAAAGGCAGGCGGCCTGCATAAATTCATGGCATGGGACAAACCCATACTTACTGACAGCGGAGGCTACCAGATCTTCAGCCTCTCGTCATTCCGCAAAATCACAGATGACGGCGCTGTCTTCCGGTCGCATATCGATGGCAGTGAGCATCATCTCTCACCCGAGAACGTTGTTGCATTACAGGAAAAACTGGGTTCGGATATCATGATGGTCCTTGATGTATGCCCGGAGACCACGGCAAGGGAGGAAGAACTCACCAGGGCAGTCAGGCAGACTACCCGATGGGCCCGCAGGTGCTACCGGGCGCATAATGATACCGGTCAGCTTCTTTTCGGCATCATCCAGGGTGGAACTGATATGGCACTGCGTACCATGTCAGCAGGCGAAATAACGGACATTGATTTCCCCGGTTACGCCATTGGTGGGCTCAGCCTTGGCGAAGCCAAATCTACGATGTGGGATGTTGTTGCACATACAGTTCCTTTATTACCGGCTGAAAAGCCGCGGTACCTGATGGGGGTGGGAGCGCCGGATGACATACTGGAAGGAGTAGCCCGGGGCATCGATATATTCGATAGCGCTTTGCCTACACGCGTTGCCCGCAATGGGGGGCTTTATACCAGCGAAGGGAGGAAAAACGTAAAGCGTTCCACGTACAGCAATCATTTTGGACCTGTAGATGAAACATGCGGCTGTTTTACATGCCGGAATTTTAGCCTGGCCTATATTAATCACCTGTTTAGATGCGAGGAATTGCTGGCCTACAGGTTGGCCACTATACATAACCTGTTTTTCATGAACAAATTACTAGCTGAAATAAGAGATTCAATCTCTAACGGCAGCTTTACGGAGTACAAAGAGAAATTCCTGCTAAAATATAAGCCTACCGATGAAGATACGCGCATTGAACAGAAGTCACGCAGCCTTGAGACGAAGCGCAACAAACAGGGCAGTGATTTTCAATGACATCCCATTGGTGGTAACATAAGTCTTTGCGCACCATACTACGCTATATTAATCTATAAAGCTCATGCAGAATAAAGAAACTATTATAAGCATCAGAGACCTTTCTTTGTGGTTTGGCGGTGTGCGAGCTCTCACAGATATCAACCTGGATATCAAGAGAAATGAGATACTGGCGATTATCGGCCCTAACGGCGCCGGAAAAACCTGTCTCCTCAATTGCATAAATAGTTTTTACAAACCGCAAAAGGGCGAGATTATATTTAACAATAAGAAAATCAATTGTATGCGATCGGATAAAATAGCCCGCATGGGCATTGCCAGGACATTTCAAAATATAGAGCTGTACTCCGGGTTGAGTTCTCTCGATAACATCATGGCAGCCAGGCATGTTCTTATGAAGCAGAATATCTTCAGCACCTTCCTGTATTTCGGGCCTGCTCATAAAGAGGAGGTCGCCCACCGCAGAACTGTTGAAGATATTATTGATTTCCTTGAGATTGAGCATGTCAGAAAGAAAGTCGTGGGTTCTTTGCCTTATGGGTTAAGAAAAAGGGTGGAAATGGGAAGGGCGTTGGCACTGGAACCGAAAGTCCTGCTGCTGGATGAACCGATGGCCGGTATGAACCTGGAAGAAAAAGAAGACATCGCCCGCTTTGTCTACGACATCTTCGAGGGGCAGGGGGAGTCATATCCTGATACTCCCGTACTCAGGGATGGGGTAGATTCCATTGTACTTATTGAACATGACATGGGCGTTGTAATGGACCTTGCTGACAGGATTGTCGTCCTTGATTTCGGCCGTAAAATAGCCGAGGGGACGCCTGAAGAGATAGCCGGCAATAAAGAAGTTATCGCCGCTTACCTGGGCGAGAAATAGTCGTTAACCAGCCCTGCACCGCCGTATATTCAGTGTAGATTTTCTTGCCCTATTGATCGGGCGTGGCCGGCGGTTGATTGTCTCCTGTGTGTGGTCCTGGGGAAGCCAGGACTGGCTGCCGGGGATTCCGGCAGGGCTCTGGCTTTTGAATGTCTCATGTGTTTGAACTTGCTCCGGACCTGGTTGCGATGTCTACTGTTCGGGTGGATTGGTAGTGGTCTGTATAGTCTGGCCGGATGAGAACAAACCGCCGTTCGGTTCAATTACCATCGCATATACGATATATCCGGCACAGGCCAGC
>JAFGLP010000019.1 GCA_016927965.1 Dehalococcoidia bacterium
CCAGGCGCAGCGCCAACAGCGAGGCCACCACCCTGTTCACCGGGCTGATACGCAACCAGGTCAGGACACTCACGTTCGCTTCCACCCGCAAGCTGACCGAGCTGATCTATGTTTACAGCCGTGATTTACTGGGTAACCCGCTGGGGGATAAGATCAAGCCCTATCGTGCTGGCTACCTGGCATCCGACCGCCGTGAGATCGAGAGGCAACTGTTTACCGGAGAGCTACTGGGCGCGGTGGCGACCAATGCGCTGGAGCTCGGCATCGATATCGGCGACCTGGAAGCCACGGTATTGACCGGCTACCCGGGCAGTATCGCCAGCACCTGGCAGCAGGCTGGGCGCAGCGGCAGGCGTCGGGAGAAATCTCTCACTTTCCTGGTGGCCCAGAATAACCCGCTCGACCAGTATTTCATGAACAACCCGGATTTTTTCTTTGGTAAAGCTTTTGAAAACGCACTGATAAACTGGGAAAACAGCAATATCCTGCAGCCGCACCTGCTCTGTGCTGCCTGGGAGAAGCAACTGGATGAAACCGATAGCTGCTATTTCGGGGATGCTCTGATGCCGGCCATGACTGAATTAGAAGAGGAGGGATGGCTCAGGAAGGTAGGCGGCCGCTGGCATATTGCACCGCAGCTTGCGCACCCCGCCCGTGAAACCAATATCCGCTCAGCCTCCCACGAGCAATACCAGATACTGGATGCTGCCAGGGGTTATGATCTGCTTGAGACGATCGAAGAGGACCATGCTTTCTGGCAGGTGCATCCCGGGGCGATTTATCTCCACCAGGGCGAGTCCTATTTTGTTAAAGAGTTGGATATAGAGAAGCATATTGCCGTGGTCGAACCGGCAGCTGCCCTTTACTATACGCAGACCATGGAGACGACCGACATCAAGGTACTGCACAAAACACTTGAAAAAGAGATAAGGGGCACCCGGGTGTGCCTGGGTATTGTTGATGTTACCAACGAAGTGCACGGGTTCAGAAAGAAAAAGCACTATACCGATGAGGTGGTGGGTGAGGAACTGCTGGATCTGCCGCCCATGCGTTTCGTCACCCAGGCGCTCTGGTTTGACCTGCCGGCTGCGGCCCTGTCCATGATAGAAAAGGGCAAGCTGGATTTTCACGGTGGTCTGCATGCGGCCGAGCATGCTGCCATCGCCATCCTGCCGCTTTTTGCCATGTGCGACCGCAATGATATAGGTGGTGTATCGACTCCCTTTCATGCTGATACCGGGCGGGCCCAGATATTTATTTATGACGGTTATCCCGGCGGGATCGGCATAGCGGAAAAAGGCTACGAGATTATTGAAGAGCTCTGGGCGGCTACCTTGAAAGCTATTGAAGAATGCCCCTGCCGCTCAGGATGTCCAGCCTGCATACAATCACCCAAGTGTGGCAATAATAACGAACCGCTGGATAAAAAGGCTGCAGTCATCCTGCTGAGGGGGTTGTTGGGAGTGGCGGAGCGGGCGGAATAGGCCGCTGTTACTGGCAGGTTGTATAGTATGTGGAATTGGATAACACGTCGTTGGGGGTCATAACATGCAGCTGGTAGTTTCCTGAAGGCAATGCCCTCATGTCTGCCGGCAGTGTTATTCTTTGCGTACCGGCTTTGGTGAACTCGATAGTCCAGATATAGCTGTAGCCTCCGCCCTCGGTTGATTCCCAGCGGTAGCTGGCCGTGCCTGCGCTGTTGGCAGTGATATCGGCATAGAGGTTATAGCATGAGGAGAAGCCGGACTTCTCGGTACCGGCTGTCACGCCGGTTACCGCAAAGGCATCTGTAGACGGTTGCCATAAAGATGTAGTTGTGGACGGCTTCGATACAGACGGTGTCGATGATGAAGGCAGCGGATTGACCACCACCGTGGTCGATGCGGTTGACATACCGCTGGAGTTGACGGCGTTTATGCTGAATGAGGTGGATTTGGAGGGTGATACCACTAGGCTGCCTGAAACGTCAACCTGGCCTATGCCTTGGTTTATACTCACGGAGGTAGCTCCGCTAACATTCCATTGCAGTGTTGACGTTCCCCCGGCATTAATGACAGCAGGATTGCCGTTGAATACCATTATAATCGGCGCTGTTTCCGTTTGCTGGGTGGATGGAGCGATTTGAAAGGTAATACAGCCTGATAATAATATACTTAGACAGATTATAGCCAATAAACATCTTTTCATGGGCGCACCTCAAACTTCCACGGTTTTTTACACACAATATTGGGCTAGATACTTCAAACTTATAGTAAGTGAACGATCATTATCAGTTACCTATATTGTAGCAGTTTTCGGTTCAGGAATAACATGCTGGAATTATTGAACCTCCCCCATCTGCTGAATATTGCCATATTCTGTATATAGCATGTATAGTGGAATCAAATGAAAACATCCGGCCGCTTTCTTATTGCTTTCGGGATTTTTATTGTGGTGCTGGTTGCCGTTGCTATTGTTATAGCTATCGTGGGTGGCAACGAGGCGGTGACCATGTTGCCGGAGGATTCGCCGGAAGGTACTGTGCAGCGGTTCCTGATGTCAGTCCAGGAACGTGATTATGTGAAAGCCTACAGCTATTTATCTCCCGAATCAGGCGAGGGGCCCTTAAAAGACCCCTATAACAACTGGCTTGGCTCCACACGGTCATATCGCGATTCTTCCACCTGGAAAGCCGCTATTCTTAAGTTTACAGCCGGGGATAATAGTGCCACCGTCGAGGTGGCCGTGGATGTTTTCAGGCCCGGCGGCCTTTTCGAGGACCCGGTCGATACTCACTATGTAACGTTCTTGCTGCAAGTGGAAAACGGCAGGTGGATGATTAAATCGCCGATAGATTTATACTGGCTGTACTGATGCCTTTAACGACAGGAGGGTTGATTTGAGCACTGTCAGGCGTGTCTTTTTTTATGCAATGGCGCTGGTTACGCTCGGCATACTGGCCAGCGGCATGTGGAACCTTCTTTCCCTTGCTCTCGATACCATCAAGGCCGGGTTTACCCTGGCTGAGGTGGGGGACATCAAGCCCAGGTTAAGCCTGGGGATTGCCATGGTGGTGATCGGGGGTCCGCTATGGTTCCTTTTCTGGCATGCCATGCTGCGCCAGGCGGAACGCGACAAAAATGAGGCCGGGTCTGCCCTGCGGGTCTTCTTCCTGAATATCATACTCATAGTATTCGCTTTCCTAGTGATGGTTACCCTGCCCGTTTTGCTGAAATGGATGCTGGCAGGCTTCCCGGTGGAAAAATTCAACCATGTCAGCCTGGCGACGCTGATGGTGTCTGCTATTGTATGGTTCTATTACTGGCGCATATCTGAAAAAGAGGAGTATACGACCCCGGTGGCTAAGACGTTGCGGCGGTGGTATGCCTACGGGTTTTCTGCTGCCGGCCTGATCTGTCTGTCTGTCGGGCTGGTGCAGGTGCTGGACGCGGCTTTTATTTCCCTGCCCATCTGGCAGGGCAAACTTGTGCAAAGCGTTTTCTGGAACAACGCGACACAAAATACAATTGCCTGGCTGCTTATGGGGGGCCTTTACTGGGCTTTCTTCTGGTTTAACTGTGTGAGGGAAGATGCAGGCTCCTCTTTAAGGCAGGTTTATTTTTATCTGCTGACTATCCTGGGCGGCGCCCTTGCAGGTCTGATTGCGCTCACGGTCACCCTGCATAAGGTTTTGTACTGGGCTATGGGTGGTGATCGGGATATCGTCAATTATTTCCAGTTTCTGGGGTGGTCCGTCCCCGCTGTGATCGTGGCATTTTGCATCTGGTTTTATCACCTGTGGCTGGCGCAGGAGGAATCGGCCGCCGAGCGCCAGCACCAGCTTTCTGCCCGCAGGGTGCATTATTACCTGATGTCTTTCCTGGGTCTGGGGACGCTGGTTGCCGGGCTGATTATACTGCTGGGGATTCCGCTGGATTGGGCCGTTAAGGCGCTTAATCCCGCGGAGGTCATCGAGCCGGATTGGTGGAATAATAATCTCAGCCTGGGGATTTCCCTGCTGCTGGTTGCCATCCCCATCTGGTGGTTATACTGGCAACGCATAACAGGATCTACCGAAAAAGAGGGCTTAAATGAAAGGAGCGCCCGCTCGCGCAGGATTTACCTGTATGTGATTATCGGGGCTTCCGTGGTGATGATAGCTGCGGACCTGGTGAATATAGTGTACCAGTTGTTGAATGGAATCCTTACCGGCAGCCTGGGGCTGGAAGCCCTGCGTAACTCCCGCTGGAGCCTGCAGACGGTTTTTATCGCCATTCCCCTGCTGATATACCACTGGCAGATTGCCAGGCAGGACCAACAGCTGGGAGCAGAGGTTTCAGCCGCCCGCAAGAGCATTACCGTGATAATCGGCGATAAGAGAGCGCCTGTTATCGCTGTTTTAGAGCAGCGGCTGGGGTATAAGGTCCGCACCGTTCAATATGTGGGGGAACCGGTGGGAGAGGCACCGGAACTATCGGAAAACGACGTGGAGATGCTCGTTTCTCAAGTGAATGCGTCTGCTGCCCGTGACATCATGTTGGTGTTGCTGGAAGGGCGTTTACTGGTACTGCCGTACAAGTAACGGTTCTCTGTTGATCACCTGCCCTTTGCCGATTTACAGGTATCCTGTATCTTCCAGTTTCCAGTTGCGCCGGAAATCCGGACCCGTGTCGATGCCCTGCGATCCTGCATACAGGCGCAGGCGGAAATGGTTGTAAAGCAGCGTGGACAGCATGCGCATGCGGCGGTGCTCCTCGGGGAAGGTGTAATTATGGGTATCCAGTATAATCCTGGCGATATCCGGTTTATGCGGCAGGTTGAATGTATCGCCCTCCGGGTGATTGAGGTGGATGGCGATCAGGTTGGTCAGCTCGGGGTCCATGCAGGCCACCATTAGAGACGGGTCATAGAAGGTGCCGCCCCCATCGCGGTAAACCTGGCCATTCAGCCTGGCAGGCTCGATGTACGTATTCATTGTCCACCCGGCGATCACCGCCCTGATTATAGGCGCCCCGATCACTTTCCAGTGCTGGCCGCCGAACCTGAACTGCCGGTCGGGGCCAGTCATGCCCATAAACTCGGTGAAGCCGTCCGAGCGGGCTGCGGTGACCGTCATAGGCAGAGCGATATCATCGAAGGTGACCTGTTCGGGATGGGCCGTCCCCGTGTAGCTTGCCAGGCGCTCGTTGAGGAACTCCTCCAGCGGTCCCAGGTTGGCCCAGCCGTGCCAGAACCTTAAGGGATTCTTATTGAACCTGAGCAGCATGCCGGGCTCAAGGTGGG